>NC_023035.1:0-300000 GCF_000507245.1 Salinispira pacifica | reverse complement strand
TGTCTCAGCCCCTGCGGCAGTCTGTTCAGTTCTCCCGGAGCCATTGCCAGAGAGGCGGTAAAAAAAGGGCTTGATCTCATTGCACTGACCGATCACAACAGTGCCGCAAATTGTCCTGCCTTCCGGGACGCCTGCCGCCGGGAGGGCATAGCATGCATGTACGGCATGGAAGTCACCACCTCCGAAGAGCTCCACTGCCTGGCAATATTCGAGCATCTCTCACAGGCCCTGGATGCCGATGGCTGGATTTCATCCCGAATTCAGCGCATCCCCCTGAAGCCTGAGCGCATGGGGGACCAGGTCATCGTGGATGTTTCAGAAAATATTCTGGGAACCATTGATTATCTTTTAATCAGTGCGACAGATATTCCCCTGTCACAACTGGTGGAGGAAGTCAGGGAACGAGACGGATTGGTAATTCCCGCCCACGTGGACAGGGCCAATTTCAGTCTGATCAGTCAGCTGGGATTTATCCCCCATGACCGCTATCATGGTCTTGAGTGGTACCGGAAGGACAATCCCATGATTGATTCATATCCCGGGTATCCTGTTCTCTATAATTCCGATGCCCATATGATCGAGGACATCGGAAGACGCAGCACCGAATTCAGGGCTTTGACGGCTGACTTTCAGAGTTTCCGACACTGGCTTGAAACAGATCAGGTAACAGCTTCCTGAAGAGAGACATCTTCCAGAGGAAATTTCAGGAGAAAGACCGACCACCCATCCCTGTAGTTGTAGCTCAGCCGGCCTCCCAGCTGCAGGGCAAGAGAATTTAAAAGACTGGTACCAAGAGAACTGCCGCCTTCCCTATCAAGAATACCGGGATCCATTCCCCGTCCGTTGTCCGAATACCGAAAACTGCAGCTGTTTCCGCTGAATTCCACCCGGATAACAATTTGCGGGTCTGTCTGGTCCCGGGAGAATGCATGTTTTTGGCTGTTGATTACCATTTCGTTCAGCATAATTCCAAGGGGCAGCACCTGATCTATATGAACGGTCCGGGAAGGACAATGGAGACGGCAGGAAATCCGGGATTCTGATGTCTGGCTTGTGATAATCCCGATCAAATCATCCAGGTATCCCGCCAAATCCATGGCCAGAATCTCATCATTTTTATAAAGCTTGGTGTGTATCAGGGCAATCGCCTGTATCCGGTTCATGCTTGAAGCATAGAGTTCCCGCAGCTCCGGGGATTCCATCTCCTCCAATTCAAGACCCATAATGCTGTAGGCAATGGCCAGACTGTTTCGGACCCGGTGATGTACCTCTCCTATCAGCTGTTCCTGCTGAGCATCCGCAAACGCCAGCTCCCTGGCCTGAACGGCCGTCTGGGTAATATCAACAATGGATACCAGTACTCGCCGGTAATCTGTTTCGTGCCCGGGAAGTACACTCCATTGGAGAACCACATTGAGCAGCTCTCCCTGAAAGTTCCGGATGCTGGTGCCGGTCATAAAAAAGGTCTTTCCGTCTCGCACTGCAATTATTTCCTGGGCCAGGGCATGGGTGAATTCCGGAGTACGGGATTCGGGTAACCGGCGCATCAGTTCCTCTGCATTTTCCGCCCCGAGCAGTTGAAGCGTTGCACGGTTGGTGGAGAGAATCGAAATCATGGAAAAATACCGCCAGGAATTCTTCACAATATGCTCCATCCTGCCGGATACAAACTCTTCGGGATGTTGCCGGATATATTCCGCCAGAACAGAAAAGTCCTCCTCCCACAGAGAAATCGGCGCATGTTCCAGCAATTGACGGTAGTTTTCTTCCCTGCTGCTGAGAGTTTGAATCAGCAACCTGTTCTCTCCGGGAATGCGGATAAACAGATATAAAAGAGCGTACCCGGCGGAATTAATCACGAGAAGTGCCAGTGAAAAAAGGAGAAAGTCCATCCAATCAGCGGTAATTGATGGAGACTGCCGGGCATTCAGGAAAATACAACACAAGGATGCAACAGCGGCAGGCCACAGCTGACGCAGCCATCCGGCCCCGCCGCCACGGCGAAAAAAAGGCCTGACAAACAGAGGAAGAAGCAGGAGCCCCCCTAAACCGGCAATTTGGACATTGGCAAATGTCAGAGGATTTACCGCCATCGCTGCCAGGGAACTGAACATGCCGGCCGGAAGACCTGCGAATACCGTTGCCGCCGCAATCAGGTTCACCGCCCCGGTTAAAAACAGATCCTGACCAAGCGCAAGCGCGTACAGTCCTGAAAGAGCGGTACACAGGGTGTAGAGGATAACCTGGCCGATGTGGATGAGCCGTGTACCTGCATTCTCAGATAACCGGGTCTTCCACCGGGCTCCCATGCGGAACAAATACCAGCTTCCCAGACCCATGACGGCGGCCAGGACAAGATTGTACCCGCCGAACACCAGAATTTTCCGCAGCTCAGGTAGAAACCAGGTACTCATTCCATCTCCCCAGAATTTCCTTCACCGAATTTTGTGCCAGGGGTTTCTGGTACACTCCCAACACCCGTGGATCCCCGGGAATAAGATGGGAAGGAAGTTCATAGGCACTGACAAAAACCATCGCGGCAGAACTCCGCTTTAAAATGATCGGCGCAAGATCTGTACCGCTCAGCGGCCCTTCCAGACGAACATCCAAGAATACAAGATCGGGTGTTTTGGAAAGCACCAAATCCTCAACATCCCGGCTATCCCCTGTTTCAGCCGCAACCGTAAGACCGTGTTTTTCCAGCTGCTTTTTCATGAACATTCGTATGAGAATCTCATCCTCAACCAGGAGAATCCGGGGCAATTTCATATACCCTCCCTGAGAGGAAAATAGAGATCATAATTATGAACTCCATGCTCGGTGCGTTCTGAAAGACGCCCGCGTAATTGGAGAGTCAGGCTCTCGGTTATCATCAGCTCCACCGGGGTAAGGCGGGGATCCTCCATGGATCGACCATCGGATCGGGGAAGCTGAAAAGTATCACTGAGCTGACAGTGAATCTCATGAAAGTAGCTTCGTATGGTGAGAATACCCCTTCGCGTTCTCCCTCTTTCATCCTCAGGTATTTGGGAGAGCCGGGTGAATAGGAGCTCCCCCATGAGAAGCCCCAAAGGGAGCAGCTGCTCTATTGAAAGCTGAATATCAGGTACACGCAGCTCCACTTCTTCTGAAAAGGGTGCGCAGATCATTCGGGTTAGCTCCTCAAAGTAACTTCGTACCCGGATGATCAGCACTTCATTGTCCATATACAGCCGAGTGTGGAGAAGCGCAATGGTCTGAATCCGGTTTTGGGCCCGTGTAATGGCAAGCCGTTCAAGTTCTGTGGAAAAATTCTCCTGTTTCATGGCAAGAATGCTGTATGCAATTGAGAGACTGTTACGTACCCGGTGATGAATTTCTTTTATCAACACTCCGCGCCTGCCCATGCTTTCTTCAATCCGCTGCCCCTGAACTATAAGTTCAGTATTATCGATGAAGGACACGATCACCCGCCGGTAATCTCTGGCGAATTCCGGAAGTACGTTCCATTGAATTTTTACATACTGCCTCTTCCCTTCCAGATTCCGGATCTCTGAATGTGTGGAACAGCTCATCCGCTGTTCACTCAGGGCAAGAATCTCAGGGATAAACGACCTGGCGGTTTCCGGGAGAAAGGTCTCATCCAGGCGAGCCAGCAGTTCCTCCTTGCTTTCCGCAGCTGCAAGACTGACCGCACGCTGATTCATATTTACAATCCGAATATGTGAAAAATACTCGGATATATTGGAAATGATATTCTCCACCTGCCGATCCTCCAGAGGAGTCCCGAATTCCTTCACATAGCTGTAGGCCCTGGAATAATCCTCCTCCCAGAGCGGTATGGGAGCGTACTCAAACAAATGCTGGAATTCCAGCTCTCTCCTCCTGCGTTTTTCCAGCAACATGCGGGAAGAATCGGACATGCTCATAAACCCGCCGAAAAGAAGAACCAGCGGGAACAAAACAAGGGCATGTATATTAAAATCTCCGGAGGCTTCAAGCCCCTGTGCAGCGGCCAGCATTCGGTAGCGAATCAGGGTAGAAGCTGTTGCGGCAACTCCAAGTGCCAGAAGAGAGGCCAAAGGAGACGCCATTGAAGACGCCATTGAAGACGACAGAAGAACGGCCAGAGGAGAGGCCTGGGACGTCATGCGGAAGAGCTTCCGGAATCGTTTTTGTATTCCGGCCATCGCCTCCCCGGCTCCTGCTCTCAGGCGGGCTTGAGTGAACCTGATCGCCTGGTATACAAGAAATATCAGAAGAGGCAAAAATAGTGAAAAAGAAAACCCCACTGACCCCAGATACAGTCTCAGGAATGTAAAGATCAGCGCAGACAGCAGAGCCCCCAAAGGCCCTGCAAAGTAAACGGCCAGAAGCACCAATGCCTCACCGGATTCGGCGTAAATCCCCTGAGCTATCTCCTGGGCAGAAAAAAATGACAGGGTGGATACAAGAAGAAACAACAGGGTCTTCAGATTCCGGGTCAGGAGAGCAGATTCACCGGGGATATACCGCTGGATAACTGCATACCCCAAAGCAAGTGCAGAGAATATTGCAGCACTGCTGCCGAGCAACATCATCACTTCCCCGGTAAACGTAGTTGTCATAATCAATACGCTAATTGAAGCACGGTGAAAAAGCAAACCTTCACTGCGTTCTATATTTCCAGGGTGAACACCTGATAGGCCCGATACATCCGGGCACCCATACGCCTTGCAAGATCCGGGGTGTAGGGGTTTTTTTCCGATGTAAGAGAAAAGTCCACCCAGGAATAGCCCCGGGAGATGGCAGTCTGAAACATCCGGCTGAACAGACCGATACTAACTCCCTTTGCCCAATATTCCGGGGGATGAGAACTGATTTGATGGTGAGGCATCGGGGCTGCCGACGCATAAGGGCCAGTAACTGAATAAACTGCCAGGGAAACCGCAAACCGCCGGTATGAACCAGATATTCGTTCAGGTTCGGAAGACCGGGGAGCCAGCCCACCGGTTCCCAGCCGCCTATCAGCGGCTGGTTCTCAGGATTTCGGCTCAGGGCGCTTCCCCGGGGAATCTCGGCGAACAATATCAGTTCGGGATCCGCGAAGCTCTTGAATTCTTTCAAGGTCTTGGCCAGATCCTCCCGGTGCCATGGCTTGAAATCCGGAATATGGGCAAGACTTTTGTTTATGAGGTAGTAAATCCGTTCAACCTCGTTTTCAAAATCGGAAAAATCCGCTCCCCGAACCCGCAGATCGCTGCGGCTGACCAAGCGGTCTCCCAGTCGGAAAAGTTTCTCCATCTCCCCATTGGGACGGGAAAGATCCAGTTCAAATGCAAGATTCCGCCCCCTGTCCTCGCTGAAATTCCAGCGCCGCATATGCTCCAGGTAATAATCTTTGGTATATGCGCAAAGCATGGTGGGCAGCCGGTCTTCCCCTTCCACCACAAGGCCGTAGTTATTTTCATAATCAAGATTGAACGGCCCGATGAGACGGCTCAGACCATGTTCCCTGGCCCAGGATACCGCCCGGTTCATAAGTGCATTAAAAACCGCTGTATCATTCTCATACTCGAAAAAGCCGAATATACAGTCTTTCAGTCCGGTAATCCGGTTTTTATACTCATCCTCTGCAACACACACAGTTCCGCGCAACGTTCCGTTTTCGAATGCGCCGAAGCACTCCCCGTATCCGTGTGTAAAAAACTCTCCGGTTCGGGGATCGAGGGTGCGCATCTGTTCGTGAAAACGGGGAGGCACCCAGTTTGGGTCTCCTGCATAGAGACGGTGCGGGAATAGAAGCACCTGCTTTCTTGCTCTTCGGCTTCTCAGATTAATCGTTCTGATTTCCGGCATATCATTCCTCTTCGGATTCGGAGGTTCGCACCGGCTCGGGAACCGCTTCCGGTTTAACCCCTGAGGCCCCTTTCAATGAGGGCAGCCTGATTGTTTCCCGGCGCACCGGATATTTGTAGGCCGAGAAGATTGCGATTCCCAGCAGCAGGGTCGGCAGGGGGCCCATCATGAAGCCGAGGGCATTATCCGCGGACTGAATTTGTATTGCCGCATTGGCCTCATATCCCGACTGGCCCAGAATGAACAGCACCAGAAAAACGGTGCCCTTGCTTGCCAGCTTCCGGGCAAAGCTCACCACCGAGTAGTACAGCCCCTCCTGGCTCATTCCTTCGGGGTCTCCGGCATCAATACTGTCCGGAATCATCGACCAGGAGAACACATGAACAGCGCCAACTCCCACTCCTGCAAGGGCGGCAACCGTAATGATGAGAGGCAGGGGAGTTTCGGGCCGAAACAGCACCAGAACGATCTGCATCAGCAGCCAGAATGATGTTCCGAAAATAAAACTTTTCCGCTTATCGCTCTTTCTTGAGAGAAGATCCCAGAAGGGGAGAGAGATCAGTGCACTGACAAATACCGCAGCCATAATCACATCGGAATTCTGGGGCATCTGCAGCCGATATTTAATGAAGTAAATCAGCAGGGCCTGTACAACTTCTATGGCAAGCCAGCTGAACAGAAACAATCCCAGAGCCCAGAGAAAGGCACGGTTTTTTTTCACGATTTTGAAGGAAGCGAACACATTCAGATGGATGCCATGCTCCTTCCGCCTGCGGGGATTTTCTTTTATGAGACTGCCGATCAGGACAAAGGGAAGAATGGATATGAGACCGGTTACAATCCCGATGATCCACACCTTCGCACCATTGGCCGGAATAAATTCCCCGATAATCATAATCGGTATGGTGAATGCCAGCAGCGATCCGATAATCGAAAAGATCATTCTGTTGGATGTAAGACTGTTGCGCTCATCGTAATCTGCTGTCAATTCCGGCGTCAGCGCCAGAAAGGGCATATTCACCAGTGTGGACGCCGACTGAAAGAGGATGAGCACAATGGGGTAGAAAAGATTATTGAATCCCTGCCCCGCCCACTCGGGCCGCCACCAGATAAGGGCATAGAGCAGGCCGTAGGGGATGGCCCCGAAGAGAATATACGGTCTTCTTCGCCCCATTCCCGTCTTGGTCCGGTCCGACAAAACGCCCATGAGGGGGTCGGTGAATGCATCCCACACCCCTCCCAGAAGTATTATTATTGCAGCGAAGCTGGCGTGAATACCCACCACATCGGTGAGATAAATCGCCAGATACGCGCCGATTGATGTATTGGCCAAACTGAAGCTCAGATCCCCGGATCCGTAAAGCCATCGTTTTGACCGCGAAAGCTCGTTCACATGACATCCCTGTTTTTGAGGATTTCTCTGGGTTTCGACCCGTTCTGAGGACCGACGATCCCCATATCTTCCATTTCTTCAATTAGTCTTGCAGCTCTATTATAACCTATACTCAATCGTCGTTGTAAATAGCTGGCGGACGCTTTATTGGCAGTACATACAATATCTATGGCTTTTTGCATCAGAGGATCATCCAGTTCACCCTGAACCAGCTCGCTTTCCTCCTCCTCGAAGAAAATTTCATCATCTATGTAGTCGGGACTCCCCATCTCCTTCACGTGGGAGACGATGGTTTCCACCTCCCCTTCCGAAAGGAATGCTCCCTGCATACGCTGGGGGAAGGGGTCCCAGGCAGATGTAAACAGCATGTCTCCCTTGCCAAGGAGTTTTTCAGCACCCCCGGAATCGATAATGATCCGGCTGTCCACCTTGCTGGCAACCATGAAAGCGATGCGGCTGGGAATGTTCGCTTTGATAAGACCGGTAATCACATCCGTGGAGGGACGCTGGGTGGCAAGCACCAGGTGTATGCCCACTGCCCGGCTCATGGCCGCCAGGCGGGCCAGGGTGGACTCCAGCTCCTTTCCGCTGGTGGCCATCAGGTCGGCAAACTCATCAACAACCACCACAATATAGGGAAGCTTGGTGGTGGCAATCTTCTTGTCCACAATTTTTTTGTTATAGCTCTTCACATCCCGTACGGCCATGGCGTCCAGGAGGCTGTAGCGCCGCTCCATCTCGTAGAGGCACCATTGAAGCGCCTGGAACGCCCGCTTGGGATCGGTGATCACCGGTGTGAGAAGATGAGGAATATCATTATAGAACTTCAATTCAACAATCTTCGGGTCAATGAGGATCATCTTCACCTCGTCGGGATCCCGTCTATACAGAACCGAGGAGATAATGCTGTTCACGCACACCGATTTACCGGCACCCGTGGCCCCGGCAATCAGCAGATGGGGCATTTTGGTGAGATCCACAATCTGTGCATCCCCGGTAATATCCTTTCCAAGTGCCACGGGAATACCATGATCCCCCTCCATGAACTCATCTTCCTTCAGAATTTCCGAGAAGGTTACCAGGTGACGTCGCTTATTGGGCACTTCGATCCCCACAGCATGCTTCCCGGGAATAGGCGCCACGATTCGTACACTTGAGGCAGCCAGACTCAGGGCGATATTGTCGGCAAGATTCACGATCCGGTTCAGCTTCACCCCGGGTGCGGGGAGTATTTCAAACATGGTGATCACCGGACCCTTTCGGATTCCGGTGACCTCCGCCTCAATGCCGAACTCCTGTAGGGTGTTGCGAAGCACCTCCCCCTGGTCACTGGTTGCCTGGTCCACAACCCAGTAGGACTCGGAGCTTTGTGCCCTCAGCACACCGTCGATGGGAATTTCATACGGGCCGGTCTTCCGGGAAAAGTTCAACTCGGGTTCCTCTTCCGTATGGGGAAGGAGGTCCTCATTTACCGGCAGATCATCGTCATCTCCGGCATACTCATCGTCTTCCCCGGCGGCATCATCTTCGCTCTCATCCTCTTCTTCCCAGTGGTCGTCAATGCTGAAATCTCCGAAGGGCCCTGTAGAAGCAGGATTCGAAAGCTGATCCTCAGTATTGTTGCTTTCATGAACATCGTTGCTCTCGTGTGCATTGTTGCTCTCATCAACATTGGTACTCTCATGAAAATCGCCGCTCTCATGAACAGCTGGAGCCACGTCCTGCACCGCCGGTGCCGGCGCCTGTGTATCTACAAACCTGCTTCCAAGATTCAGATGGATCACCTCACCTTCAGGTTCCACCGCCTCTTCGTTTCCGTATTCCAGGCTGTACTCATGGGGGGCGTTGGAAGGACCTGCAGAAGAACTGCCGAAAGCGGTATGGGATATCTGCGGTTCAGCTGTTTCCGCTGAAGAGTCAAAGCCCATTTCCACATGGGTATCCTCTGCCTGCCTCCAATGGTCTGCCCCGGGGTCCTCTGTGAGGACGGGATATTCACCGGGATCTTCAAGTTCAGCTCCCGCGGGTTCATACCTGCTCAACTCGGTTCGCAGGAATTCCCGGGCTGCCGTTACCGGGTCTCCGGCGCGGTTCTGTGCTGATGTATTACGGGAACTGCTGTCCGCCCGGAACAGGGAGGTTTCGGCCGAAGGTTCGGGGAGGAGGGATTGAGGAACTTCTTCCAGGTCTTCAACATCGTTATCTTCCGTCGGAGCAGCGGACAACTCCGGCAAAAATGCCATGCGAATGGTAAACAGAACCAGAGCTGCGCTGAGAATCCCGGATATATAGAGAGAAGGCTGCAGCCCGAGACTCTCGGTCATTACTGAGGCCAGCAGCGTATCGGCGAACCCCGGATCCACAAGAAAGCGCAGAAATGCCGCGAAGCTGATCACCGGTAGAGCGGCGAAGCTGGAGACATAGAGCGAACGGGGGCTGTCCTGTCCCAGGGCAATGAGCAGTCCGTTATATACCAGATATATGCCGGGATAAAATCCCATGACAAAAAACCATGAATAAAGAAACTCACCGGGAAGAGCCAGCAGCCGGATAATAAACCCGGCCTGGAGTGCGGGTACAGCCGCCCCGGCTGTGGACAGCAGCAGATACACCCCCAGTACTGTGAGTATACCGCCAAGCACCCTGGATTGGAAAACATCTCGCATAAAAACCTCCCTCCCTGACTCAGAATATCGGTAGAAAGGAGGCCGGCCTGAAGCATCTGAAGAATGTGGAGCGACCGGGTTTATGCGCCTGCAGAAAAGAAAATATCAGCTGATCAGAGAAATATCAGACCTGCGATGCCCAGAGGGATGAGATACAGACTGAAATAGTGCAGTTTGCCGCTGCGCACCAGCTTCATGAGCAGAATGAGAGAAATGAGACCGCTGAAAAAGGCAGCGGAAATTCCCAATATGAGAGGAAGTCCGCCGATACTTCCCTGAAGGTCTCCCAGTTCGGGAATTTTCAGAATTGCAGCTCCCAAAATCGCGGGGATGGCCAGGAGAAAGCTGAACTCCCCCGCTTCCTCCCGTTTCAGACCGGCGAATATTCCCGCTGATATGGTAATTCCCGAACGGCTGATCCCGGCAAACACGCCCATTCCCTGGGCCACACCGGTAATGATGCTCTCCCTGACTCCCAGCTCTTTGTAGCCTTTGTTTCCGGGCTTCACCCTTGAACTGAGAATAAGAATACCTGCGGTTACAATAAACAACAGGGAAACCAGTTTGATATTGGAAGCGGGCTGAAGCATTTCATCAATCCCGATCCCCAACACCGCAGTAATAACAGTAGCAAGAAGAAGCATGAGGATCAGTTTCAGATGCATTCTGTCGCCCTCATCCGCCCGGCCGCGGATGCCGTGAAGAAGGCTGAGAATGAGCTTCCATATCCGCTTCCGGAATACAATCAGCACCGCCGCCAGAGTGGCCACGTGAAGCAGCACATCGAAGAGGATGGACACATCCTCAAAACCCCAAATGCTTTTCAGCAGCGCAAGATGACCTGAGCTGGAAACCGGTAAGAATTCCGTAAGTCCCTGGATAAGTCCGAAGGCTGCAGCCTGAAGAGCAGTCATAAAATCTCCAATTACATTCAGCGCAGGGGGCGGATTCTGGTGAACATCAGCTCTTCCAGAAACTCCTGCTCAAGATTTCCATACAATACCCGGTAGATCATCCAGCTTTCAATCACCCTGCGGATATAATTTCTGGTTTCCTCGAAGGGGATGAAAGGTTGAAGAAGATATCCCGGCATGAGATCCACCGGAAGATCATCGATCCACCGATCCACCCTGCCCTGTCCTGCATTGTATGCTGCCAGGGTTTCCCAGATTGTTGAGAAGCGCCCCTGCAGATATGCCAGATAATAGGATGACATGCTGATATTATCCCCGGGATTAAAGAGATCAAAGCTATCAAGCCCCATTCTCCGTGCAATATCTGCTCCGGTTTCGGGAATAATCTGCCCCAGCCCCAGAGCCCCGGCATGACTGCCCGCCGTTTCATTAAAACGGCTCTCTTCCCGCATCAGGGCCTGGAGAAGAAGGGGATCCACCATGTTTTCGCCGGCGGACATTTTCACATCCCGGGGGAAACTCAGGGGAAACAGAAGCTTCAGCAGCTCTTCTTCATCTCCGGCGGCGGATACCCAGCCCTGGAGGCCATGGGAGTACATTACGCTTCGGTTGAGAGCGGTCTCCAGAAGCAGCATGCCCTGGTACCATTTACCGCTGCTATAGGCCGAACGAACCCCCTTCACTACCATCTCCCGGTCCGGTTCAAAACCGGGTTCCGCCCGGGAAAGATACCCTGCGGCATCCCGGTACATTCCGAAACGGAGGAACCCTCGGAAAATCTCGGATATTTCTGCATGTTCCCGGGCGTCCAGTTCAGCGGGCCGGGCATCACTCACCTCATAGGGAATGCTTCTGGTAATGGGAAAGAGATGCCTGATCACTCTCCCGCTGCTAAGCTCCTCAGCTACCCGGGAACCCTGCTGCATGCCGCCAGGTGATTCATCTCTGGCGATGACCAGTTCTGAGATCAAAACACTGTACACCGGCATGGAGGAGTCGTGGGCCATCTGGGAAATACGGTCCCGCACGGCTGACGGCGAAGCGCGGTAGCGACCCCTGTCTGCTGTGTGCTCCAGCACCGACAACCCCGGGATACCGTAGCGCAGCTGCAGTCCCCGGGGAAGAATGTTCAGCAGGGAGTTAACCCTGTCCCACTTCTCCTGTTGAAGCAGGCTGCTGATATATTCATCTCCGATATCGAAAAAATATTCATCATGCCGTACCCAGCTCCAGGGCCGCACCAAATCATCCACACCCACTTCCGGCTGCTGCTGCAGGCTGTCCAGCCAGCGCCATAACAGCCGCTCCCTGAGCAGCGAAAAGCGGAGAACCGGATCCTGCTCCCGGAAACCGCCCGATGGCTCCCTTGAGAGAGAACGGGCTGCGGAATACAGGTCCCTGGCATGAAAAAAGAGAGGCTCAAGCACCGCAGAAGCCTCCTCTGCCCGTCCCAGCTCCAAAAGAATACGGCCTCGGTATTCACCGTAGAGCAGGAGCATTTCCTGGGCGCGGAAGTTTCCCGCCGCCGGAGCTCCGGCCTGTTGTGAGAGCCGGGAGGTCGTATCTTCCAGTACCTGAAGGACGGTTGCGAGGGCTTCATTGTCACCGGGATCGGGTCGGCCGGATGAGGAACCGGCAAGGTTCAGGGCAGCGGAGAAGTAATCAGCTATAATCCCTTCCCCAGGCCTCTCCATACCGTAGCGGAGAACCAGGTCACCCTTCTCCTGAAGCAGAGGACTCAGTATATCCAGCGCTTCCCGGGCATCTCCCCGGAGGGCAAGAGTTTTGGCCCTGAGCACGGGTTCAATTGACGCCGGTACACCCCGGAGGGGAAAGCGTTCTTCCAGGATTTCAAGAATCCGGCCGTGGCCCAGACGGGCATCGGATACAAATATATAGGGGGTGAGCAGCTCTTCCAGATCGGTATAATCGGCGGTGAGGGCGGCCAGTACGCTCTTGTAGTAGAGAAAGCTATGGGGTGCGGCACTGATATCCGGAAGCAATGCATTCAGTTCGCTCGCAGCCTGGCGGGGACGCTCCAGTCCAATGAGACTCTCGTAGCGGTGAGTGTAGATCCATCCGAATTCAAGCGGAGATGGAGGATTCCTGCGAAGCAGACCGTCGCTGATCTGTACAATTTCCCTGTATTCGGCTCTCTGAAGAAGCAGCTCAAACAGCGAACGGAGGGCGGGAAATGCATAGGGCGGTTCGCCCTTCTCCCACTCCAGAAGATACAGCATCTGAGCCGCATCCTCCTTCCCCGCTTCCTGGAACAGCCTTCCCAGATACCAGCCTGCTCCTGAGGAGCTGAATGCCGCAGATCGCAGATCATCGGGTTCAAGACTGAGACCGTCCAGCATTCCGGGTCCCCGGATGTGGAGCTGTCGGGAAAACTCCTCGGCATCCATACCCCACATCGTGGAGGGAGAACTGCATGACAAAATAAGGAGAAACACAGGCATCACTGAAAAAAACAGCCCCAGCCTTTCCCCCATTCGGCTGGAACCTCGGGATGAGGTCAAACGGCCGTATGAACAGGTTTTTTTACATGGATGGTTCACAGGCTGCCGTCAGTCCTTACGGCGAAATCCCGCCGGTCAGTCTGTACCATTCTTACAACTCTCCCGTTCAGGTCGTCCGCATCTGCTTCAAGGGGAGGCACAGGTTCACCCTTCATCAGGCTGAAAATGAGAAAACTCAATCCTATAAGGGCGGCAGTGAATATGAGAACCAGTGCCGCAAGAACTCCCGTACGGATACCCTTTCTGGTTTCCACGAAATGGCTTTCCGCATCGAATTCCTCATCTGATTCCGGATATTCGTCCCCTCCTTCATACCCGTCCTCCTCCTGAAACATATCATCCATTTCATCAAAAGAAGATTCCTGAGGACCATTATCCGGGACCGGGGCTTCAAGCACTCCCCCGTGGGCTGCGGCCTCCCGGTGCAGCGCCTCCATATCTTCCTTATCTCCGATAAAATCACCGGGTTCGGGGAGTGAAATATCATCATCAGGATGAAATTCCTCATCGCTGAACATATTTTCCTCATCAGGAATGCTGTCCAGAATTATCTCTCTGGTGGTTCCGCCTTTTTCATCCCGGGCGGTAATATTCAGCTTTCCATCGGGCTGGGCGTTAATGGCTATGGATATCTCCTGCTCATTCACCGATTCCGCAGGCGCAAGCTGGTCGAGATCCAACCTGCCGATGGGCCGGGGATTGGAAAATGAACCATCTTCCGCATGGTAAAAAAGCACATGCACCGAATGCTGATTTTCATGTGCCGGCGTGAGAACAAAGCGTTTCCGTGAATGACTGGATTCATCCAGCACCGGATAATATGTGCCGTCCGCAAGTCGGATACCTATCATATCTGCCCCCTGGTAGACAGTACATATTGTATGTTTGTTGGCTTTTCTTGACAAGTATTGCGTCTCTACAGAATAATGAACACATGAACCTCTTTCCCCTGCTCATTGCCGGAATTGCGGTCCTTCTTCTCAGCCTGGTTGCGGTGATGATATTCACCCGTACCGGAGGTGACGGGGAAGAAAAACCTGCAAAAAAGAAAAAGACCAAGAACCGGGACCAGCAAATCCGTGAAGCAAACAAGCGGCTGGCATCGAACCCCAAGGATCATGAAGCTCTTTCAACCATTGCGGATATTTATTTCAATGATCAGGAATGGGAAAAAGCCCACCGCTCATATGCCATGTTGATCGAGATGGCCAGCAGCCACCCTGAAATTGATGAGAAAACCGTCAATCTGCGCTACGCCCTGTCGGCATACCATCTTGGCATGATGGAAGAGGCCTACAAGGGGCTGCTTCTGGCAAGAACCTTCGATTCGGAGCTCTTTGAGATCAACTACCACCTGGGTGTAATCGAATATAAACGGAAAAACTACGAAAAATCCGCAGGATATCTGAATAATGCGGTAAAAACCAATCCCGAACATCTGGACAGCAATAAATATCTGGGGCTCTCGCTGTTCCGCCTGAAGCGCCTCAACGATTCGGTAACCAAACTCAGAACCGTGGTCACCGAACGGCCCGATGAAAAGGAATCCCTCTATTTCCTGGCCCAGGGATATTATGAGCTGGGTCAGAGCGATAAATCGGTGAAGATTTTTGAACAGTTGCGTCCCGATCCTGTTTTCGGTCCCCATGCCGCAATTATGGCCGGAAGCATTCATCTGAAAATGGAACAGCTTGATAAAGCCCAGATGGACTTTGAGATCGGGCTGCGGCATGAAAAAATCAAGCCGGAGCTCCGCCTTGAACTGAAATACCGGCTGGCAGCGGCATTAATGAAACAGCAGCTGGTGAGCGACGCTCTGGCTCATCTTCAGGATATTTACAAGGCGAACCCGGATTACAAGGATGTGGCGGCCCAGATCAAGCGAAGCAGTGAACTCTCCCAGAATGAACATCTTCAGACGTATTTGATGGCCAACGACGCCGACTTCGTTGCCCTCTGCCGCAGACTGTCAGCCATGTTTTTCAGAAATGCCAACACCAAGATCACCGATATTCAGGTGCGCAAAGGCGAGTATGCTGACATTCTGGCAGAAGTGGAAACCAGCACCTGGGCGGATATTGTTCTTTTTCGCTTTGTACGCACCACCGGAGTGGTTGGTGAATTTGTATTGCGGGATCTCCACTCAAGGATCAAGGAAACCAAGGCGGGCCGGGGCTTCTGCATTTGCGCAGGAAGCTTTTCGGAAACCGCTCAGAGCTTTGTGGAAGCCCGGTTCATTGACCTGGTTGATAAACCTGGCCTGCTGAAATCCATGCAGCGCCTCTCCCGGAAAACCCGAATGTAACCAAGTACCCGGCCGGATGTAATGTGCGTAGCGGATTACATCCCCAAAGAGAGACACGGCTTGGTCATCCGCTTCCGGAGGTTACTCATCCGCCGCCGAAGCTTCATCGTCGGCAGCGGGAGACGAACAGGCAATCAGCATATGCCGCTGGCCATCCAGCCCGGGAACTTCCATGGGCATTGCAGCAATCTCTCCGCTTCCTCTCAACAATTGGATAAGCGCTTCATCCGGTGCACCGGCTTCTTTGCCCCCGGCTCCCGGGCTGAAACCGGAAGGATCTGCAGTTTCTCCGCCAGATCCGTTCCAAGATCCCTCACCAGGTTTTCCCTCCGCCCCTTGTAGGCAAGAATCGCCCCCGGTGCGGCCAAAAGAGATTGCTGGAACCTCAGCTCTTCGGGATCAACTGCCGTATAGGCCCTGGAAGTCACCACATGAAACCCGGGTTGAAGGTCTTTGCTGTTCATCTGCCGGATCCGCACCCCCTCTTTCAGGCCCAGGAGGGCCACCGCATTCTTCAGAAAACCGCATCTGCGCTGCTGTTTTTCCACCAGATGAACGGCAAGTTGCGGAGCACCCTCCTCCGGCAGGAGGAAGTGTTTGGCCCAGAGTGCAATCACCAGCCCGGGCATACCGGAACCGCTGCCCAAATCCGCCAGATGCAGAGTGTTGGGCTGTTCCCGCCCCATCTGTGAACTGATACCGGCAATGCAGGCGGACATAACAGGCAGCCCTGCGGCGGAATCCAGCACATGCCGGATTACAATATCCCGTTCATCCCCTTCAATCAGGCCCAGTCGGGGGTTCCAGAGCAGTATTTCATCAATGTAACGTACAAGATCCTCTGCAAAACCCCCAAGACCGGAGGCCTCGGAGCGGCGGGGTTCACCCGCTGGATAGGAGGCCCCGCCCGGGGGATAGGATGGCGTGCACTGTTCAAGTCCGCTGTATAGAAGCTGACGGTTAACTTCGGTCATTAATCGATCTTGCTGCCGTTCAGCAGTTCCCGGCTCAAAGCCTTTTGCTGGGAGGTCTGACCCGGCCTGCGGGCCACCGCAACCATGAGGATGGCGATATCGGAGTTTCTCACCCCGCTGATCCTGCCGGCCTGCCCGATGGAAAGAGGCTTCACCTCCCTGAATTTTTCCCTGGCCTCATTGGAAAGCCCCATAACTTCGTCATAATCAAAATCCGCCGGAATCTTCAGCTGTTCCATCTTGTTGAAGCGCAGAATCTGCTCTTCCTGCCGTGCCACATAGCCCTCGTACTTAATATCTATTTCAACCTGGCGAATCCAGTCAATGGGGCGGTTTTCCAGAAGCTTTGGATCAATCTTTACAAGATCCTCAATGGATGTGGCCGGATTTTTCAGCATCTGCATAAATGTTTTACCCGGAAGCCGGTCCACATGCTGGCGGCTGTCACCCAGAACTGCCATTGCGGTATCCAGCTCCTTCTCCGACAGCCGTCTGCCCGCAAGAAGCTCCTTGATCTCCTCCAGCCCCTTTTGCTTCTCCAGGAAACTTTCCCAGCGGGCACGGTCATGAAGACCTATTTCCCAGCCGATTTTATAGAGCCGCATATCTGATGAATCGTGCCGGAGGCTGATGCGGTGCTCCGCCCGGGAGGTGAACATCCGGTAGGGCTCTTTGGTTCCCAACGTAACCAAATCGTCAATGAGAACCCCGATATATGCCTCCGCCCGTGAAAGAATCAGCTGCTCTCTGCCCTGAATGCTCAAGGAGGCATTGATACCTGCTATCAGCCCCTGGGCCGCAGCTTCCTCATATCCGCTGGTCCCGTTGGTCTGACCTGCAATGTAGAGACCTTTGCAAAGTTTGGCTTCAAGGGTGGGAAAGAGCTGACTGGGATCGATGTAATCATATTCCACGGCATATCCGGGCCTCATAATTACCGCATTCTCCAGGCCGGGTATGCTGTGGATAAATTTTTCCTGAACATCCTCCGGCAGGGATGATGATATTCCGTTAAGATACATCTCCTTGGTTTCAATCCCTTCGGGCTCCACAAAAATCTGATGCCTGTTCCGCTGGGGAAATTTCACCACCTTGTCTTCAATGGATGGACAGTACCTGGGACCGATTCCCTCAATTGCTCCGGAAAAGAGGGGCGAGCGGTGCATGTTTTCATTGATAATCCGATGAGTTTCATCGCTGGTGAAGGTGATATAGCAGGGCTCGTTGGGACGTCCAACATCATCTCCGGAAAAGGAGAAAGAGAGCATTTCATCGTCCCCGAACTGAACGTCCATTTTTTCCAGATCCAGACTGTCCTTGTGCACCCTGGCAGGGGTGCCGGTCTTCATCCGGCCCATCCGGAACCCCAGTTCCTTCAGAGGCCTTTCCAGCCCGCGGGCGTTGGGTTCGCCGATCCGTCCCGAATCCATGTTGAACTCGCCGATGTAGATTTTCCCGTTCAAAAATGTTCCGGTTGTAAGCACCACCTTTTCGGCAGTAATGCGTCGTCCACGCTCGGTGACCACACCTCGAATCTCCGGGGAATCTCCCTCATAGATCAGGTCAACAACGGTATCCATGAAAATTTCCAGGTTTTCCTGCAGCTCGAGGGTTTTTTTGGCCTCCACCTGATAACGCATCTTGTCAGCCTGTGCCCGGGGAGCCTGCACCGAGGGCCCTTTCCGGCGATTCAGAACCCGGTACTGGATCATGGTTTTATCGATGAGGCGTCCCATCTCACCGCCCAGAGCATCAATTTCCCGGACCATATTGCCCTTGGCAAGACCGCCTACCGCGGGATTACAGGAGAGTTTACCTATTGTATCCAGATTCTGGGTGATCATGAGAGTCTGAAACCCCAGTCTGGCCGGAACCAGACTTGCTTCTATGCCCGCATGTCCACCGCCTACTACTATTACATCAAAATCCATGTATTACCTCTTACTTCAGAGCCTGTTCCGCCCTGTCAGCCGCCTGTATCATTTTTTCGTATCGTTTTCCCGCGTCATTTTTCCGTATCATTTCCCAACACAGAATCCCGAGAACACCCTGTCCAGGATATCCTCCGAACTGACCTCCCCGGTAATTTCCCCCAGAGATCTGATGGATCGCTGAAGATCCATGGCAATAATATCCAGGGGCTGATCGCCCTCCATGCTGGTCAAAGCCTGCTGAAGCCCGTCCAGGGCGTCATCTATCAGCTGTTTCTGGCGAAGGGAGTCGATTACCAGATCGCCGTCACCGGCAAGGCGCTCGCCCTGAAGGAGAGCCTCCATCATTGCCTGCTGCACCCGGTCAAACCCTTCACCGCTGATCATGGAGAGGGGAAGAAAGCCCTTGGGTGCCGGGGCGCATTGGGGAAGATCGGTTTTGGTCCAGATTTTCACACAGGGAAGATTCAATTCACCGATTCTTTCCAGCTGCTTTTCATCAAAAGCATGAGCGGATTTGTCGGAATTAGTACCGTCAACAAGATACAGGATGACG
The DNA here is from genome assembly GCF_000507245.1 of Salinispira pacifica. Taxonomy (GTDB): domain Bacteria; phylum Spirochaetota; class Spirochaetia; order DSM-27196; family Salinispiraceae; genus Salinispira; species Salinispira pacifica. The sequence goes on along the minus strand of NC_023035.1, from coordinate 280,922 downwards.
CTGGAATTTTCAATCACCTGACCGCTTCTGCGGATACCTTCCTTTTCAATAATTTCATCCACTTCCCGCAGCCCGGCAGTATCGTATAGTGAGAGGGGAATGCCGTCCAGCACCACCGGAGCCTGGATATAATCCCGGGTGGTTCCGTGGATGTTGGATACAATTGAGCGGTCTTCCTTCAGAAAAAGATTAAACATGCTGGATTTTCCCGCATTGGTTTGCCCGGCCAGGGCAACCCTGGCCCCCTGCTGATACAGCCTTCCGCTGCGGTAGCTGCTGACCAGACGCTCGAGCCCCGATACCGCATCCTGTACCGTATCCATGGGAATCAGCGAACGTACGTAGCCGCTGTCATCATCCTCTCCGGGGAGCTCATCGTCTGGATAATCCAGCTGAACGCTTACCGCAGCCATAATATCCACCAGCCGGCTTTTCACCCGGTCAATCTCTTCAAAGACTCTTCCGGAAAGCCTGTTCAGAGCCAGGCTCTGGGCTTTCCGGCTCTGTGACCTGACTATTTCATGAACAGCTTCTGCACGGGTAAGATCCATCTTGCCGTTAATGAATGCTCTGAGACTGAATTCTCCGGGTTCGGCCTGACGGAACCCGAGAGTGAACAGAAGTTCCATGATCTTCTGGATGCCGGGAATACTGCCGTGACAGTAAATTTCCGCACTCTCCTCTCCGGTATAGCTCCGGGGAGCACGGAAAACGGCAACCGTCACTTCATCCACCCGCCGCGATTCATCATACTGGAGCCAGCCGTAGATAATCGTGTTTCCCGGAGCCTCCTGCAGCGTCCCGGGCCGGGAAAATCCCCTGCTCAAAGCCTGGAGCGTACCCTCACCGCTTGTTCTGATCACCGCAAGTGCGCTTTCTCCCAAAGGAGTTGCCAAAGCGGCAATCCGGTCGTCCTGCATCATCCCGTTCATACTCATGCCTTGTAAGATAGCAGGGCCGGGCCGGTATGTCAGCCTTACACCGGTCCCGGCGGTTCTTCATGTACGGCAATACAGGCCAATATGATCTTGTGCAGGAAATCTCCTGCGGATTACAATGCGGTATGGGTCAATTGGAAATTGAAAAGCAGTACATGCTGGATTTACTGAAAGAGAAGAACCGACGGGAGAAGCAGCTGAAAGATCTGAAGAATGAGCTTCAGGTCTGGAAGGATCGTCTGGAACTGGCAGAGCAGCACCAGCGGCAGGATCTGGTATCCGCAGCCCGGGAAAAGCTCAGTGAACTGGAAACCCGGCTTCCGGGACTGGAAAACTCGTTTTTTGCAATGGATCGTGAAATAGAGGATGCCAAAAACCGGCTCAAAGATGCTCAGATCGACGATGAACGGGGACTGAGCCGAGAAGGTACCGACGCTCTGGTTGCCGGCCTTCAGGCTGCGGCGGGGTTCAGCCCCGGTGATCCCAATAATCCGGATGACCGCATGGAGGCCGAATCGCGGAAAATGGATGCGGAGCTGAAGGACGCAGAACTGGATAATGAGCTGGAAGAGCTTCGCAAAAAACTGAAGTAGGCGTTGCTCAGCGATACATTGCTCATCGGTAAATTTGCCAACGGGAAAACAGTGCACCAAAGCCTGTAAACCAGCTTCCGTGCACTGTCTATCTCCCCCCCACCTGAATCAGAAAATACTTCAGAAAATACTGTAGAGCAGTCCGAACATCAGCGAGCCAATAATGGAAATTGATACATATAGGGCAAACACTCTTCGATGGGTGAGGCCGTACACTGCAGCCATGGCCGGAAGAGTGGTGGTTGCGCCTCCGATTAGAAAGGCCAATACCGCAGCCGGAGCAAGACCCTGCTGAAGGAGGCCTCCCATAAGGCCCAGTGCGCTCAGGTTGGTGGTATAGAGGGGAATACTTACCAGAGTGGCCATGAATATATTGGCTGCATCAGATTGTCCGAATATACCGGTAATCCATTCCAGCGGCACATACAAAACTATCAGCGCTTCAAGAAAAAAGGCCAATGCAATAAACTGGAGCACCATCACGCCGGAGCGCCCCATTTCCCGGAAAAACCGGCGCAGCAATGGCTTTGTGCTTCCTTTCCGGCTCTGGCCGTCATGTGCAGCTTCTGTTGCATCTCCTGAGCATTCGCAGGTTTTCTCCGGCTTTTCCCCGCTGCAACAGCTTGCCGCCGAGGACACCCGGGATCCGGGAGTACAGCAGCTATCCCCTCCAGGTACGGCCGTCGGGCTTAACGAAGCGGAGAGGCTGAACTCCCGGGGGGCACCCTCGATTGATGAAATCCGGACTTCGGGACTGACCGAGGTTTCGGCCGCATACCCGTTAGGTCTTCGAGATTCAACAAGCCGGGTCCAGGCAAGAGATACCCGCTCACGGAGCCAGGGGAGAAGCCGGAAAACCCGGGTGGTATATCCGTCTTTGAGAATGCTTTGTCCGACCCAACCACGGCTTTGCATAAAATGGGCCAGGATTCCTCCCGCAAGGCTCAGTACTGCAGTTGCAATAATGCGCCACACAGCCAGGTTCATCCCCAGGGTAGATACGCTTAAAAAGAATATTTCAGGATCCATTGACGGTGAGGCAATCCAGAAGGTCATGATCGGGCCCAAGGGTACACCCGCAGCCATCATTCCTGCGATAACAGGAATTACCGAGCAGCTGCACAATGGACTCACGGCTCCGATCAGCATTGCCAGAAGGATTGCAGGAGCCGGCCGGGCAGAGAGAAAGCGGGTCACCTTTGCGTGATTACCGCTTATTCGCATTGCTGCGGCAAAGGGGATGGTAATGGCCAGCAAGGGCCAGATTTTTACAAACGCACCGCCCATGAATCGGGCAATTTCGTACACATATTCCATTTTTGCTCCTGTGATCCTAGTTAATCGTATTTTTACGATAATAGGGGTAAAAAAAACGCAGTGCACAGAAGCTTGTGAAACTGAAATATCCTGGAAATCGGGCTCACATATGGCGGGGTGAATATTCCATCACACTACCGGGAGAGGATGTTTTAAACCTCTCTATGGAAACCCATGTTTTTCACAAGCTTCTGTGCACTATAAAATCAGAGTTAGAAAATTTCTCCGATGGTTTGCTTGAACCACTGCACGCCCGCATCGCTCATGCAATAACAGGTTGATGACCCTTCACTCTCCCCTTGAATCCAGCCGCTTTCTTTCAAAACTTTCAGATGCTGGGAAACCGTAGCCTGGGCGATGGGTACATGATTCACGATGTCTCCGGTTATGCAGCTGGGATGTGACAACAGAAATTTCAGAATTTCAAAGCGAATGGGATTTCCAATTGCTTTGCACATCCTGAGAAAGCGTTCCTGATCATCGCCATGAATTTCAAGACTGCAGCACCGATTCATACGACTGAGGTTAATCGTTTTTTTACGATAATACAAGGGAAAAAATCGTCTTCCATGGGTTTTTTCCGGAGGCAGCGAATAGAGTTGGCGTGTAGCGGAGAGAGCAGCCCAACCTCACCCGTACACCGGAGATTGAGCTCTGGACTGAATGCTTCAGCGAAGGCTGCTGAGCATCCTGCCGGCAAGATCGCTGCCAAGGTTGGCAAATGCACTTGAAACCGCCCGGGAACTGCTGGCGCCCCTGCTGTTTTTCGTTGACTCGAGGGTTGCAAGAATCCGGTTGCTGCTCAGATCCACCGCGGTTACGCTGCCCTGCACTCGAACAATAAACCCGTCCCGCTCATCCACTTCAACAATCCGGGCACTGCCGAAGATAACCCGTTGCACATCCGGATCCACACTGTTTCGGACACGGGAGAGGAATTCATCCCTGGAACCGTCCAGTTCCAGAGGATCGGCAAAATCTCCGTTCATGGTCCTGAGATCGATCACAGTGAAACCCGCACTGCTGAGTTCCTGAATAAACCCGTCATGAACCGAGCTGCTGTCTATGGTATTGCCGGCAATATCAAATTCCCTGATAAACACGGCGGTCGGCACTTCCGATGCCCGGGAAACCACTTCAAATTCAAAGCGAACCCGGATATCTGCAGCCACGTCTTCCATGGCGCTGAACTGTGGACTGCCCTCCAACCCCGCCTGCCTGAGGTTTTCCAGGACGGGATCCGCATCAAGATAAAAGCTGATGAACTGACGCCCGATAATCCCCGGATTACCGATTTGGTAGCTGATAATTCCGGAACTGTCACTGTTGACTGTTTCCCGGACCTGACGCCCCCGGTTATTCACCGACTCCCTGTAGGAAACAACAAAGGGGGTGATTCCGCCGCCTCTGCCCCGGGAATCCAGCACCTGTATTCTGAATGGACGCTGCTGGGCTTCTCCCAGCATGAGGGTGTCGGGGCCGTCCAGAAGACTCAGTTCCATATTGGCCAGAACCCGTTGGGCGTTCTGTAGGTTTCGCTCCAGCTTCACCTGGCTGTTCCGGATGTCACTGCTGGAGGCCGCCACCGCAGCATCAGCATAAAAGCGGAATGCTTCATATAGCCGGCCTGCTGATTCGGCCTGCTCCCCTTTTTCCTCGGGAACGGCAACGGCATCCCTCCGCTCTTCCAGTAAAGCCTGCCGTCGCCTGCGTTCGCTCTCCAGTTCGCTGCGTTCATAGGAGGCCAGAATATACACGGTGACACCGCTGTCGGTCTGAATGACATAGCGGTCTACAATACGAAGGCCGCTGATCCTGCCTTCGGCCTGCTGCTGCACTGATTGAACTACTTCAGCCTCATAGCTTTCCAGGGTGCCCCGGGCCCGGGCATCGCTGATCATGGAAATATCAACACCGAGAACCCGGTTGATTTCGCCCAGCAGATTGAGTGCGGCAGCTTCCTCGGCGTCTGCCAGATTTCCACTGTCGCTCCCTGCGTTTACCACAAAATATTCATTTTCATCGTCCGACTGCGGCGGTGAAATAACCCATTGGGGGAGGTCCCTGGTAAGGCCACGGCCCCCGGCGCAGGCGGCAAGACTGAGTAAAAGTGCGCTGAGAATGATATTGGAAATCAGCCTGGAAATTTTCATGTAGCACCTCGAAAAAAACGGCCCGCAGCGCCGGCCTGGACCGTCTCACGCTGCGGACATTATTTACTTGCAGATCTATGGCAACGTATCAGGTAAAATCCGGAAGAAGGATTAGAGGCCTTCTTCGAATATTTCCCTCACACGTTCCTTGGCAGTCTGCTCTTCTTCGGTATCCGCTGTCTGACCGGAGATGGCCTCCTGGATGAGACGGTCAACCTCATCCTGTTCAATGGTGAACAGGCTGTAGTAGACGTATTCTTCTTCATCGGTCTCATTATCAACCCGGAGAATCCAGAAGTCGTCATATTTGCGATACCCGCTGATCCTGGCGTCCGCCAGCACTTTCACGGTGTTTTCGAAATAGGTTTCAACAAAGTCGTTGTCACCAACTTCTGCACCGGCGAATTTCTGCTGAACCCGGATATTAATCTCCCGGGCAATGGCTGCACCGGCGTCCAGGTTATCAGCAAGAGTCTTGATACCGTTGAGATCCTGTCCGATTCGTTCAAACCGGTAGAGATAACGTTCTTCAAAACGGTCCTGCTGCTCAAGGGCACCGATGGCAGTATAGGTCCAATCGGGGATGGGCCCGCCGAGCTGGGTGTTCTTGTGTTCGATAACCGTATAGGGTGAACGAACCTCTTCAAGTTCCTCCGCCTGTTCTGTGGGCTGAGGACGGCTGGCACAGGATACCAGCAAGGCTGCTAATATCACGGCGAAAATAACTGCATTGATACGGGATTTCATCAAATTCCTCCTAAGGCAATAAGCCTGTATCAAATGTCATGGATTTGCCTCTGGTTAACACCAGAGAAATGTACTCCATACCGGGGGTGCGGTCAGCAACCCGGTATATCAGGTCTTCAACTTCATCTTTACGTCCAAAATAATATATCGCATAACGGGTTTCCTCCCCGGTCTGGGATACTGTCTCAAGGTCTTCAACCTCATCCCTGAGTTCTCTGCGGAAACTGCTCATCAGTCTGGAATCGGTGCTGTTGATGAACGTGACATTGTAACGTACACCGTCACTGATTTCCTCATTCATCCGCAGTCTGCTTTGTTCGGCCATATAAGGCATGGCCTGATACACGGAACTCTGCAGAGCATTGGACAAGGCGTCCTCTGTGGAGGATGCGCTGTAGGTTTCGGGACTGGTGTAGGGAATTGAACCCAGAAGAGCTGCGGTGGAGGTCTCATACATTTTCATGGTGATGATGGCCTTCCCGTAATGGGATCCCGACTGGCTGCGGGCGGTGAGAGATGCGTCAATTTCAACATACACATCCGCATCCAGCCGCTGGGCGATCCACTGCAGCAGGGAAATACTGCCTCCGGTCTGCTCTTCATACAAGAGCTCTGCGTCGGCTTTCAGATCTTCTATCTGATCGGAGTCCACAACACGGTAACCGTTGTTTGCCAGCCATGCATTAGCCTGGGTAACGGCGGCTTTCATGAGAAAGGGATCCACATCCCCCTCTTCACTGAAATACACCATGTAGGTCATGTTTTCCAGAAAGCTGCGGACAAACTGCCGCTCTTCGGTGGATGCCGGGTCTTCAGCGGTTGCCGGATCTTCGGAGGTCGATTTGTTTCCGGTGACCTCCCCGGCTTCTTCAACTGAATTATCCCCTGTGCCAGACTTCATTTCCCCGGTACCGGAGTCGGCCCCTCCATTTCCGGGGTTTGAACTGATCCCATGGGTATCAAGTACATTTCTCACTGCATCCATCCGCACCCGGATCCGGATCTCGTACAGCATATCCATGGCGTCTATGCTGCCCATGTTCTCTTTCCGGAGAGTCTCCATGCTTTCGGGGTATACGAAACGGTTGGGGTTGGAGCTGGAGTACAGAACCTCCTGCAGCTGAGCGGACTGGGCATCCTCAGCCGGGGCTCCGATCATCCGGATCACCGCATTCCGCACAGCATCCATTTTCGCCTTGTTCATTGCCGTAAGCAGACTCTCGTCCCGCCCCTGTCCGGCGAACACATCACTCCCGCCCCCCACTGCAGCTCCGGTTCCCGCACAGGAGCCGATCAACAGCAGCATACTGAGCAGCAGGACCATTGTTCTGTATATGCTTTTCATAACCGTCCTCTTCAAATATCCGATCTTTTTTCCGTTTTCCGTAGTTAGCGGATCCGCACCCCAGCACCCAGGCTGATACCGGAAACCGGATTGGATTCAAACCCGAATTGAAGCTCATAGCCTCCTTCCAGGTATAGTTCAATATTATCCGCTGCGCTGGGCAGCAAATAGGAAAGTCCGGATACCAGACCCGTCTTCAATGCCTTCAGCGCAAAGTCATCACCCTCCTGTAGCGGAATCTGCCCCACCAATCCCAGATAGGCGTGGGGAGTGAGCCGCAGACGCCGGAGAAACAGGTTGTACTCGGCTCCGAAATTCACACTTACCGGCAGGCCGATAAATTCTCCTGCGGTACTGGCGTTTGAGAGCACAATCTCCACCCCAGCCACCGGACGGAAGGCATAAAAGCCCCGGCTTGGAGCAGCCCTGGCTCCGAACGAAATACTGGAGATACTTCTGCTCTCCAGATTGAATATTGCCGCCACATAGGGGGTGACATCGAATCCGATTCGAGGAATTTCCTTCACCTGATCCCCGGCAACGATTCTCTCTTTTTCATACATCACCGAGGCGATGGAAAATTCCTGGTTCACTTCCCGAATTCGAAGCAGGCCCACCCGCTCATTAAAGACTTTCCCGCCGAGATCGCGGATTCGGGTAACCTCATATTCGTCCCCAACCCGTATCCCCATATTTCTTCCGAATTCAAGAATAATCCGTCCTGCTCTCCGTTCCAGAATTGCAGATTTCAGTCTGAACTGTTCCACAGAGCGGATTTCAAATTCCAGCTGGTCGGATATATCCTCCACGGCCAGCCGCATGGCTTCCTGTTTATCATCCGAGTAGCCGGTGGATTCCACCGAGAACTCCGCTATGCTGCTGTAATCTTCAACATTGAAGATGCTGAAAGATGTTACTATTGTTGCCTCATACAGGCTGACATCTCCGATGTTAATATCGTAATAAGTAACTTCGGGAACAACCATGATAAATGAATTGATGATCCTGTTGAGGTCGGATTCGGTAAATGCCTCCTGCCCCAGACGCACCGCTTCGGGGATTTCCACACCCTGCTGGCGGTAATCCTGAATGGCTGAGATAAAATCCGTTACATTGGAGGTGCTTACCCGCTGGGGCATGGCAATAATATTGAATCTTCCCAGATTCTGAAAAACCTGCCTGATTCCGGCATCCACCGCTCCGATACTGTTGCGGAAAATCCGGTCAGTTTCCATATTGCCGCTGCTGGTGAGATCAAGCTCTACCGAGGTTTTTCCAATCTGGGCTTTGATGCTCAGGGAATCACCCTGTTTCTCAACCGGAGCTCCGTAATAATTGGCGCGGAATATGGACAGATCCTGCTTTTCCGATATTTCCTGGGCATAGAGCCCCCAGGCGAATATGCAAAAGACGGCAATCAGTGCAATTAACTTTTTCATTCGGGTTCCTGTTCTAATCTTTTTATTCTGATACTGAAATAGTAGCTGCGGCGCTGTCGGTTTTCAACGATCAGGAGAACAGTTTTTCGAAAAAGTGCATACTGATACGAAACTGAGGATCAGATTCCGTCAAAAACCCGGTCTACCAGCTCATCGGCGGTATTGGTGGCCTGAACGGAATCCAGTCTGATCTGAAGCTGGGCTTCGCTTTGACGGTTGATATACAGACGGTAGAGGCCTCCCCGGTTCACGGGAATATTCAATCCATTTTCACTCACCTGGGGAAACACCAGGGAGAGAAGCTCATCCTTCTGGGAAAGGGTAAACTCGAATACGCTGTCCGGCGCGGGAATGCGCATCATGGATACGCCTTCCACAGAAACTTCTCCGGCACCGTTCAGGCTGAATACCGATGAAGCTGATTCAGAATCCTCGGAAGATTGCAGCTGAACCAATTCCAGTTTGGTTCCCCGAAGAGAATCATCATCATGGAATTCCGCAGCTACATTTACCAGATACTCATCAAGGGCAAATCCGGGCAGTTCAACCCATGCTCCGGGGGGTAGCACCAGATATCCGTCCTGGATAAAAGCCTGATCGGAGTAACTGATGGCATTATTCACCGATGATGCAAACTCAAATCCCTCAGCGAATAAAATAAAGTTGCCGTATTTCTTTCTGAGTATCATCTGAAACAGGCTTTCAAGATCTGAACTCTCCGCCAGGGGAGTCAACTCCAGCAGCGACACTCCCGGACCAATGCGACCCTCAGTCGCGAATTCTCCGGGACCGTCGTCACTGTCTGCAGGTTCAACGGAGGCAAAATCATCGAAATACAGCAGTTCTCCGTACAGGAGTTTCCCTGCTGCAGAGACCAGAAGCGTAAGATGCCTGTCGCTTTCCAGAATATCCATGGTCAATGCGGCGGACCGTGAACTGACTGCCCGCTCTATGCGTACTGTTTTCTCAAAAACCGGCCGTTCAATGTTCCGTGATCTCTGATTCCCCGATTCGTCAGCGGAAGTTTGGGAGGTCTGGAACCGATAGCGGATATGAAACAGCAGGTCATCATCTTCGGCAACCGCCCGAATTCCCAGTCCTCCATCCGAGAGGCTGAATAACAATGCTTCCGTGAGGGAGTCGTCATCCTCTGCCGAGCCCGATCCATCTTCAGTCCGGGCAACCGGGCTGGATTCCTGTTCTGTAGAGGAGAAATTGAGCTGGATCCCCGTAGCCACCCGGTCATTGTTGTAGAAAAACGGAGCGGTCTCCGGGGAAAGAGAATCATCCCGGGTAATCTGGCGAACCCCCCGGGGACTTTCATTATTTCTCGGCTGGATTACCAGCATCTCCAGGGTCTGGTGAATGGTTGAAGAACTGTCTTCATCTATTCTGCTGTCAAACCACGGGTAGAGATCCAGCCTGAGATCGTATACGCCCCCCTGTTCCGGGGCGGTAAGTTCAAATTCAATGCTGGATGTTTCTGCCAACCCTTCATACACCACATCCCCGTCCATCCGGAACTGCAGGTACGGCGAAACCGAGGGATCTGAACCGATTTCCACAAGGACTTTTACCTCTTCTCCGGGGGCGGCGGAGTGGGGGCTGACAGTGACCTGTCGAATATCCGTTGGTTCAGCGCCATAAAAGAACCAGCTGTCTTCCTGGTGGAGGAACTCGCCTTCACGGAAAAATTCAAGATTGATCACATACACTCTGCCCCGGGGCAGTTCAAGTTCGTCCAGCTGAAGATCGGGAATTTCGGGAAAATCCGGTGTCCCCCGGGAGAATTCCCTCTCATGGAGTACCGTTCCCGCCTCGTCTTCCACACTGAGCCTGATAAGATCAGGTTCTTCACTGCTTCTATCGCTGTTGAATGTTACGGGGATGCTTCCGTCTGCCTCCACAAAAGATGCAGGCTCCACGGTATCTACAGAAATGCTGCCTTCCCCGGAGGAAGTCATGAAAAATGATCCCGTATCGCAGCCGGAGAGTACCAGCAGAGAGAGGAGAATGGTAATGGAAAACGGTCTTGCAATTTTCATATGTTTTTCCACAAATAATATAGCACGGATACGGAAAAAAGCCAAAGAGCGGAAAATTTCTTTGAATATTGATATTTCCGCCGGGAAACAGATACACCACAGGTTTCACACGTCCGGCATGGAGTTATTGCAGCACCCGGGCCGGCGGGTTACACTGAAAACCATGACACAGACCAGGGCCATCATCAACCTTGAAAATTTCCGGCATAATCTTTCAGTACTCCAGAAGCAGGCTGGCCGACGGCCCCTGTGCCTGGCTGTAAAGGCCGACGCATACGGTCACGGCGCAGTACGAATGGCCCGTGAGGCGGAAGCCTGGGGCATTCGGCACTTTGGAGTAGCCAGGGTCTCAGAAGCAGTGGAACTCCGGGAAGCGGGCATCGGTTCACGAATTTTCCTGTTCAGCATTGCGGACCGGGGTGAAGAAGAGTTTCTGTTCACCCGGAACATCGAACCCTTTGTCAGCGACCTTGATTATTTCCACGAGCTGGCGGAATGCCGGAACCTCCTTCTGAAACAGGCCGTCATTTCAGATGAAGCTCCTGATCTGGGAATCCATGTGAAAACCGATACCGGTATGGGCAGGCTGGGCTGCCCGCCGGAGGATATTCCTGCTCTGGCCAAGGCCGTCTTCTCCACCCCGGGGTTCCGCATTGCCGGCCTGGCAACCCACTTTCCCCTGAGCGATGATCCCGGCGACAGCCTGGCTCCCAGGCAGGCGGCATTGCTGAAGGCCGCAGCTGAGGAGCTGGAGTCCAGGGGGATGGCGCCGGAATTTGTTCACGGAGCCAATTCGGGGGGGATCCTTTTCCACGGAGATGACGGAAGCAGCATGATGCGGCCGGGGATCGCAGCATACGGGTACGCCCCGGATTCAGCCTTCGCAGAGGAACTCACCCGGCGAAACATGGAGCTGAAGCCGGTTATGGAACTGCGGGCTCCTGTGACCTTTGTAAAGAAGGTTCCCCCGGGGACGTCAATTTCCTACGGACACACCTGGACCAGCAATGAGGAAAGCTGGATAGCCACCGTCAACGCCGGGTACGCCGACGGATACCCCAGGATCGTCTCCAATAACGCCGCCGTTCTCATTGAGGGACGGCAACTGCCCCAGGTAGGCAGAATCTGCATGGATCAATGCATGGTTGACTGCGGTCCCCGAACCCCGGTGCAGCGCTACAGCGATGCCGTTCTCTTCGGATTCAGCCCCGGAGCCGAGACGGCCTCAACCCTGGCCGACAAGGCAGGCACCATTGCCTACGAAATCACCTGCGGGATCAGTCCCCGGGTTCAGAGGGTGTACATGTAATCGATGCATGCGGTTTTCCGGGACCCACGCCCGGGCACTCCGGAATAGCGGCATCGGCTCATCAGGCGGACCAGCGCTGAATAATGTTCAGCACCACCTTTGATGCCCGGACCATGGCTCTCAGTCCCACCCATTCAAACCGGCTGTGAAAATTCAGGCCTCCTGCGAATATATTGGGGGTGGGAAAACCCATTTCAGACAGCCGTGCACCGTCGGTGCCTCCCCTGATGCTCTTTTGAACCGGCTCCATGCCGGTATCACGTATGGCTTCCTCCAGAGTTTCAATTACCCAGGGAGAACCTTCGAGAAACTGCTTCAGGTTCAGATAGCGCTGGGTTGTGCTGATTTGCACCCTGCTTCCGGGGAACTTCATTTCCACGGTTTTTCCAAGCTGCTCAAGATACGCTATCCGCCGGGTAATCTCATCCATGCTGAAATCCCTGATGAAGATCCCCAGTTTGGCAGACTCCATGGTTCCGCTGATCTCCCTGAGAGCGTAGAAGCCGTAGTCGCCGTCGGTTGCCTCGGGGGTTTCCTGCCCGGGCAGCATGGCCGCAAAATGGGAAGCCATGGCAATGGCATTGACCATTTCTCCCCTGGCGTACCCGGGATGGATCATCACGCCGGTGAACTCAACATCAATGGCAAAGGCATTGAAACACTGGGCGTTGTAGCTCCCCTCGGTGTCACCGTCCAGGGTGAAGCCGAACTTCGATCGGACAAGATCCCCGGGAAATTTCACGGTTCCCTTCCCGATCTCCTCATCCGGGGTGAAGACAACCTCCACATCGCCGTGGCTGATATCCGGATGCTCCACCAGATACTCAAGGGCGGTCATAATTTCGGCAATCCCCGCCTTATCATCCGCCCCCAGAAGGGTGTTTCCGTCGGTGGTAATCACAGTATCGCCCAGATAATCCTTCAGCAGGGGATTATCCCGGGGATCCAGCTGATACTCGTCGTTCAGGCGGATCACCCCACCGTCATAGTCGGCGTGAATCCGGGGATTTACATTCTCTCCGGAAAAATCCGGTGCGGTATCCATGTGAGCCAGAAACATCACCGGATCTGCATCTGTTTTGATATTGGCGGGAAGGCGTCCCACAAGGTTGCAGTATTCTGTAAGCTCAACTTCCTTCAGGCCCAATTCCTTCAGTTCCTGTTCCAGGAGTTTGGCCAGTACCCACTGGCGCTCCGTACTTGGCGTCCCTTCAGCGTGGGGGTCGCTGGTGGTATGCACTTTGGCGTATCGCACAAAACGTTCCAACAGCCGTTCTTCAAACCATTCTCTGTCCAGGTCTATGTTCTGCAGCATCTATTATTCTCCTCGGATTCCTCTCAATCAGGACAATCTTCTTGCATATACACATGTTTATGTTTGCCCGGAGCCGGGGAATCGCATATATTACTGGTATGCAACACATACCAGAATATCCGGAATTTTCAAATATTCATAAGGATTTTAAAAAAGAACTGTACCCCAGACTCAATAATGAGGCCGGAGGGGTTTCCGAGTTCACGTTCACCGGCCTGTTCCTCTTCCGAAACCACTATGAGTACCAGCTCAGCTGGCTTCCCGATGACAAACTGCTCATCAAAGGCAAAAAGGATGGAAAAACCTTCTACAGCCTCCCCATGGGCTTCCCCAATGACGGAGAGCTGAGAAAGCGTCTTCTGGAAGAAGCCGATTATATTAAAAACCTGAACGAAGAACGGGCGGATGAAGCCCGGATCTGGCTGGAGGGTTTGGGCTACAATGTCTGTGAAGACCGGGACAACTTCGATTACCTCTACCTCAGAGAAGACCTGGCCACCCTGAAAGGCAAAAAATATCATAAAAAACGGAATCAGATTAACGCCTTTCTCAATAATTATTCCTATGAAGAGCGGCCCCTTTGCAACGACAACGTGGATGATGCCTTTGCAGTCCTGGAAAAATGGCGGGAAGGCAGGGAAGATGAAGGTGACTACAAAGAAAGTAAAGAGGCCTTGGAACTGAAGGATTTCCTGGAGCTGAACGGATACATGATCTATGTTGACGGTAAGCCCGCAGCATACACCATGGGTGAAGGCATATCAAAAAAGAGCACATATGTAATTCACATCGAAAAGGCTCTGGGGGAATATAAGGGCATTTATCAGTTCATCAACCGGGCCTACGCCGCAGTTCTTCCCAAATGCTATAAATACATCAACCGGGAGCAGGACCTTGGAGACGAGGGCCTCCGCCAGGCCAAAATGACCTACCGTCCCGCCGGGTTCATTAAAAAATACCGGGTATGTACAATGGGAGAGGTGGAAATGCCCTTCCATACCCTGAACCGACAGGATGTACCCGAATATGCAGGCAAGCAATAACGATCTGATACAGGAAATTTGCGCGAAATCCCCGGAGCTGGAAACTCATGATGTGGAACGTCTGGTTCAGGCCTTGCCGGGGGACGGCATCCGCAGGTTTCCAAGAAGAGATTTACCCCGGATTATCCGGGGCATGCAGAGTCTTCAGACAGACCATCCCGTTCACTTCATTGTGGACAGGAAAGACACCATGGAGGGATGGGAAATATCCCTCTATGTAATCGGATACGATCACGATTTGCTGTTCAGCATTCTGGTAGGGGTGCTGGCGGCCGCCGGGATGAATATCCGAGAAGGGACCATCGCCACCAGCCGGAATATCGGCGGCAGAAGGGTGATCATCGACCACTTTTCCGGAAACATCTCCGGAAGCGGCGGAATGCACAGCTGGATCGCCCAGGTGGAAGAACATATCAGGGAGTTTTATCAGCTTCTGGAGTCTCCCGCCCGACCAGGAGGGAGCCCGGTGCACCCGGTATCCATCCAGCAGAGGGTTATTGAACTGGTCAGCCAGAGGATTCAGAATTCAGTTCCCGGAAGCGGCACCCTGCTGAATCCCATACACCTGCAGATCATACAAAAAGAGCATTCCACCGCAATTGAAGTGAAATCTTCGGATACGCCGTTTTTTTTGTACAGTTTGAGCACGGTTCTCAATCTTCACCGTCTCCGCATAGAACACGTTCACATAGAAACCCGGAACGGCCGGCTGGTGGATACCATAGAATTCACCGACCGCAAAGGTAAACCCATCAAGAACGAGCGGGTCCTGAACCGGATCAAACTTTCCATTCTCATCTCAAAGCAATTCACCTACTTCCTGGACAAGGCGCCGGACCCGGCGAAGGCTCTGGAGCGCTTCGACAGCCTCATTCAGGATGTTCAGCAACTGGATGCCGCCGAAGACTTCCGGCAGCTGCTGGCTTCCAGCGGCTTCCATGGAGAACTGGCACGGCTTCTGGGAACCAGTGACTTTCTCTGGGAGGATTTCATCAGGATTCAGCGGGACAGCATCGTCCCCATGCTGAAAAATCTGGATAAACGGCATCTGCTCAGCACCCCGGAAGACAGCCTGGAAGAAGCCCTGGGAAACAAGCTGGATGAAGCACGGGGCCCGGATCCCGGTTCCCCGGACATCGCCGCAATGACCGCCGCATTGAATGAATTTAAAAACCGGGAAAGCTTTCTTATCGACATGGACCACATCACCATCCGGGATCTGGACTTTTTCTTTCTCTCCCGCCGGCTGAGCACCCTGGCGGAGGCTGTGGTCCGGGCGGCCTGCCGGCTTGCATGGCTTGAAATGACCGGCCGATACGGCATTCCCCGGAGCGCCGGGGGCCTGGAAGCGGAATGGGCGGTGTTCGGCCTGGGCAAGCTGGGGGGAAAAGCCCTGGGATATGCCAGCGATCTGGAACTGATGTTTGTGTTTTCCGACAACGGTCACAGCGACGGTGAAAAGTCCATTGCCAACCGGGATTTTTTCGAAAAGATGTTCAAACGGGCCGGCGGGATGATCAGCGCCAAAAAAGAAGGCATTTTCCAGGTGGATCTTCGCCTGCGTCCCCATGGAGAGGACGGCCCGGTGGCGGTGAAGCTGGACAAATTCAGCGAATACTTCCGGGAAGGGGGCAAGGCCCACAGTGCCGAGCGTCTGGCCCTGGTGCGGATGCGGCATCTGGGAGGGAGCCCGGAGCTGGGACGGGAATGCCTGAGCATCAGAAATCACATTCTGTACGAAAGCGACGCCATCATCGTACCGGAACTCAGGGATCTGCGTCAGCTTCAGCTCAGGGAAAAGCTCAAGGAAGGGAGAATCAATGCCAAATTCAGCCCCGGCGGACTGGTTGACCTGGAATACAACGTTCAGATTCTCCAGGTGATTCACGGACGGAAGCATGAGTCTCTCAGGGGACCGGGAATCCACGACGCACTGAAAAGTCTGCACAATCTGGGCACCATCGATGATTCGGAAACCCAGGCAATGATCCAGGCCTACCGCTTTCACCGCAATCTGATCAACGGGCTGCGGATGCTCAGGGGGAACGCCGAGGACCTTTTTCTTCCCCCCCAGCATGACCGGGAGTACCGGCATCTGGCCCGGAGAATCGGCTACAAAACCCGGGAAGGTCTGAGTGAGGCCGATCAGCTGACCATCGACTTCGAAACCCACAGCGCCAGGGTGCGGCAATTTGTGGAGCGTCATCTCGGCCGGGAAGCCATCCCCGGGAAGCGGAAACTCACCATTGTGGATATCGTTATCAGCGACGGCCTGGACCCCGATGAGATGGATGAATTCTTCCGCCTGTCAGGCTTCCAGGACGGTCAGAAAGCCATGGTGAACATTCAGAACATCGCCCAGCGGGATGTGAACGGTGAACATTTCATCCGGCTGGCAATTCTTGTCTGGGAGAGGATATCACGAAGCGCAGACCCGGATATGGCTCTGAACAATTGGGAACAGTTCACCGCACGGCTGAAGAGCCAGGAGCGTCACTTCACTCAGCTGCTCAGCCAGCCCAAACGGATGGATATCCTGTTCAGCCTGCTCTCCAGCTCCCAGTTCCTGGCGGACACCCTGATTCAAAACCCCGGGTTCTTTTTCTGGGCCACCGACCCCGAAGTTGTCAGCCGTCCGAGGAACCAGATCGAAATGGAAGAAGCCCTGAGCAATGAGGCGTTGGCTGCATCTGACCATCATGATTGGCTGAACCGGCTCCGGCGGCAGCGGAAAAAGGAAATCCTTCGCATAGGGGTTCGGGATATTGCCCTTGGGGTGAAAATCGAGGAAATAATGGGTGAAATTTCCTTCCTTGCCCGAAGCTGCTGCGAGATTGCCCTGCGGGAAGCAGCCTTCCGGGAACTCCGGCCACAGGAAGGAAGGAATGATCCGCGGCTGCGTGAAATTCTCAGCTCATTGTCGGTTCTCGCCTTCGGAAAGCTGGGGGGATGGGAACTGAATTACAGCTCGGACATTGATCTTCTCTGTGTATATCTTCCCGATGAATCACAGGATCGGGATGGGGAAATCAAACTGTACACCGGAATATTCAAGACCATGGTGAAAAGCCTGAACGATTTCACCCGTGAGGGACAGGCGTACCGGGTAGACATGCGCCTCAGACCCTACGGTGCATCCGGCCCCCTGGTCTCTTCCATGCCCGCAATTCTGGAGTATTACCGGAAACACGCAGATCCCTGGGAGTTCCAGGCTCTTATTAAGCTGAAACCCGTGGCCGGCAGCCTGGCTCTGGGGGAACGGCTTCTCACGGAACTGAAACCTGAATTCGACAGAGTATGGGATGAACAGGATCCCAGAAGCAATATCGACTCCATGCGGAAAAAGAGCATAGCCCATCATGTGGGAGGCAGCGGTTCCGACCCCGGGGAGGCGCAGGATAATCTGCTGCCGGGCTTTGATGTGAAAAACGACCACGGGGGAATCAGGGATATCGAATTTTTCATACAGGGAATGCAGATGCTGTACAGCGGGGAATACCCGGTAATTCTCACCGGGAACAGCCTGCGGGGACTTCAGCTGCTGCAGCGGACCCAACTCATCCCCCGGGAAACGGGAAATGCGTTGACAGAGTACTATACCTTCTTCCGGAGGGTGGAGCACTATCTTCAGCTCAGCAATAACAAACAGGCCCACAGCCTCCCGGAGCAGGAGCATGAACTGAATAAACTGGCCCTCTGCCTGAAGCCCTCATGGAAGCCTGAGCGTTTTTTCCGCTATTTCAGAACCGCAATCAGTGAAGTTCACTCCACATACTCGGGGTTCATTCAGGGAGACTGATTCCCCGGACCGTCAGGAAATCCCGGATTCTCTCCCGCACTGCCTCAATATCTCCGGATTCGAAGGCCGAACGGTTGAAAACCGAACTTGCTCCGCATGCAGTCACATTCGGCAGCTTCAGATAATCCGACAGATTTTCAAGATTGATGCCTCCGGTTGGAATAAATTTCAATTCCGGATGGGTGGCCTTGATGGCCTTGAGCATCCCCGGACCTCCGGATACAGAAGCAGGAAAAAATTTGAGCAGCGTTAAGCCGTATTCCAGAGCCTCCTCCGCCTCCCTGACCGTGGCGATCCCGGGTATGTAGGGAGGAGGGGCCGCTCCATTGCTGCGCATGGCATCCCAGGAACGGATAACCCCGGGGACAAGACTGGGTGAAACCAGAAAATCCACCCCCGCTTCCAGGGCATCATCCAGCTGTTCCGGCTGCCTCACCGTACCGGCGCCCAGGAGCATTTCCGGAAAACGCTCACGGACAGCCCGGATCACCTGAGATGCTCCGGAATTCCGGAACGTAATTTCCATTACAGGCAGTCCCTCTTCCAGAAACAGCTGGGCAAGACGGATGGCCGGCTGGGGCTCCGGAAGATTCAGCACCGGAATTATCCGGTATTCCGCAATTTTTTCAAAAAGACTCATAGCTGAATTATAGAGGCAAGGGAAAGAATATGGGAACATATTTTCTGCTCAGAGCTGTTAGAGTCTATGAACCAATTCAGGAGCGCAGAGTGAATATCAATATTGAAAGCTATTATGAAAAATACGCCCCCATGGTGTACCGCCGCTGTCTCGGCATTGTGAAGAATGATGAGGCAGCCCAGGATATTATGCAGGATGTATTTGTAAATCTCCTGCGCTTTCAGAACCGGCTGGAGCATAAGGGACCGTCCAGCCTTCTGTACACCATGGCAACCAATTTGAGCCTGAACTACCTCAGGTCACAGAAACTTCGACAGCATGCGGCGGTTGAGGATCAGGACCCCGGATGGATAGATCCAAGCGGAGAAACGGTTCTGGCCCGCCATTTCCTGGAGCGGCTCTTTGCGATTGATGATGACAAAACCAGAATCATTGCATGGCTCCATTATGTTGATAAGTACACCCTGGAGGAAACCGCTTCTCACGTCGGGATGTCCGTCTCGGGTATCCGCAAACGCCTGAGAAAACTGCAGTCCAGGGGAAAAGCCCTGAAGGAGGCTTGAAAACATGAAACACAATTCAACACAGGTACAGGATTTATATTTGGAACAGGCCGCCGTGGATGAGCTCGGTGAAGAAACATGGCAGGATATTTCCTCCCGCCCCGGTTTCTCCCCCCGGGATTTCGATGCAGCGGTGGATCGGCTGAAAGATGCCAACACCCGCTTCCTTCAGCAGCACGACACACAGTCGGAACTTGCGGAAATTCGCCGCAGAGCCTTCGCCGAATCCATGGAATCACGCAGAATTGCATCGGGAGTTCTGGATATTCCTGAGCATGGTGAACCCCTGCCCCCGAAACCGAAGAAAAGCTTCATCTCACGGTTCAAAAACCCGGGCTGGAGTGCAGCTTTGGCCGCAGCTCTGCCGGTGGTACTGGTTCTGGGTCTGGTGTTCCGCTTCGCCCTTCCCATGGATCAGGCAGATCCGGCGGGCGACGGCATCCGCACCAAGGGACTGGAGCCGCGGATCTTCATTTACCGGGATCTGGGAGACGGGGACGCGGAGTTGCTGGAAGACGGGGACCGCAGCTTTCAGGGAGATAATCTGCAGATCAGCTATCTGGCAACAGGGAAAAATTACGGGGCGATTATCTCCGTGGACTCACGGGATGTAATAACTCTTCATTATCCGGAAAATTCTGATATTCTTCCCCGATTACAGCCCTATGATGAGGTATATCTTCCATATGGATATCGACTTGATGATGCACCTCAATTTGAAAGATTCTTTTTCGTGAGTTCCGAGGAAGCATTTGATGTGGGTGACCTGTTGGCATCCATCGCACCACAGTTGAAATCTGCACGGTGGACACGAAGCGGGGAACTGGATTTCCCGGAGGAATTCAGCGTGCACCGCATCGACCTGGTAAAGCCTGCGGGCAGATAATTTAAGGAGAACCTTATGACCGTTCATACCAAAAAGACAGGACGATATACAACAATCCGCAGGGCGGTTCTCATGGGATTGATCGGCCTGCTGTGGCTCACGGCAGTGCCGGCCTTCGGTCAGGAGAGCGATTCAGGCTCGGCCAGCGGACCCATCCGCCGTTTCGGGCTCTTCGTGGGAACCAACGACGGCGGCAGCTCCCGGCAGGAACTACGATGGGCAGTCAGCGACGCCATTAAACTCTCCCGGGTTCTTTCAGAAGTGGGCGGCATTCTGCCGGGAGACGGAGTGGTTCTGGAAAATCCCGGAAAGCGGAATGTGGAGCAGACATTTACCCGCCTGAGCCGGATTATCGATGAAAGCAGTGAGGACTCAAGACGGGTTGAGTTCGTGTTCTATTATTCCGGACACTCCGATGAGACAGGGCTGCTTCTGGGCGATGAGCATTTCGCATACCAGGAGCTCCGGGAGAATATCAACAGCGTGGATGCGGATGTGAGCATTGCGATTCTGGACTCCTGCGCATCAGGAGCATTTACCCGCACAAAAGGCGGAGTGCGAACCCAGCCATTTCTGCTGGATGACAGTTCCAGCATGAGCGGGCATGCGTTTATCACCTCCAGCTCTGCGGATGAACTTGCCCAGGAGTCAGACCGGATTGAAGCGTCATTTTTCACCCATTACATGGTTTCTGCTCTCAGAGGGGCAGCTGATCACTCGGGGGACCGGAAAGTCACATTAAATGAGGCGTATGAGTATGCGTTCAACGAAACTCTTTCGGTCACCAGCAGCAGCCTTTCGGGTCCACAGCACCCCTCCTACAATATTAATCTCAGCGGTTCGGGAGACCTTGTGCTCACCGATCTCAGCAATCCGGTAAGCTCGGTGGTGCTGGATGAGGAGATTGCCGGTAGAGTGTATGTAAAGAACGGACGGAGAAATATCGTAGCAGAGATCAACAAACCTGCGGATAAAATTCTTGAAATTGCATTGGATCCGGGTATCTACCATCTGGAACTCAGCGACAGCAGCGGATCCGCCTGGAACCACTCTTTTAATCTTTCCTACAGAAGCCAGAAGTTTCTGGTTGCCGGAGATTTTTATCCTCTGGAGCAGGAACAGAACCGCAGCAGAGGAGGAAGCCCATCCGAACCCTTTATGGATGAGGACACGGAAATTGCACAATCATCCGAAGGGGCCCGGGCTGTGCCGGCACCATATGATGACGTTACAAACGCCGATGGATCAACTTCACCGGCACCGTCCGCCTCTGATGAGTCTTCCGGGGACAACAGCGGCCGGCCGTCTGGGGAGGATGACTTTTTTGCGGTGGAAGATGATTTTTTCACCACCGAAGAGGATTTTTTCAGCGATAAAGATGACTTCTTCTCCGAAACCACCCCTTCCACCGAAGCTGCTCAGCCTGAGCCCGATGAAAGCGGCAACCGCAAGGAACCGGAAACCGGGCTGAAAACCGGCAGCAAGACGGCCGGGGGTATTGAAAAGACTCCCGCCGACGAGACCGTTTCCCCCCGGCCGGTTACACTCAGTTATCATCCATTCTACGTCTCTGCAGTTCCGGGAATCTCGTATCCCGTGATGGAGGGCAGATCGGTTCAAAGCACCTTCGCCTACAGTCCCCTCATCCTGGACCTGGGCGGGCTGGCGGGCCTGGCATCAGCAGGAATATTCACCACTCTTTATGAGAACAGCAGCGGGGTGATGAGTTCGGGAATCGGTAACGTGAGCCGCAGGAATTTCACCGGGGTGCAATCTGCGGGTATTTTCAACACTGCCGAGGGAAGCATCACCGGCGTACAGACCGCCGGGGTGTTCAATACCAGCATGGAACGCTCAAGCGCCGCCCAGGTTGCAGGGGTCTTCAATGTGGCGGACGAGCCCCTGAGCGGCGCCCAGCTTGCCGGGGTCTTCAATACGGCGGATCACCAGATGAACGGCGTACAGGCGGCGGGAGTGTTTAACTCAACCGGTCTGATGAACGGCGTACAGGTCGCCGGTGTATTCAACGGCAGCCGCAGAATCAACGGAGCACAGCTGTCCACGGTGAACATCACCGAAGATGGAGCCGGTGCGCAAATCGGGGTTCTGAACATCGCACGGGGTGAAATGAAGGGCATCCAACTGGGGGTAATCAACATCTCCAACGATCTCTACGGTATTCCCATCGGATTGTTCAGCTGGGTAAAAAAAGGCATTCATGATATCGGCTGGTGGGTGGAAAATGATACTCATCATTTCCTGGGAATCGCCAACGGCAGCAGGAACTTCTATACAACCCTGTACGGGGGAATCCTGCCTGTGAACGGTGTGGATCAGCTTGAGGATCTCACCATGGGATTCGGCTGGGGAACCCGGTTGAAGTTCCGTCCGCTCTACGCCGACCTGGAAATCTCCATTCGCCGGGGAAGCGTTGGCGACAATGCCAACCAGCGTCTGGCAAGCATCTTTGATCCTGAAAACCGTTACACCTATCCTTCAGCCAAGGCGGTTGTGGGACTGCAGTTCCTGGGAATGGGATTCTATATGGGGGTTAATGCCGACCTGGAACTTGAACCCGGCCTCACCGGAGGCTACAGCCAGTATAACGGTCCGGGGGGCGGTTCCTACGAAATCCCCGGATTCGGAACCGTGCACAACAGGTTCACCCTGGGGTTCAGATTATAGCCTGCAGGTGATGGGTGCAGTCCAAAAGGAATGCACCCGGTAGCGAGGACGTTCCCCAAAAAATCTGGAGAAAGCCGGCAGCTCTTTCGGGAGCTCCGGCTATTTTTTTTTCGCATGTAATGAAAAATTCGCGGCTACTGTGCCGATGCCTGCAGGGCAAAATACGGCGTCTCGCCGTACTCCGGATGTTTGGCCGATACCCGGTAATAATACACCTGTTCGGCAATCACCGAATCATCACTGTAGCTGTTTCCGCTTACCTCAGCCAGCTGGGTGAAACTACCAAATTCGCCGTCTGTACCCCGGCGAATGACATAGCTTAAGTCCTCAAGATCCTGAGCTGCCCAACTCAGGGTAATTTCGCCTGATGTGCCAATATCGGGAAATACCTCCCATGGGGGCATAAACGCAGGAATTCGAATGTCATAGTCGTCGGACCAGGGGCCTTCTTCATCCAGAAAATCTGAATATCCCCGGACTCTGTATGCATATCTCTTTCCCGGTTGAAATTTGTCGGGACCGAGTTTTTCTCCGTGATCGGTAAAGCTGGTATCATTATCCTCTGTTCTGTCAAAATCCCATACCGCAGTGCTGTCCCGGTCGATCAGCTGAACATCATAATACCCTGCCCGTTTTGCTTCAGACCAGGTGATGGTTACTTGATCAAAGCTGCCGGTGTTGGTTGTAGTATCAAGATAATACTCCAGTTCATGGGTGGTAATCTGAGGTTTGGTAACCAAATCTTTGAAAATAATGCTGCAGGAAGATACAAGCAAAAGCAGGGCTGGAATAAGAAGAAAAACTGCAGAAAACATTCCTGATTTCCGGTTCATGACAATCTCCTCCGGGTACAGACTGCCGGTACAGACTCGTCTGTTGTACCCCCCTGATGCCGGTCCCTGCATTCTGGGTTGGGAGTACGTTCATCCCGCCGCAGTCATAACCCGCATTAATTATATCCTGCAATATGGCCGGTCTCAACGATTTTCGGGATGCATAGAGAATCTCAAATCGAAATTTTGAGTGACGTCTTCTTTTTTACCCGGGAGGCGGGTATCGAGTAGGGCAATAAAGGAGGAATGACCTCCTTTATTGTCCCTCTCACAGAACCGTACGTACGGACCTCGTATACGGCTCCTGTCTTCAGTTATCCAGCAAGCTGCCGGACAGAAATTGCGACCTGTACCTTGTCGAGAGAAAACAGATTCATCTCTTCAAAGTGCTTGTTTTGCAGCGCCATGGCTGCAAGCGGACTTTTAGCCGATCTCCACGAACTCATCTTGATGTGTTTGAACTCGCCTTGAAATCCCAGCTGCCGCAATCGGCGGTGCAGCCGGGAAGAGCGTTTCCAAAGTCGCAACTGAATAGCCCGCAATCGCCTGCGTACCCAGCTCATCAGCTCCCTGAATACCTTCGTACAATTTGCTATCCTGAAATAGTTAGCAAACCCGCGTAGTACTGGATTGAGTTCGTAAATTGTCGATCCCAGCGGTCTCCCGCTGTTGCGTCGGGTCAGTTTCCTGACCTTGTCCTTGAAGGCTTTCACCTTCTTTTCCTGAATCCGGGTGTGGTGACGAGAGATTACTACTCCAAGGTAGCGCACCCCCTCATACAGGTTTGTAATGTGAGTTTTCTCACGATTCACAGCCAGTCCCATTTCTTCTTCCAGAAAATGCGTTGCAGCTGCAAGCCGACGTTCCGCACCTTTTTGTGATGAAGCAAAGATGAGGATATCGTCGGCATAGCGAACTATGCGATACCCTCGTGCCATGCTCCACTGGTCAAAGAAGTCGAGGTAGATGTTCGCGAGAAGCGGACTAATCACCCCGCCCTGGGGACTCCCTTCTTCAGTGTTCTCTTCACCAGCATCCGTCATCACACCACTTTCAAGAAAGAGGCGTATGAGATTCAAGATGCTTCCATCGGCAACTCGTTTTCGTACTTGAGTCAGTAAAAAGTCATGCTTCAGTGTGTCAAAACACTTCGACAAGTCCATATCCACTACCCATTCCAATTCATACCTGCGCATGAACGTAGATGCCTTCTCAATTGCCTGATGTGCGCTTCTGCCCGGTCGGTATCCGTAACTGGACGGATGAAAGTCCGGGTCAAATATTGGGTTTAGAATGTCCAGTAAGGCTTGCTGGACTACCCGGTCGCGAACCGAAGGTATCCCGAGTTTCCTTACTCCTCCCCCGTCTTTGGGTATTTCCACCCTCAAGACTGGAAGCGGTCGGTAGCTCTTGTCCTTCAATTCCTTCACAAGTACATCGAGTTGCTCCGCCAGACGGTCGGCAAAGGCTTTGACGCTCACTCCGTCTACTCCGGGGGCTCCGTTCGCTGCCTTCACCTTCCTGAAAGCGGCCTCCAGCCGTGGTCTCTCGAGCATCCTGCCGTAGAGGCTGTACCAGATTTTACGATTTCCTTGTGTCTGCATCTTCTTTCGTTTGAAACCTCGGCGGTGAAACTCCTGCTCATTCTCTCCTCTGCAGCTGTCTCTTAGCCATTTTCCGGCAATATTCAGCTGGTCAAAAAGATACTCAGGTCAACGGTATTCTGGCTCAGCTTCCTGGTTCCCCAGTCGGCCGTGGCCACATACTCTGCTCACTTTCCAGCAACTTTCTGTTTAGGCTTCACGCTCCTTCGGTTGCATAGGCGAGCAGGCAGCGTAGCTGCCGACCAGCCTTTTCATCGAAACAAGATTTACTAAAAACTTCGTCCCTTCGCATCCGCATCCGGCTTTTGGCCTGAATGCAGTCCTCGTCACCGGGGACGAGGTCATTCCGGTTTTCTCCTCCACACCATTACTGGCTTTCACTGGCCGGAACTTACTCACTACTACGGACTCATCTGCCACCTGCTGAAACTTCGATCTGACTTGCATTTCTGCTTGTCGTTCCCTACCCTTTGCTGGGATTTCAACAGGTTTCCCCAGATACTGTGCGCAGTCCCTGTAAACAACGCCATCCTCAAACACACTACAGGTCTGTTCAGGTTTCGGGCTTCGCGCTATTTTGCACGCTTACCACCCCTGTTGTGCCGTATCAGGTTCGCTTTCGCTATGTGCTGTTCACTTCCTATTGCTTCCTTCAGACCCAACCGTTGCCAGCTGCGCCCTTGCAATTCGGATTGTCTTCCTCCTGAACGAGGCGACACCGGTATCTTCCAACCGGTCGGGTATGCCTGCGCTTCGCTGGGCATACAAAAAAAGGGCACCGGCGAATAGTGCCGGTGCCCGAGAGGAGAATGGCGGCGGGGATGAGATCCCCGCCCGATGAAGAATCTTACACGTCGTAGTACAGTTCAAACTCAACCGGAGTGGGCTGAAGTTTCTGTATTTCCACCTCTTCCTGGAGGCGGTAATCGGTGTATGCCTTGATGAAGGCTTCATCAAACACATCACCGGCTGTAAGCCAGTCTTTATCTGCAAGCATTTCCTTGATTGCCTCTTCCTGAGTTGCACAGGTGGAGGGAATCGCATCCGCTTCTTCCGCAGGCAGATCGTAGATGTTCTTATCCAGTGCGGAGCCGGGATCAATTTTGTTTTTAATACCGTCGATCATGGCCATGGTCATTGCTGCGAAGGCAAGATAGGGCGAACCGGAAGCGTCACCGCAGCGGAACTCGAAGCGCCGGGCCTTATCGCCGGTCACATAAGGAATCCGCACCGCAGCTGAACGGTTGGTGGCAGAATACGCCAGCTTAACCGGCGCTTCGTAGCCGGGTACCAGACGACGGTAACTGTTTCCCGTGGGGTTGGTGAATGCCTGAATGGAGCGGCCGTGTTTCAGAAGCCCGCCGATTGCATAGAGAGCGGTCTCGCTGAGGTTTGCGTATCCGTCGCCGGCAAAAGTATTCTTACCGTCCTTCCAGATGGAAGCATGAACGTGCATTCCTGAGCCGTTGTCTCCGAACATGGGTTTGGGCATGAAGGTTGCAGTTTTTCCGTACTGGTATGCGGTGTTTTTCACGGCATACTTGTACTTGTGAACCATGTCGCCTGCGCTGATAATATCACCGAATTTCACTCCGATCTCACCCTGGGCGGTTGCTACCTCATGGTGGTGAAGGAATACGGTAATTCCCATATCTTCCATGTGATTCACAATATCACTTCTCAGATCCATGAGAGTATCCTGGGGCGTAGCGGGAAAATATCCCATCTTGTGGCGCACTTTATGACCCAGGTTCACCCCTTCATTACCTGAAGTCCAGGGACCTTCGCCGGTTTCCACTTCGAAGAAGCTGACATTGGAAGAGTTTTCAATCCGAACCGAATCAAATATGAAAAACTCGGGTTCAGGACCGAAGAACACCTCATCACCGATACCCAGGCTCTTCATGTACTCAACCGCACGGTGAGCAATATTCCGGGGAGCACGCTCATAGCGTTCACCGGTCCGGGGTTCGTAGATATCGCCAAAGAGTACAAGAGTTTTGCGCTCACGAAAGGGGTCTACGAACGCTGATTCCAGGTCCGGTTTAAACACCATATCGGACTTATCGATGCTCTTCCATGCACGAATGCTGGAACCGTCAAAAGGAATACCTTCGGTGAGCTGATCCTCATCCATATTTTTCGCAACGAAGGTAGTATGCTGAAGCATACCGAACATATCACCGAACTGAAGATCCAGATATTCGATGCCTTCCTTTTGAATCATGTCAAGAATTGCTTTCGCTGACATAAAAACTCCTTTTGTGTAGCCTTCGGCTTTTTTTAATACAATTTTGTAGTAAATATAGCCAAGGCCTTCATGAATGTAAAGAGCAATCCGAAGGGATTTACAAAAAAATACGAAAAAACGGCATAAATATTCTCCATATTCCGTTTTTTATACACCCGGGGGTGCAACGGCGATTAGCACTGGTAAAAATCCCCGGTTTTGAATATTCTGAAGCCCATAGTGATCCCCTCCGGGATTTCAACGAGGAGATAATAATGTCTGAAGTACAATTCCGAAATTTTGATGAAACCAAAGCATACAAAGCTCTGCAGAAATTGCAGGCCCCTTCACTATCTGCGGTCCTGGACGGTAAGCGGGTAACTTCCTGCAACTCATCCTATGAGCTGGGAAAACAGGAAACCCTTCACTACAACTACGCGGCCAAGCAGGTGGACAATCAGATCCTCTCGGTACTGCAGGAGCTGAGTGATGAGCAGCAGCTGATCGATAAATTCCGACTGATTGCATCGGGCGAATACATGAACAGCGGTGAAAACCGGCGGGTACTTCATCACCTCACCCGAGGACAGCTTGCAGGAAGCGTGAGCCATGAAGGCAGGGATCTGGGGGCGTTCTATAATGAACAGAACAGCCGGATAGCCGACTTCGCTGAGGAAGTACATGCCGGCCGGATCACCGCAGAGAACGGTAAGCCTTTTTCAACGGTTGTGCAGGTGGGTATCGGAGGATCAGACCTGGGGCCCAGGGCAATGTATCTCGCCCTGAAAAACCATGTGAACTCCAGTGAGGGTTCCGGGGAGGCATTCCGCGGCCGGGGAGAAAAACTGAATGCCCGTTTCATTTCCAATGTTGACCCCGACGATGCAGCAGATATCCTCAGAGAGATTGATCCCTCCACCACCCTCTTCATCCTGGTCTCCAAAAGCGGTACAACCCAGGAAACCCTTACCAATGAAGCGCTGGTGCTGGACCGGCTGAAGCACGCGGGGGTGAAGCAGCCCAGAAAGCAGATCATCTGTGTAACCAGCGAGACCAGCCCGCTGGCCAAAAGCAGTGAATATCTGGATTCCTTTTTTATTGATGATTTTATCGGAGGACGCTACAGTTCCACCAGCGCAGTGGGAGGTGCGGTACTCAGTCTGGCCTTCGGCGCGGATGTATTCAGAGAATTTCTGGACGGAGCCCACGCCGCAGATGCTGCCGCGATGGAAGCGGGTATTCTGAAAAACCCGGCATTACTGGATGCCCTCATCGGTATTTGGGAGCGGAATTTTCAGGGCTTCCCTTCAACTGCAGTACTTCCCTACAGCCAGGCCATGAGCCGCTTCCCCGCCCACCTTCAGCAGATGGATATGGAGAGCAACGGGAAACACGTAAACCGTGACGGGGAACAGCTGGGGTACCTTACCGGGCCGGTTATTTTCGGAGAACCCGGCACCAACGGCCAGCACAGCTTCTACCAGCTGCTTCACCAGGGCACGGACATCATTCCCCTGCAGTTCATCGGCTTTCTCAACAGCCAGGACGGTCTGGATGTGAACTGGGAAGGCTCCACAAGCCAGCAGAAGCTGAACGCAAATCTGGCGGCCCAGATTATCGCCTTCGCCAAGGGCAAGAAGGATGACAACCCCAATAAAACATTTCAGGGTGAACGCCCTTCAAGTCTGCTCTACAGCAAATCACTCACCCCCCGAGTTCTTGGCGCCCTTCTGGCCCATTTTGAAAACAAGGTAATGTTCCAGGGACTTGTGTGGAATCTGAACAGCTTCGATCAGGAAGGGGTTCAGCTGGGGAAAGTACTTACCAAGCAGGTGTTGGGAGACGGCGAGCTGGATCCTGCTCTCCAGGAATTCAGCGCACTCCTGGGGGTACGCAGCTGAATTGAATGAATGCTGATATGCGGCGGCGGGGCGAAAGCCCTGCCGCTTTTTTTTATCCCCGCCGGTCCATTTTTCCCCGCCGATTCAAGGGGAGCGGCGGTGTCCGGGCCTGTGAGCCGGCCGGTTCAGCGCCGCCGGTTCAGTGTTCGTTCAGCCAGTCAAGGAGATCATCGTAGACCCGGGCCTTCATGGCATCGTGAAGAAGTTCATGTCTTCCCTGAGGGTAGATCTTCACCCGTACGTCCTGCCAATCAAGACGGCGGAAGAAATCTGCGAGTCTCAGCACGCTCCTGCCGAAGGAGCTTACCGGATCATGGTCCCCTGCGATCATCATGAGAGGGATGCTCTTCCCGGTGAGGGCTTTTTTGTATGCCTTGCTGTAGAGATAGATGTTGCCCTCTGCAAGGGTCTTGTAGAAGCCCAAGCGCATGAGGGTACCGCAAAGCGGATCGGCGATATATGAATCCACTTCGTCGGGTACGCTGCTGATCCAGTCCTGCTCGGTGCGCACCGAGGAGAATTTCCGGGATTTTGAATAGGGACCGAAGGCCAGATCATGTATCTTGGGACTGATATGTGCATCTCCGTTCTTCTTTATGGCAGAGTTCACGATGATCCTCCCGGCCTTGGCACGCAGCCCTCCGTTGCCCGGGGTGCCGCTGAGGATCATTCCCCGGATTTTTCCAAGCTGTCCCGGCGGCAGCAGCGAAAGGGCGGAACGGGCGATCATGGATCCCATGCTGTGTGAAAACACAAAAATCTTGAGCCCCGAATACCGGGCGCTTATGTAATCCACCACCTGGGCGAAATCATCAAGATACAGATACCACCCCTCTTCACCGGGCATATACCCGAAATCGGGAGTTTCCTGAATTGCACGGGTAATGGCACGGGAGTCCCCCGCATGTTTGCTGCTCAGCGCGGAGTAGCCGTGGGCTCTCAGGTCGTATCCCACAACATGATACCCGTGATGGGCCAGAAAAAGAGCGAAGTTCCCGTACCGTCCCGAATGCTCCAGCGCACCGTGAACCAGCAGAATAATGCCCCTGGCTTCGCCCTTGGCATGCCAAATCCGGGCAAAGGCCATGGATCCCTTAACGGGTATATGTATTTGTTCCTCACGCATACAGCCAGAATAAACCTGTCCGGCCGGCCTGTCCAGAAATTGGCCGAAATTGGACACAACCGCGCCATCCCGGCTATGATGAAGGTATTCCGAGGAGTAGTATCCATGAAGGCATTTACCGAAAAGCTCACGGTGCTGTTGCGCATCCTGGACACAGAACAGCAAAATCTCCAGCGCTCAGATTCAAAAGCCACAGCACTGTTATCCACCCTGGGGGTATTCATGGTGTTTTTTATCGTTCACTTCGATAAGGTGTCGGCGAATGTCGCCAGCCTGGTGCTGGTGTTCTTCTACTTCATTGCCGCCGTCCTCACAATCTTCTCCCTGCTCATGGTTATTCGACCCAAACTGGTAAAGGTCCCCCGGGAGCCAAAAGAAGAAGAGCGGGGGTTTCAGATCAATCCCACGTTTTTCGGCGGTATCTCCCGTTTCAGAACCCCCGGCAATTATGCACGCTATCTTGCAGATCTGGCGGAGGATGATCATGCGGTGTATACCATGTTCAGCAAACAGTTGTATGCTATCTCAAAGATCAACATGCGGAAAACCAAATGGCTTTCCAGAGGAATGCTGTTTTTTATCACCGCCATCACTCTGGAGCTGTTATCCATTATTTCCGTATATCTTGATTTTACGTTAAGCTGATTTGAAGTGCACTTCCCGAGGTGTATTGCAGTGGAATACCCATTCGTATACTATAAATAATTATCGATTTCCGGCGAATTTTGCCGGACAAAGGAAAACACAAGGAGACCACACATGGCACGAAAGTATAATTTCTACGCCGGACCTTCCACCCTGCCTTTTGAGGTGTTGAAGGAGCTTGAAAAGGATCTGGTTGATTATCAGGGCAGCGGTCTTTCTTTGGTGGAAACAAGTCACCGAAGCAAAGAATATGATGAGGTGCATTTTTCCGTTATCAACGGCATTAAATCCCTGCTCGATGTACCCGACGATTATGAGGTTCTCCTTCTGGGAGGCGGTGCAACCCTTCAGTTTTCAATGATTCCCCAGAATCTGCTGGGAGATAAATCTTCGGTGGATTTCGTTGTAAGCGGTACCTGGGCGAAAAAAGCGCTGGCGGATGCCAAGCTCTACGCTGAGGCCAATGTTCTCTGGGACGGGAAAGACGGAGCTTATACCAGTCTGCCTTCTCCTGCGGATTTGAAACCCAATGCGGAAAGCGCATATCTCCATATCACCAGCAATGAGACTATCAACGGTGTTCAGTGGAAGGATTTTCCCGAAAGTGATATTCCAGTTGTTGCGGATATGTCGTCAGATATTCTCTCCCGCCCCCTCCCTGTGGACCGTTTCGGACTGATCTATGCAGGTGCACAGAAAAACCTTGCCCCGGCCGGCGTTACCATGGTGATTATCCGGAAAGATATGATCAACCGGGCACCCGAAAAACTGGGAGCATACCTGAAATATAAAACCCACGCAGATAAAGACAGCCTGTACAACACCCCTCCGGTGTTCCCCATCTGGGCAATGAGCAAGGTTCTGAAATGGATCGAAGGAAAAGGCGGTCTTGAAGGAATTCAGGAATTGAACAGCCGGAAGGCTTCACTGCTGTACGGAGTGATTGATAATACCGACGGATTCTATAACTGCCCGGTGGATAAAGATGTGCGCAGCCACATGAATGTTGTGTTCACATTAAAGAATGAAGAGCTGCAGGATGAGTTCCTCAAAGGAGCTTCCCAGAGGGATATGCTCGGACTGAAGGGTCACCGCTCTGTGGGCGGATGCCGGGCGTCCATCTATAATGCAATGCCTCTGGAAGGTGTGCAGGCTCTTGCGGATTATATGAAAGAATTTGCAAAAAAGAACGGTTAAGCATTGACCCCGGGCCCGGGCGGTATTAGAATTTTGTTAGTTGATGTAGATCAGCACGGATTCCAAGTTCCGGAACGGCGGGAAATTGTCGCCCGTCCGGAAGCTTAGCTGCATATAGTACGGGAGGATTCATATGAATAATCCACCTAAACATGCAGGGGATGAATTGAGGTGAAACTCGAATACCGCCTCAATTCAATATCCCCCGGGCAACGAAGCCCAAACATTCGATTCCATGTCTATGACATTGGTACAAAACATCCCGGGGTGTAGTACCCCCGATGGATAAGGCCGGCAGTGAGTGCCGGCCCTTTTTTTGCCCGTTTCCCCGCCGGGTGCTGAAAGGGCCCCAGGTGCTGAAAGGGCCAAGAAAAAAGGGCCGGGGAAGCGGAGTGAGCCGAATTGGATTGCCGGGTCGGGGCCAGGCAAACCCGCCGTATTCAGTATTCCCGCCCTGAGCGGCCGAATCCGGCGATCCGGTACTCCCTAGCGCTCCCGGGCCTGCAATTCGCTGAGAAAATCGTAATACACCTTCCATGAATTGTTCCCGTAGTTTCCGGCCTGAACGTATGCTGCGGGGATATTCCGCTCCATGAGAAAACCGTGCACCAGACGGTTGCGTTCAAGCATGGTGCTGCGGCTCAGCTTCAGAAGCTGGGTGGATGGCAGCTCATCCTCCTCAAAGGGGTCGGCTCCCGCCACCACGAAGGCAAGTTCCGGGGTTTTCCGGCCCCAGCGTTTCAGACTCATGGCTTCCATATCTTCCAGCCCTTTCCGAAGCAGGGGAAGGTACTGATCCTGGGCGTGGGTGAATACGGGAATATCAAGAGCGGCGGGGATCCAGGCGGGATCCGCATCATACCCCGGTGGTATGCGTTTCAGATCCAGAGGCCAGCCCTGGGCCATATGAATGCTCAGATCTATAACAGATCGGTCTTCCTGTTCATTCATCCTCTGTACAAGCTCTGCGGTTCCGTCGCCCTTATGGGCATCGATATCAATAATCCAGGTAAGAGGTGCATCCCCCGGGGAAGAAAGCATCTCACGTGCGGCAAGCATATCATTATAAAAACAGAATCCCGAACCGAAGCTGTAGTGAGCATGGTGAAATCCTCCGCCGAAATAAAAGGCGGAACCCTTTTCCAGTGCCAGACGGGCGGCTTTGGCACTGCCGCCCCCCCGTCTCAGGATAACCGCAAAAAGTTCTTCCAGGTTTTTCCCAGCGGAATCGGGAGAATACCGGTTATAGTTTCCATCTTCGTCGACCAGCTCGAAGGTGCGGATAATTTCCTTTTCAAGGTTTGTTCCGCCGTCCAAGAGCCGGCCGATATACGCCGGATCGTGCACTGCCGACAACTCCCGTGTTCCCGGCGGCGGGTCCAGCTCAGTATGATACCAGGAAGGTAAAGAAGCCATGCGCCGATTTTCTCCGGCCTTTTCTCCGGCTTTATTTTCGGCGGACTTCCGGTAATCTTCAGTGAGCAGCTCGGTGGTTTTCCGTGCATTATTAAATGAGATGGGTATATCTATACCGTAATCGGAAATATCAAGAGTATCCGACGGATCGTAAATTATTTGCATATAGGCTCTCCGTACCCGCCTGCATGAACCGGGTGTTATTTTTTCGGATTGGTCATCTGGATCGGCATGCTGGTGGAGTCGATAACATCCCTCCACAGACTGCCCTCGGGATCCACGTAATTTCTGGTTCTGGTTGCCAATTCTATTGGAACATGTACATAGTGGTTGTTCAACAGACTGATAAGGGTCTTGGTTTTCCCCGCCATTGCCGCATGCACTGCATTGGTGCCCAGACGGGAGCAGTAGAGACTGTCCGTGGGAATGGCCACGGAACTCCGGATGATATAGCTGGGGTCGATATACTTCAGGTTCACCGGATATCCGATGGAATCAAAATGCTCCACAATCCGCCGCTTCAGATATAGCCCGATATCCCCCAATACTTTATTGCCCGAAGCATCGGTGCGGGCATCGGCTGCAAGATGTTCCTGTCCGGCCCCTTCGGCCACCACGATAACCGCATGGTTTCTCCGTTCCAACCGCTTTTTCAGCTGTTCAAAAAGACCGTCGGCACCTTCAAGATCGAAGGGAACTTCGGGGATGAGTACAAAATTCACATCGTGACTTGCCATGGCGGTATGGGCGGCGATAAACCCGCTGTCCCGGCCCATCAGCTTCACAAGTCCCACACCATTTATGGCGGAGTGGGCTTCCTGGTGGGCTGCAAATACCGATTCGGTGGCCCGTACAACCGCCGTTTCAAACCCGAAACTCCGTTCGATAAAGCTGAGATCGTTGTCTATCGTTTTCGGTATGCCCACCACTGCGATTTTCAGTTTTCTCCGTTCGATTTCCTCTGCAATGGCAAGAGCCCCTTTCTGGGTTCCGTCTCCGCCTATTGTGAACAGCATGTTGAGGTTCAATCGCTCAATGGCATCCACAATCTCATCGGTGCGGTCCCCGCCGCCCCGTGAACTTCCCAGAATGCTACCGCCGATGCGGTGAATATCATCCACCACATCAGGATTCAGATCCATGAGCGAATCTTCCACCGCCCCCAGCAGACCGTTATACCCGAACTTGATGCCCGTAATCCGCCTGACTCCGTAGCGGTACCACAGAGTGCGTACCGCAGAGCGGATGACATCGTTCAGCCCCGGACACAGCCCTCCGCAGGTGATGATGCCGGCGCGCACATGATCAGGATTGAAATAGATCTTTTCCCTTGGTCCTGCCTTCTGAATGGTGCCGTAATCCTCATAGGCACAGCCGGGAGAATCCTCATCCACCTGAATATGGTAGAGAATTTTCTCGTCATCACTCACATAGTTTGCTATAGTATCTCCAAACACCTTGGAAAGAAGAATCGGGGACTTTACCTTTCCCAGCCCCAGGGTTGGAATGGTAAAATCGTACTTTTCTCTATTTTCAGACATGCGCCGCACCTTCTTGAAATGGGAATACCCGTTAGAGACGTCACGGGACATACAACATACTAATAGAAGGCAAGACGGCTTACAAGAAGAATGACCCCCCGTAAAAGGGGAATGAACCAGGGCAAGGAGCAGATATGAACGTATTGGTAATCGGCGGAGCAGGCTACATTGGAAGCCATGTAACCCTTGAGCTGCTTGAACAGGGGCACAGCGTTGAAGTCTTTGACAACCTTTCCAGCGGTGTGAGGGAAAACCTTTTCAGCGGTGCCGGATTCACTCATGGAGATATTCTTCAGAAGGAGCAGCTGGTGAGCTGCATGGAAAACAAGGGGCCGTTTGACTGTGTGATCCATCTTGCGGCGTTCAAGGCTGCCGGGGAGTCCATGATTAAACCGGAAAAGTACTCGGTGAATAATATCACCGGAACACTGAACATTCTCAACTCCATGTCGGAGACCGGAACGCCCCGGATCGTTTTCTCCTCCTCTGCTGCGGTTTACGGCGAACCCCGGTATCTTCCCATAGATGAGAAGCACGAATGCGACCCGGAAAACTACTACGGCTTCACAAAACTTGAGATCGAGCGCTTCCTCCAGTGGTACTCCAAACTCAGGGACATCCGTTTTGCCGCCCTCCGCTATTTCAATGCTGCTGGATATGACGCAAAAGGACGCATCACCGGGCTGGAACAGAATCCCGCAAACCTTCTCCCGGTGATCATGGAGGTGGCAGTCTCAAAGCGCCCTGAACTGAGCATTTTCGGAAACGATTTTGATACGGAGGATGGATACGGCGTACGGGATTACGTTCATGTGAGCGATCTGGCACGGGCCCACGTTTCGGCGATGGAATATCTCGATACCCAAAATTCCGACATCATCGTCAATCTGGGAAGCGAGTCGGGAATCTCGGTGAATCAAATGCTTGAAACCGCAAGAAGGCTCACTGGTCAGAGCATTCCGTCCAAAGTTGCCGACCGGCGCCCGGGGGATCCCGCAAAACTGGTAGCCTCAAGCAGGGAGGCCAAAAAGCTGCTGAACTGGGAGGCCCGGGAGAGCGATGTCGAAAGCCTGGTATCCAGCACCTGGCAGGTATATACCCGCCACTTTGCCATTTAATTCAGCCAAAGGATTTCAACTGCAATGCAACACAAACGCTTGCATTGCCCGATCCGGGTATCCGGAAAGCTTCACAGTGGTGGTCAGTCCTTGATTTTCGGATTTTTCTGAAATGACGGACAGCGGCGGCCGGTATTTTTTCTCACCAGCATGGAGGGCAGCTGCTTCGATTTGATACCGAACTGGCGGCAGCCTTTGGGAAATACCGGGTCCCAGGTCACGTAGAAGTGAATGCATTTATGGCAGTTCGGCGGATGCGCTTCTTCCCCAGTCATGATCATATCTTACTTTTTTTTATGTACAATTTGAACGGTTGGGCATAAGATTTTAGGGGAGGTACACGGTATGCAGACCTATTTTTATCTTTCAGTTTTTCCAAACCAGGCATTAATCGCAAGTCAGCTTGAACCCAGGCATTTTGGAAGCTATATGGCTACCGGAAAAACCAACGGTTCCTTCGAACGGATCATGTTTATACAGGTCAAGGGGAATTATGGTGACTACTTCGACTGGGACTATGCCAGGGAGCGTTGTGTGATGCACGATGACGGCCGCCCGAAGAATTCCGTGTGGCTTTCAGTATACCGCAGCCTGGAGCATACCCCTCTGGACATGATGCAGTCCATGTTTCTTGTGACCACCGACGGAAGAAGCCTGGAAATTCAGCCGGAGGCATACGCAGCTCCCAGAGATGCTCAATTCTATGTCTACAATGAACTGTGTCCCATCAATCCTCTGGTGGTGAGCCGGCTGGATCCCCATGAATTTGCAGCATACATGACAAACCCCAAAGTGAAGGTGTCTGTTCCCAAGGTGGTATTCGCCGATTTGAAAACCATCGATCTGGACAACCCCGAAAAAACCGGCAATATCGGCTCCACCTACGACCGGAATCTTGATCATTTCAAAGACTGCATCCATTCCGTACTGGATGATCCTCACAAAATGAATAAAAACGTGGAGCGCAGCCACAGCGAAAGCTTTTCCTATAACATTATCAACCGGGGTATTTATATCGGCGAGGGGGAAAATGTCCTGTTCTATCCCATGCCCGATATTGAGTTCCTGCGCCAGAATCATTACGACTGGGCCAGATCCGCCATGATTCTCTGATTCCGGTGTTTCCCCGGGTAAAATGATACAAGAAATGACCGGGATAACTTCTAAAATCTCTGTTTTTCGAAATTGCCTCGCTACTCAGAATATCCGTACCGGGGTATACTGAAGAGGCATGATAGAATACGAACAACAAAAAGAAGAAAGTGCTCTTCTCATAACGCTCCGGAACAGAGAACTCAGTGACCGTGAAGCCCGAGATCATCTGGAGGAACTGGAAGGGTTATGCACAACCCTGGGTTTTACAAGCGCGGGAGAGTTTATCGTCCCGGTACGGGAACCCCAGCCCAAATACCTCATCGGAAGCGGCTGGGCGGAAGAGCTCGCCGTGCAGGCGGAAGCTCTGGAAGCAGACTACGTGGTGTTCGATGACGATCTCTCCCCCAGTCAGCAGCGGAATCTTGAGAAGCTCTGCAAAAAACCGGTTATTGATCGGCATCAGGTGATCATCGAAATCTTCGCTCAGAGGGCAAATACCCGGGAGGCGCGGCTCCAGGTGGAGCTCGCCCGGCTGATTTACAGTCTGCCCCGGCTCAGACGCATGTGGACCCATCTTTCCCGTCAGCGGGGAGGAGCGAAAGGGACCAGAGGCGAGGGGGAAACCCAGCTCGAAGTTGACCGAAGGCTGGTGGAAGCCCGGATCGCACGTCTGAAGGACGAACTTTCCCAGGTTCAAAGCCAGAGATCTACATTGAGAAAGCAGCGGGAATCCATTCCGGTACCCACTGCGGCAATTGTGGGCTACACCAATGCCGGGAAATCCAGCCTTCACAAAGCCCTCACCGATTCGCAGATCCTTGTGGAAGATAAGCTTTTTGCCACCCTGGATCCAACCACCCGGCGCTACCATATGCCTTCGGGAATGGAGGTTCTACTCACCGACACCGTTGGATTCATCCGAAAGCTGCCCCATGATCTGGTGGATGCCTTCAAATCCACCCTGGAAGAAACGGTCCTTGCCCATTTCCTGCTGCACATCGTAGATATCACCAACCCGGACCTTCATCAGCATATTGCCACCACCAGGGCGGTACTGGAAGAGATCGGCGTAGAGGATAAACCGGAAATTCTTGTATTCAACAAATGCGATGCAGCCCGGGGAGATCAGAAGAGTTTTATGCGTCAGCGCTATCCTGATGCCCTGTTTATTTCTGTAAAGAACGGGGAAGGTTTTGATGAGCTTGCACAGGCCGTGGAACACCAGATTTCCAAAACCCTTCAGAAGGTGCGGCTCACCATGACCCACAACAAGGGCGATATCATCTCTCTGGCCCACCGGGAAGGAAGAGTTATAGAAACTGAGTACGGCGATCAGGATGTAGTGGTGACTGCATTTCTGCCCCCCAGGCTCCTGAGCATGATCCAAAGCAAGGAAAAGGAAGCGGACTCGGGCATTCATCTGGAGCTGCTGGACGGAGAACCATGAAAGAAGCTCTCCCCAGGCTGGATACATCCCCGGAACTGCGGTCCCTGCTCCTGCCCCACTGCAGGCTGCAGCCCGGAGAGGTGTGGAAGGATCCCCGGGGAAGGCATGTAGTGGCTGCGGGTGATGCCCGTGACCCGGACTTTCTGAAAAGTCTCACTCAGTCTCCGGATTTCCGGTCATCCCCCCCTGTACTGGCTCTCTGCGACCCCCCGTATAATTTCAAAGTGGGAGGGCGCAGCAGCCGCCAGCTGTTTTCCGGTGATCGGGAAGCATACATCAGTTTCAGCGAGTCCTGGGTACGATCCCTTCTGGAAGTATGCGCAGAGGATCTGAATTTTTACATCTGGCTGGGAGCGGACCAAAACGATCATTTCCAGCCCCTTCCGGAATTTATGCTGATGATGCGGCAATTTGAAGAACTCAGAAGCCGGAGTTTTATTACCATGAGAAATCAGCGCGGATACGGAACCCAAAAAAACTGGATGAGCGTACGACAGGAACTGCTGTATTACACCAGAGGAACGCCCTCATTTCAGCCGGTGTACACTCAGATCCCCCGAATTCTGAAGGGCTATTACCGGAATCAGCGCAGCAATGAACAGCGAAGCAGAAATGAGAACATCCGTCCGGGTAATGTCTGGGTAGATCTTCAGCAGGTGTTTTACCGGCTGGAGGAAAATGTACCGGGAGCCTATGCTCAAAAGCCGTTACAGGCCATGGAACGGGTTATACTCAGCAGCAGCAATGCGGATGATACGGTGATTGACAGCTTTTCCCATGCCGGAACCACACTTCTTGCATCGGAGAGACTGGAAAGGCGCTGCATCACCCTTGATATAGACCCGATTTTTGCCGAAATTAGTATTCGGAGGGTGGAACATTACCGCCGGGAAGGAAAAACCGGCTGGCAGTGGGAATCACCGTTTCCGGAAATTACGCTGGAGGATATTTCACAATGATACGCCCCGCACTGGCCGTACTAATGATGCTGCTTCTCGTCGCCCCGCCGGCACTTCAGGGAGAACCTGTTCCTTCCCCGCTTCAGACTGATGAGCAGGACTCCGGCCAGGTGCTCAGCGGTGAACAGAAAATGATAGCCGGACTCATCATGAGTATTGCGGGGGGAGGAGTCACCGTTTGGGGGGCCGTAAACCGGAAACCACTGAATGAAGCGCTGGCGGCATACGAATCATTTGAGGGCAGCGGAAGCATCGATGATTTGGAGGATGCCAAAGCGGAGCTCCGCAGAGCTCAGCGGCTCCATTATATTCCGTTCTACACAGGGCTGGTACTCTCCAGCTTCGGAATGGCATTAACTCTTGAAGGCAGTTTTTCTCTGAATGCCTATGAGTACGGCAGCTACTCACCGGATGTCTCGAGGCTGATATTTTCGCCTGGGTTTACCGGACTGCACCTGAAGTTTTAACTGTCACGCCCCCTTCTCCCTTGGACAGCCGGCTTCCGGCTTCGTATAATATGAATAATGAACCCGAATAATGTGTCTGCCACTGTATTCACCCACAGCATGAAAAGTCCCATCGGCCCGCTCTACCTGGCGGTGGACAGGGACGGTGCAGTTCTGCGTATCAGCTACACTCCTGTGCATGATGATTTATCTGATTTTCGTGTGGAAGAGAACCGCTATGCCTGCGGTGAACTTGCATATCAGCTTGAAGAATATTTTCAGGGAAGGCTGCATCATTTCGAGCTGGATGTGGTGCTGGAAGGTACAGATTTTCAGATGGATGTGTGGTCCCGGGTTCAGAAGATCCCGTTCGGAAGCACCATGACCTATGGTGAGGTGGCCCAGAAAGTGGGAAGAAAATTCGCAGCCCAGGCCGTCGGAAGGGCTGTAGGCATCAATCCCGTTCCCATCGTCATTCCCTGTCACCGGGTGGTTCCTAAAAGCGGCGGACTGGGAGAATACTCCCTGTCCAGACTGGACGCAGTCCGGGGCCGGGAGATCAAGGAATTTCTATTGGAGCTGGAAGGCGTGCATACGGGTGAAGGCTGAGGATTCTGAAGGGCCATACGCTCAGCCCTCTCCCGGTGGATACAGGCTGGGGCAGGCTGTTACACCGGCGGAACTTCAGGTTTCCCGGGTTTTACAAACATCTGCATCAGCTGAATGAAATAGTAGATTTTCTTGTAGGCATCCGCCATCCGGTTTTTCACCGGCGTTTCAGACATGCTCTCAAGTTCTTTCCAATTGATAATCAGCTCATGGTCTTTTCTTTCCGAGTCTTCAATAAGGCTTTTCAGGTTTTTGCCGAAAGATATGAGGTTTCCTGCTGCTTCATTGATAATTTGTATGGCATCGTCATTGATCTCTTTCACCATGGTCTGTACATTCCGAGCAGTTGAGGGATCCCGGTCCACAACCCGTGCAAGAGAACGCTTCAGTCTGGATCCAAGCTCTCCTTCCTCGTTCAGGCTTTCATCGAACTGCAGGAGCTGCTCAGAAATTTCCAGCACCCGGTAATAGGCATCGGACATCTGCTGGGACATGACATTAGTGGACCATTTGCCCCTCACAAGAAGGAGATCCTCAAGCTCGCGAATATCTTTTTTAAAGAAATCCAGGAGAAAAGTTTTCAGGTAATTCATGGGAGTTGTATACAGGTATTCAACATTCAGCTTCTTGCTGAACATCATGTTCGCTTTCTCATTGTAAAACTTCATCCGCGGCGTGGGATTTGAACCGAACACTGCAACGCAGAGCTTTTCAACCTTTGCATTACGTTTCTCGGAGAGAATTTTCTGCACCACATTTTCCGTCCGGGTCCGCAGAGTTTCCAGATAGGACTCTATAATCCGGGTTCTGGTGACTTCCATCTGGGGCGTCCAGTACGGGTCCTGATCTATGTGCTGAACAATCATTGTGAGCACATTTGAGTTCACAATACCCTTCAGCGCATTCATGAGACGGTTCCAGGCTTGGCGGTTTACCACCTCCACACCCTTGTACTGGGCAAGAATATCCATCACCTGGTTCCAGTCTCCCTCACGGTCCAGCGGGAGCATCACTTCCAGAAAGTCCTTAATATCATCGCTCACGTAATCGGCGTTGATCGCCTCCAGCTTGGGCGGCGCAGTTACATTACCTTCCTGAAATGATGAGTCAAACTTTTTCAGAACAAAATAATAATCGAAGTTCACGAATTCGATGAGCTGCTGAATCCGGGAATATGCCCCGTCAACCTGATTCACCATGCCGCTGTCGAAACTGCTGAAGAAGCTCACCATATTATCCTTGAGCTTTGAAGCATGCACTTTGGGATCCATGGTTTTTGCGGATTCACGGATTGCGGATTCTTCAAACGATGCTGCAAGTTCACGCTGTTTGTCGTCATGAAGTATTCGATGCACATTTCCCGGAGGGCGGTGCTGGACTGTGCATTTCTCAGGAGAGTGGCGGCACTGGCGGTTATTTTATATATCTCGAAAAAAAACTTTCCCAGCCCCGGTAAGGCTTGGGAACCTCTGGGCTTGTAGAATTTATACTTTCCACGGGAAAGATCTTTCCCCAATTGTTTGAGTAAACGTTTTTTCTCCCGCTCGGGATCATTCCCGCCGGTAAAAACATTCAGAATCCAGTTCAGGATATTCATCGCCCCGGATTCATCATTTCCCGATGTGCTTGCCATGATAATTACAGTAAGAGAATTCCCACCAGTTGTCAATCAACACCCATCTTGCTATTCTTGCTCTATGAATCCACTGGCAAACGAATTAAACGAAGAAATTGAACATACAGCGGTGTACCGGATGCTCTCGGAACTGGGGAAAAAAATGTTCTTCCCCAAAGGCATCGTTGCACAGAGCGCAGAAGCAAAAAAGAAGGCAGAGCGCATGAACGCCACCATCGGCATGGCATACAAAGACGGCCACCCCTATGCCCTGCCTCTGCTTGATTCCATGCTTCCCAGCCTGAGCGAAGCGGAAGCAGTGTCCTATGCTCCCACCGGTGGAAATCCCCGGCTGAGAGAGCTGTGGCGGGAACAGCAGCTGGCGCGCAACCCCGGGTTGAAGGGGAAGAACGCCACGTTGCCCATGGTGGTCGCCGGCCTCACATCCGGCATCTTTCAGATGGCTGAGTTGTTTGTGAACCCCGGTGACAGGGTGATTGTCCCGGATATGTTCTGGGGAAACTACAAACTGATACTCAGTGAGCGCAGGGAAGCGGTAATTGACAGCTTCCCGTTTTTCACCGGCCAGGGCAGTCTGAACACTGACGGGTTCAGGGAGCAGCTGAATGCCAGCCTTCGGGAATCCCGGAAAAACGGCAGCCGGGGAAAGGTGATTATCCTTCTGAATTTTCCCAATAACCCCACAGGTTACAGCCCCACAGAAGAAGAGGCGAAGCAGCTGAGCGCTGCAATTCTGGAGGCCGCCGAACAGGGAAATGATATTCTCACCGTTCATGACGACGCCTACTTCGGCCTTTTTTATGAAGAGAATATCCGCAGGGAAAGTCTTTTCACCGATTGTGCGGACCTTCATGAAAATGTGGTGGCACTGAAGGTGGACGGCGCAACCAAGGAAGAGTACGCCTGGGGATTCCGGGTGGCTTTATGACCTTT
Organism: Salinispira pacifica; assembly: GCF_000507245.1. GTDB lineage: Bacteria > Spirochaetota > Spirochaetia > DSM-27196 > Salinispiraceae > Salinispira > Salinispira pacifica. Next base: position 237,369 of record NC_023035.1, on the reverse strand, counting down.
GCATCCAAAGGGATGACCGAAGAACAGTTCAACCCCATGCTGCAGAAGCTCATGGGTTCAATCCGTGGTACCGTATCCAACTGCCCCGGCCTGAGCCAGAACCTTCTGATTCAGATTCTCCAGCACCCGGATTACTCTGCACAGAAGCAGGCCGCGGCTGAGGATCTGAAACAGCGCTACCTGAAGGTGCGCAGCATTCTGGACCGGGAGTACCGGGCCGGCGGGGGAAGAGCTTTCCCGGATACTTACGCCCCTGCCTTTTAACTCCGGATATTTTATGGCGTTCCGTACGCCCGGAGTTTCCGCTGAACAGCTGCGTCTTGCACTGCTGGAAAAAGGGATCGGAAGCATCGCAATCGGTGAAGATTACCTCCGCATCGCCTTTGCCGCGTAGATCATGACGAAATTGATACCCTGTACTCAGAGGTGATTACCACAGCCCGGGAGCTTCATGAAAGCTGAGGGAAGATGGGTTTTCCTGCTGATTATCATTATTGGCGCCGCAGGCATCTATTCCTGCGGCATATTTTCCCGACCCCTTACGATTATCACAGACGATCCCCAGGTGGCTGATTATCTCGAATTCATCAGAGGCGCGTCGGAGCACCAGGATTTTCATATCGAATTCAGCAGCGAAGCTGACCGTTCTGCGGCAATCGGAGGAAGTCAGGCGGACATCATCATCAGCAGCAGCATCGCAAACCAGGCGTTTTCCCCGTTCATACACTCATATCCCCTGAGACGCTGGGAGCAGTTGACCCCTGCCAGAGACAGCTTCGTGTTCGCGGATCTGTATCCCGGTTCATACCGTCCCTTTATCCGGGACAAACGACTGGGGATTGTTCCCCTCTCGTTCAACCTGCCTATTGTGTATTTCAACCAGGAAATGGCAGCGGCAAGGCCGGACACCCATAGCATCGGCAGCTCTGACCTGCTGAGGCTGGCAGAGGAGTACACCCGCATACGGGGTGAAAATTACTCTGAAATGGGGTTTTCAAGTCTGAGAGATATCCGTTTTCTCGACATCCTCATCCGGCAGGAAACATCTGTAAGGGGACGCGTACCTGACTCGTCCACGTTGGAACCTGCACTGGAGACAATCCGGTCCGAGCTGGAACAACTGGAACAGCGTCCCCCGGCACAGCTGTATTTCAACAGCGTATTTGCCTACTCTGCGGATCATGCGGATATGGAAGCCCGGCGGATTCACTCGGCACTCAGCAGTTTACACGAACACCTCCAGGCGGGCCCCTCCAGGATCCGTGAATTCAGCTATAAATGGCTCTATTCTGATGACGGAGCAGAGGTGATTCAGCCCATTATGTATTCGGCAGTTCTCGATTCAAGCAGGAATACACGCAGAGCCTTTCGGTTTCTGCGGAAAATTCTCAGCAGCGAGTTTCAAAGTGCCTATTTTGAATTCAGAGTCAGCCGTGATGACAGCCCTGTGGGGTTCCTCCAGGGATTCAGCAGCAGCCGCCTGGTAAACGAGCGGGTGCTGTCGGCATCCCAAGCCGGGCCGGAACTTCCGGTCCCCCCTGCCGAACAGATCATCTTTCCGGCTGCGCCCGATTATCTCTGGAACCGGGTGAGGAATGAAGTGTACTACCCCTGGCTTCAGGATTACCTCTACACGGAGAATGTGACAGCGGGAGATCTGGAGGCTGATATTGAAAGCTTCTACAAACTCAACAGCAGATACCGCTGATAATCTTTTGATTGACAGCTCATATAATTGCACCTATCATAATAGCGATAAGATAAAATGATGGAGGTCCCATCTTATGGCTACAGTTGAACTGAAAAATGTCAACAAAGTGTATGATGGCGGTGTTCATGCAGTAAAACATGCAAACATCACCATCCAGGACAAGGAATTTGTGGTCCTTGTCGGTCCTTCCGGCTGTGGTAAGACTACCACGCTCCGAATGGTTGCCGGTCTTGAAGATATTTCAAGCGGCGAACTCTATATCGATGGAAAACTGGTGAACGATGTTCCCCCCAAAGACCGGGACATTGCAATGGTATTCCAGAACTACGCGCTCTATCCTCATATGACCGTATTCGATAACATGGCCTTCGGTCTGAAAATCCGGAAATACGACAAGGAAGAGATCCAAAAGCGTGTGGACGAAGCAGCCGAGATCCTTGAAATCAAGGAACTTCTCGAGCGTCGGCCCAAGCAGCTTTCCGGTGGTCAGCGGCAGCGTGTTGCCGTAGGCCGTGCAATCGTGCGTCATCCCAAGGTTTTCCTCTTCGATGAGCCCCTTTCAAATCTTGATGCAAAGCTGCGTGTACAGATGCGTGCGGAAATTTCCTCTCTGCATACCCGCCTTCAGGCAACAATGATCTATGTAACTCATGACCAGGTTGAAGCCATGACCATGGGTGACAAAATTGTTGTAATGAAAGACGGCGTAATCCAGCAGATCGGTGATCCCCTCACCCTGTACAACAAGCCGGTGAACCGCTTCGTTGCCGGATTCATGGGCTCCCCCCCAATGAACTTCATGAATGTTGAAGTGAAAGAAGAGGGCGGCAAGATCGTAATCGACGAAGGAACCTTCAAACTCAACGTTGAGGGAAAGAATGCCGAAGCCATCAAACCCTATGTGGGAAAATCCATGGTATTCGGATACCGGGCCGAAGATCTTGTGTACAGTGACAAGGCGGTTGATGGAAAATCAATGGCTGTAACCGTAGGTGTTATCGAACCCCTGGGTGCGGAAACTCACGTATACGGAAGCACTGAGAAGCACCAGATGATTGCCCGTGTAGATCCCCACATCACATTCAACGTGGGAGATACTGCGCATTTCAAACCGGACATGGAAAAAGTGATTTTCTTTGATCTGGAAACAGATGATGCGGTGAATCTGGACTAAGCTTCCGTTTGAACGGAAGCCCCATAGAATCTGCAAAAAAAAGCCCCCGGGATTTTCCCGGAGGCTTTTTTTTTAGCTTTGACAGTGCACAGAAGCTTGTGGAAAATGCTGCTTAAAAAAAGTCATCGTCACTGCCGAAGAAATCTTCCTCAGATTCAAATCCCCCGGACATAAAATCATCAAAGGGCGTACGCCCCTCATTGCGGAGAGCATAGAGTTTCAGGATATACCTCACCTCTCTCATTCGGCGGCTGAACATATCCCTGTCCTGTTCAAACTGGCGGTAAAAGTTCCGTATGGAAAGTCCGGGGCGTACATTCACGTTTCCGTTTACTCCGGGATAGCGTTCAGAAAGCTGGGCAAGGCGGTAATACACCCTCTCAAACATAAACTGGACGCCCCGGATATTCATGAGGGCTCCGATGATCTGCCGCTTTTCCCTGAGCCTGTCGCTGCGGCTGCCGAGTTTTCCCACACGATCTTCGTTCATCCATTTCTGGATCACCTCGCGGTTATTCATCAGTCTGACATAGGCATCGATAAATCTGTCACGTAAATCCAGGTAGCGCTGGCCGTAGTCTGCTATAGCCCGGGATGCCTGGGCGTCCAGCGCTTCTATTCGCTGGGATATCCATCTGTCCCGGAATGTCTCCAGTTCTTCGGGATCGACACTGAGATTCTGCCAGACGCCGTCGCTGCGTTTCTCCACCACTTCACCTGGAACGGCAAAGAACCGTTCACCCGAGGCTGTACGGCACTCCACACGCCCTTCTGCAGTGGTGAGCAGCACATCACCGCCAGGGGTGGAACTTACGGAAAATGTGGTGCCCCGTACGCCCATTGCAGCGGATCCGGTACGGATATCCAGCTGGTTGCGTCCGCTGAGCCTCCCCACGGTGAGATCCACCCGTCCGGTGAGCAGTTCAAGGGCACCGCTCTGCTCTTCCCGCAGGCCGGTGATATCGAAGTACATGCTGGTGTCGGGCTGTATGATGATAGAGGCATGAATTCCTGTTTCCGGATATACGGCAACTTCCAGACTGCCGTTACTTCCGGTAATTACCTGGTCAAGATTTTCAATCCTGTCCCCGAAGTCCGGACGGTCCAATTCCTCGGTATTGCGAAAAATCTGAACATCCCCGTCGATGAAAAGAATTTCGCCGATCACATCGGCATCTGCCCAGATACTGCCAAAAGATGTGAAAGCCAGGAACAATATCAAAAAGCGGATTTTAGACATGTAGAACTCCTCGTTTCATACCACGTAACTCTTACAACTCATACTACGTTTCTCATACAACGTTTCTCATACAACGTTTCTCATACAACGCTTCTCAGACGACACTCCTCGTACAACACTCATCATGGAGCGCTCCTGAGGGGCTGAAAAATCGGCTTCAGTTCCGGAATATGAGCCGGAGTATTGCCAAACACCTGACGCCACATGGCATCGCTTTCCATGCACATATAAAGGCGCAGCGGCCGTTCACCTTCCAGTATCGGCTGGAGGTTTCCATGTATCAATCGATACAGTTCTGCCCGCAAAGGCTGCAGATAGCGGAATTTTCCGTCCCGGCCTCTGCTGTACTCATCATACAAATAGGGTCTGTCTGCAATTTTATCTCTCAGTGCCGATGTAAATCGTACAGTACCCATGCTGACCCACGCAATAGGCCAAAGCCCGTTTCCGGGGTCTTCACATTCCTCCAGGGCATATTGATGGAGTTCCAGAATGCTGTTGCACAGCTTCTCGTATCCGGGCTTCCAGTCTCCTGAGCGGATCATGGGATCAAAATGAAAGGCGACGCTCATGCCCGCATCCAGCACCCTCTTCGCAGCTTCAAACCTTCGTATAATGCTTACCGAATACCCGTCTTCGGCCCGGGATATTTCATCCGTATTCAACGAAAACCCGATCACCGTGAATTTTCTCCCCGGCAGCTGCAGCAGATGATCCACATAATCGGTTTTGGTCTTGAATTCCAGGACCAGATTGGGAATATCAGCCAGAGCGGCCATCAGCTCGCCGTTCAATTGAAACAGCGGATCAAACAGCAGTGAATCGCCCACTTCCCCGGTTCCCACCCGGATCTGTCTATCGGGATTGGTTTCCGCCAGCCGGCGGATGGAATCGATCATCGGAGAAGTATCCATTTGAATCGTGATCGGACTGAAATTCAGGTAACTCTGCATAACACAGTAGCTGCAGCCCAGCGAACACCCCATGTAGAGATCCAGCGTGTGGTAGTTGCAGCAGATATGCCCCTTGCTGCCCGGGCAATGTCCAAGAGGTTCTCCCCGAACCGGGCTCAGATAGAGTGTGGACTGGCGGAGATGTTCACCGGGTATTTCGCTTCTGTCGTTCACCACCCGGTGTTCATGAATACCCAGCTCCCGCAGCTTTTCAAGCCCTCTGAGTGTGCCCGGAAGTTTTTCCACACTTCGGTGAATGTACAGCTGGGATATATTATTCAAATAAAATTCGTTCAATGCGGTCCATCTCTTCGGTCAGGTTTTTTAATGATATCAGCTTCTGATCCAGCTCATTTCCGTTCCTCACGGAAAAACTGAGCCGGATCCGGTCTCCTTCAAGGTTTTCCGGGATATCTATGCTGATGCCGCTATGCTTCAGCGCCGACTGCTGAATACGATGCAGCTTCTCTTTCCGGATACTCAGTTGGGGGTTTCTGGCCCGGTGAAGTGTTCCCGGCTGACGGAACTCCTCCTGCTGCAGATCTACAAGCTCCTCCTCACTCATGCCCCGTTTATGAAGGTCGTGAAGAAGCTGAAGATGGATGCGGAATTCCGAAGAGGTCAGCTTCCCCCCGTCCCTTCGCTCATCGGCTTTCTGATGCCGTTTCAGATTCTGCAGCAGGGCTATGGGCAAATGAGAAAATTTCAGGGCATGAGACCAGGGGAGGTTCATATCGGATATACACCAAAACCATTCGCTCTCCAGTGCACACAAGGCATCAAGCTGTGAAAAAAGCTTCACATCCCTGTGAATCAGCGACTTCAGCTCATCTATGTCTACGGAGTTCCGGCAGAGCTCCCGGTAAATCGTGCATATCTGCTCCACACTGAATCCCTTGAAACCTGCACGATTTTTCCGCATGAGAAACCACTGCCGGTACAGTTCAGCTCTGGATTGGCCTGTGAGACGCCGTACAGCTATGCCGGCTTCGGTTTGAAGCTGCTTTTCGGGGTATGCAGTACTGAGATTGAATACGGTATCTGAATTCCGGTCATCTCCCCGGGACAGCTCAAAAATCACCGGCAGGGGCAGCCAGGGGGAGTCCCCCCAATCAGAATCAAGACCGCCGAATTCGAAAACACGGGGAAGAGTTCGGAACTCTTCCGGGCTGATCATATCTATCATTACCTGAATTGTAGCATGAACACACGGTCTTGACAGTCATTTGACCAACGCATAGATTGGTGCTTTATACAATAAGATGTAATAAATATACATCAGGGGGTATATGTGGACAGGAGTTCCGAAAATAGATCTCACAGGCCTGTGGGCGTAGCCATAGTGGGCTGCGGTACGGTGGGAGCCAGTGCAGCCCGTCTGCTGCTCAATGACCGGGAAACACGGCGAACCAGAAGCTCCGCCGACATATATCTTCGAAAAGTGGTCGTACGCCGCAGAGAAAGCGCTTTGGATGCGGGAGTCCCCTCTGAACTCATCAGCCTGGATTACCGGGATATTCTCCGGGACGAAGATGTCGGCATTGTTGTGGAGCTGGTAGGCGGGACGGATTTTGCAGGGACGCTGATCAGAGAATCCCTTCAGGCGGGGAAACATGTGGTTACCGCCAACAAAGCCCTTCTGGCCCATGAGGGACCGGAGCTGTTTCAGACAGCCCGGAAGAACGGTGTGAGCCTTGCATTCGAATCCAGCTGCGGGGGAGGAATCCCCATAATCAGAGCACTCACAGACGGACTCACCGCCAATAATATTGATGCCATTTACGGTATCGTGAACGGAACAAGCAATTTTATTCTGACCGAAATGATAGAAAACGGAATGAGCTATTCCGAAGCACTGGGCCTGGCCCAGGAAAGCGGACTGGCGGAGGCTGATCCCAGTCTGGATGTGAACGGTTCAGACTCAGCCCATAAAATCGCAATCATGGGCAGCCTTGCCTTCGGCGAAGCGGTCGCACTTGAGCAGATCCCGGTGAAGGGTATCGATACCCTTCAGTCCGAGGACGTTGCGTTCGGCTCTGAAATGGGATATGTCATAAAGCTCATCGCATCGGCAACCCGCAGCAGCGAAGGAAGTTTTCTCAGGGTGGAGCCGGCCTTTATCAATCGGGACCACCCCCTTGCATGGATCAGCGGCGCTTTCAATGCCATCAGCGTATACGGCCACAGCGTGGGCCATACCATGTACTACGGCCGGGGAGCCGGCGGCAGCCCCACGGCATCGGCGGTGCTGGCTGATATTCTGAGCATCGCCAACGGCAGCTACCCCGCCCTGTTCTCAAGTCTCTTAACATGGCCGGACCTCAGTCCCGGGGCACGGCTCACTCCAGCAGACCACATTCTCCGGCGGTATTACATCCGACTTCAGCTTGAAGACAGAGCCGGCATACTCGCTGGCGTCACCAGGGTTTTGGCGGAATACGACATCAGCGTCAGCTCGGTACTTCAGCATGAGGTTCCGGATGTACCCGAAAGCCATGAAACTCCCGTTCCCCTGGTGATCACCACCCACAGGGTTGAAGAAGCCAAACTGACTGCGGCCCTTGAAAAAATCACCCGGCTGGATCATATCGGCGGCCGCTACAGCATGATTCCCATTCTGGATGAACATCCTGAATTTCAGGTCTGGTAAGGCAATTCCACAGCCACATTGACCCCCTTATAGGGTCGTGTTACACTTTTTGAACATATTGGTGAGTAAGGTCTGTTCACCGTATTTCATGGAATAAGAAGCCGATCATGTCCAAAACGGGAAAAGAAAAAATCTTCTGTGCCAACTGCGCCAACTGCAAACTGGTTGTTGATAACCGGGGGGATCACAAGCGCTTGAGGGTGCGTTGTACAGCGGGAAAGTGGCGAAAACAGCAGGGCGGTGAAAAAATCTATAAGTATTTCACCGTTTCCCGGAGGGAACGTGAATACTGCGAGGCCTACCTTCCCATGGGAGACCCCGAGGAGTTCATACGGGACCTGAAACACAGCCTTCCCGGTCAGGATGAGCAGTATGATCCCGAAAGCTTCGAGGTTTTCTAAGATCGGCAGGGCAAAGTATGCGGCTATTGCAGGACCCGTGAAATATCCGTAACCTGTGAACCCATGTAATTGTCCTGTTAATCAGGTATACTTCCGATAGAAACGTTGATATTTCAAATGAGGTTCATATGATTGAAGCACATTCCCGTTATTTTCCCAAAACCCGGAATCAGCACAGAGCATTTCACAGCCTTCTTGGAGCGATAGCCGTTGCAGCCCTTCTGCTCACAACCGCCTGTCAGAGCACTCCTCAGGAAATCCCCGAGGATCTGAGCAAACAGGAATTTTTTCAAAGAGCACAGGAAAATATGGATGAGCTGAATTGGGATTCAGCCATGTTTTATCTGGAAGAGTTTAAAGTGCGGTTTCCTGATGACCAGGCGAATATTGCGGCTGCGGATTATCAGATTTCTTTAATTCACTATAAGCTGGACAGATTTGATCAGGCGGAAGAGGGATTCAGCGATATTATCGCCCGGTATGAATCCGCCGAGGATCCGTCAGTTCTTCCCCAATGGGTGGAGGTCCTGAGCCGGAAGCTTCTGAATAAAATCGAAGAAGCCCGGAAAGAGAGCTAATACAACAGGGGCCGGTTCAACGCCGCTTTCTCAATGAGTTCAGCGCATCTTGCTCAATGAGGAAGAATTATCACATGAACCGCTACATCGTTTTCTGAAGCCGCTTCCTTCACCATCTCAGCGGTTATTTTTCCCCTGGGCCGGGGATGGGGCGGTGCATCGCCGATGAGGATTATCTTTCTGTTGTCAGCCATCCATGCAAAGTTCTCCAGCGCCGCATAGAGGGCCTCGTTTACCGCTTCCGGTATATCCCGGCCGCCGGTGGGGCGGATTCTGGCGAGCACATCACCAACCACGTCAGTCCCCGTCTGGAAATCACTGATCCGGTACAGATACTCTTCCAGGTAGTCCCGGTAGTAGACAAATCCGATTCTCACGCGGTCGAATCCGGTAGTTGTGCGTTCTATCAGATCTCCCAGATGATCTCTCAGGTAGGGCATATCGTTTTCCATGGACTGGGTGCTGTCCAGGGCAATAACCAGATCCAGCTGCCTGCCTTCCTCGTCACTGAGAATTTCCTCAATACGGGTTAAAATATCCTCTTCGCCCTGGGAGTACAGAACCTTTCCGCTGGTATCTTCAGCAATCCGGGAAAAGCTCTCAACGGTCTCTTCCATGTAATTGCCTTCCGGCGGCCCCGGGGAAGGCCTCTGGGAAACCCGGATAATAAATGGATTATCCTGAAACGCTCCACGGTAATCCGCATAGGGAAGCTCAAAACTCCTAACGCTCAAATATGTGCCGTCCAGCACCTGTATTTCGCCCTGTCTGCTCCAGTCATAGCCATAAATCACCACATAGGGAATAAAAATTCGAAAGGCCGATCCGAACTGATCATCAGGAACCGGTGTAGAATCCAGCAGAAAGTGAAGGGTATCGTCCTCGAGAATTTCGCCATCCAGGATCCGCTTCTCATCTCCGTTCTCGGGGTGATATTCAGGATTTCTCAACGTGTAACTTGCAACTTCCCGCTCAGGGTCCTCGGTTGATTCTGTGAGGATGATGCTTTCGATATCCGCTTTATTCCGCACATAGAGGTAATAGCCCCCTTCCAGGCTCTGTTCAATCCGGAGATCTTCCACCGAGATACCCAGATCCTGTGCGTAAAGCACCGGAAAGAAAAATACACTCAGAATTATGAGCAATATGATGTTCCGGTTCCCTGCGGGTTTCATAATATCAATATCGGAATCCTGAGAATTTCGATTACCCTTTTTTCACCACGGGGATGCAGCTCAGGGAAGCACCCCCAAAACACCGGGAAAAACCGGAGCATTCTGAATCCCCCGGGGATTAAAAAAAGATGCCAGAGGCTGGTAGCTATCCAGGAATCTGCAGATATCGAGCACTGTATCCGGAAAAAGAATCAGATATACCGCCCCAGATGCACTCAAGGAGAGGGCCAAATGGGTGCCGCCGGTTGCCAGTAAAAGATCTCTTCCGGCACACAGCTGCGTGTTTCGCCGCCACCTCAAGAGGTTTTCCGGTACAGTAGCGAAACCATTCCATGCTTGAGAACCGATTACCCAGATATCTGTATTCATAAATTCATAGCGGGCCAGATACACATCTTCCAATGAACCCTCAGCCTCTTCAGCCCCCTCGGTTGATTCCCGGGGAAGAATTCCGGGAAGCTGTACAGATCTGCTGTCACTATTACTGTTCTGCCGAATGTACTCAAAACCGCTGCTCAGTCCGGTGAACGGACCTGCTGTAGCTACCAGATACCCTTCCACCGACTGAATTTCCGGCGGCGCAGCGAACAGCGTGCCGCCCGGCTCGACGGAGAGGCCGACGGACAGTCCAAGGGACATGAAAAACACCAGCATCACCGTTCCGTATTTTCTTCTGTCAGCCATAGGATATTAACCTCCGCAGCGTAGTCAAAAGCAGGTCGGTTGTCCGGTCCGGCTTTCGGCAATTCAAATTATATCCGTTTTACACTCTCCAGGCAAAGCAGCAGCGCTTTTTTCCCGGTATCAGAAATGACCGGTGTCACCAAAGAGAAAGAGGGGAAACTATGGATACGAACGTTCGGGCTCCAGTTTGCCGCCGGGCAGCGGAGATTCTGCTCAGTCTGGGATTATTCTGCATTCTGTTATCCTGTGTCCCTCTGTTTCAGGGTATCAGGGGGATGAAGGATCTTCAGCCTCCTGTGTATACAGGGCTGGAACAGCCGGGCCGGGGAAGTCTCATTCTGAAGTTCAATGAGCATATCAAATTTGATTCAGATGATTTTGCCGCCTGCGGAGGCTTTGAAATTTCCGGAATAGAGCAAGCTGATCAAACCAGCCTTCTGTTGGCCTTGAACGGGGATGATCTCCCAGGGGAAGAGCTGACACTTGAAGGCAGAGTGCGGGATGACACAGGAAATGAACTTTGGTTTCTTCTGCCGTTCTATTCAGTCAACATCAATCCGGCTCAACTTATACTCAGTGAGTTTATCACCGAACACAGCAGCAGCCGCTATGAGAAAGCCGAAATCGTTGTGCTTCGGGAGGGTAATCTGGGTGGAATTACCGTATATAACGGTGCCGCCGGTGATCATAAATCCTGCCTTCGTTTTCAGGATCAGGAGGTTGAACAGGGCGAGTATCTTATTGTTCATTTTCGCTCTGACGGCCTGGCAGGAGAAACAGATGAATACGGTGAAGATAGGATTCTAGCGGGAAACTCTGCAACGGCACCCAACGCAATTGCAGATGTCCGGGATTTCTGGACGGAAGGGGACCAGGGACTCAGCGATACCAATGGCGCACTGAGCATCTATGCGAGCCCCGCCCCGGGTGCGGAAATTCTTGATGCCGTATTATACAGCAACCGAAGCTACGAAGAAGGCCAGGATTACGGCAGTTTTGGAACATCCTACACCCAGAGAGTAATGAACGAACTCGCCGGGGCGGGTGCCTGGGTGTATTCGGGGGACCAGATAATTCCGGAGGATTGCCTTCGAAGCGAGGATTCCACATCAACCCGGAGCATATGCAGAGACCTGGAATTCAACGATACCAACGGGAAAAACGACTGGCACATCGTGCCCACTTCATGCAGCAGCTTCGGCCATGAAAATTGTCAGGATGTGTATGAACCGTGAAAAGCGGAAAATTCAAAAAGGGACCGCTTAGAACGGTCCCTGTATAGGTAATACTTCGGGAGATATTACATGGCTGAAGAGATCAGCTCCTGGATGGTAGCTTTCGGTGCGGCCCCCACGTGCTGCTTGATCAGCTGTCCGTCTTTGAACACCAGGAGGGTGGGTATACTGATAATGTTGTACTTTGCACCGATATCTCCATGATCGTCCACGTTAAGTTTGCCGACTTTGATTTTTCCGCTGTATTCCTTGGATAGGTCTTCCAGAACCGGCGCAATCATTCTGCAGGGCATACACCATTCCGCCCAAAAATCAACAACCACCGGAATGTCAGACTTCAGAACTTCATTTTCAAAATTTTCAGTCGTCAATGTGACCTGATCGCTCATTGCATTCCTCCTGGAAATCAGCGTCCTAGAAGAGTAAATGATTCTCCCGCAGGGGTCAATTATTTTCCAAGGAGGCTGGACACTAAATCCGCCACGGCGTTTCCCGCATGTTCAGCACCAAGTGCACCATGCTCCTCTTCTGCTTTGTGCAGAGCACGGAGAAAAGCGCTTCCCACTACCGCAGCATGGGCATGTCCGTCCAGTGCTTCCACCTGTTCCCGGCGTGATATGCCGAATCCGGCCATAATTTTTGCACCGCTTTTCCCGGCATTCTCAATGAAGGTGATATTTTCGCCGCCCAGCACCGTATCCTGTCCGGTAATTCCCTTCCGCAATGCGCAGTAGATAAACCTTGGGTTATGCGTAGCTGCCAATTCCACCCGTTCCGGCCGGGAGCTGGTGGCGAGAACCGGTATCACCTCAACCCCGTGCCGACGGCAGGCCTCATACAGCCCCTCGTCGCTGTCAGGAGGAAGATCCGGGATAATCAGTCCCCGGACACCTGCCCGGGCGGCACGCTGGACAAAGCTTTCCACCCCGCGGACGGTTACCGGAGACGCATAGGTCATTACAAAAAGCTCGGCATCTCCGGACTGAAGCCTGGGGCTTTCCTTCATGAGACTGGAAACAAACTCGAAGCCCTTCTCCATGCGAAATCCGTTGTTCAAAGCCTTCTGGCAGGCCTCTTCAATAACCGGTCCGTCTGCACTGGGATCCGAAAACGGAAACTGCACTTCCAGATACTTCGTGCCTGCCTCCAGCATCCGCAGAGCCACCTCTTTGCTGATTTCCGCATCTGGATAATAGGGAATCATGTGGGCCATTAATTCTATCATGACGGTTCTCCTCTTCCGGTTTCCGGGCCCCGGCCCGAAGCTGTGCTCTGAGTCCGGGTATTCCGGATTTCCTGGATCTCACTACCCAGAAATTCTGACCACACTTCCGGCTGTACTGCTTTAGCGGTAATAAAAATATCTTTATCTCCCCTGCCGGACATGTTAATTACAATGGCCTGATCAGGTTTCAGGGTTTTGGCAAGCTCAATGCCGTACCATGCCCCGTGGGCGGACTCCAGGGCGAAAATCACCCCTTCCCGGGAGGCCAGATACTTCAGAGCATCCAGAGCCTGATCGTCCCGGGCGGCATGGAATTCTACCCGGCCGGTTTCGCCGAGGTGAGCAAGCTGGGGACCTATGCCCGGATAATCCAGGCCGGCGGAAATGGAATGGGTGTGCTGAACCTGTCCGTCTTCGTCCAGAAGGAAGCGGGACTTGTATCCCTGGACAATTCCCGTGCTGGCCTCAGAGGTCATGCGGGCGGCATGCTCGCCGATTCCTGCGCCTCTACCGCCGGCTTCCACGCCGATCAATCTGGGATGCTCCTCCTCAATGAAGGGGGCAAAGAACCCCATTGCATTGGACCCTCCGCCCACGCAGGCGATGAGAGCCTCCAGGTGGAGCCCCCTGGGGATAATCTGCCGTTCAGCCTGCTGGCGCACTTCCCTGCCGATGACCGCCTGAAATTCCCGGACCATGTCGGGAAACGGACTTGGTCCCAAAGCGGAACCGATGAGATAATGGGTTTCATCGAAGCTGCCGGCCCAGTCTCTCAGGGCTTCGTTCACCGCATCCTTGAGAGTTCTGCTGCCGGTTTTTACCGGGACCACTTCTGCGCCGTACATCTCCATGGAAAAGACATTGGGCCGCTGACGGGCAATATCCACCTCCCCCATGTACACCCTGCAGGGAAGTCCCAGTTTGGCGCACACCGCAGCTGTGGCAACTCCGTGCTGCCCCGCCCCGGTTTCTGCAATAATCCGGGTTTTCCCCATCCGTTTTGCCAGCAGCGCCTGGCCAAGGGCATTATTAATCTTATGGGCACCGGTCGCCGCCAGTCCTTCCTGCTTGATGAATATCTGCGCTCCCCCCAGTTCTCTGCTGCTGTTCTCAGCATAGAGCAGGGGAGTGGGACGGCCGATAAACTCCTTTTGCAGCCTGGAAATCTCTTCCAGAAACTCCCTGTCATTCATGGCATCAATAAAAGCCGCCTCAAGATCATCCAGGGCGCCCCTCAACACTTCCGCCACATAGCGGCCGCCGAACCGGCCGAAATAATTATTATATACCTGCACGTTTAATCTCCTGAAAAAAGCGCGTCACCTTTTCATGATCCTTCTCTCCCGGTGCAGCCTCCAGACCGCTGGAAACATCCACAAGCTCCGGTGAGAAGCTCTCCAATTTACTGGCAATATTCTCCGGGTTCAGTCCTCCCGCCAGCCACAACGGTTTCTGGACCGCAGCTCTGGTCACAAGATCCGCTTCAATTGACGTACCGGTCCCCCCACGGGCTTTGCTGCTGTATGCATCAACCAGCACTCTGGGAGATGCATAGCTCATGATGTCATCCACCTGCGCCTCTGACCGCAGAGTGAGGGCCTTGTAAAACGGAAGCTTCCGTTCCTGGCATTCCTCCGGACTTTCATCCCCGTGATACTGAAAAACGTCAATCAGCCCCCTTCTCCAGGCCTCCCGCAGCATTTCATCCGGATCGCCGGTGACCACGGCCACTTTGAGAACATCCAGATCTCTGAGCTCCTCCAGTAAGGCGAGGGAAGCTTTTCTGGGACTGTCGGCGAAAACAAATCCCAGAAGATCTGCACCCGCAGCCGCGGCATGTTCGGCATCAGTCCGCCGGGTAATTCCGCAAACTTTCACCAGAGGTCTGCCTGCCCGTTTGCCCCCGGTACCGGCGCTCAGCCAGGCTCCGCGTCTCAGACCAAGCAGACGCTCCCAGAACTCATGGCCGGCCTGGGGAAAATCCCCGGGTTTTTCCAACCCATGTGAGAGACTGGCCGGCAGTTCAGGAATTTTCACCGCCGCCTCTCCAACCAGGACTCCCGAGAAGCCGCTTGCCGCTGCATGGGCCGCCTGGGCCGGAGCAAATATCCCCGATTCGAATACCACATCGCATTCCCAGTCGATCTCTTGTCTCAGTTTGAGAGCGCCAAGCATATCCACCTGAAAGTTCCGGAGATTTCGGGCATTTATTCCCATAAGCTCGGGACGGATCCCCGACTGCTTCACCTTATTCAGCTCTCCGGAATCGTGGACTTCAACCAGCGCAGTCATGCCCAGCTCAAGAGTACGCTTGTACAGTTCTCCCAGACGCTGTGGCTCTAGAATGGCGGCGATGAGCAGAACTGCATCCGCACCCGCCCGGTAGCTTATGTCAATGTCCCGGATGGTGAGAAGGAAATCTTTTCTCAACACAGACAAGCGGGGTAAGCCCGCTTTACATTGATCAGGTCAGCCAGACTGCCTCCGAAATGATCCTGCTCAGTGAGGACAGAAACCGAACCTACTCCGGATGTATGATAATGCCCGGCCTGTTCCGCAGGATCCAGTTCCCGGGAAATATCTCCCCGGGAAGGGCTTCGCCGCTTCACTTCACAGATCACCAGAGGGTTGCGCACAAAGGGCACAGTTCCAGCCCCGGGGCTGCCGCTTCCCTCTCCCCGGAGAAACTGATCTGAAAGCCCCTGATCCGCACCTTCTTTTCGGATGCGCCGGCGTCTTGATGCAACTATCGTTTCGAGAATCTCTGCAGCCATCAGCTTCGCCCATCCCGGATTCTCCGGGCAAGATAGATTGTATCCTTGAGCTTATCCGCCACAGCCCCGGAACTCAACGCTTCCCTGGCCCGTGAAAACCCATCGGCTATGCTGTCAGCAATCCCGTAGATATACAGAGCGGCTCCGGCATTCAGGCACACCGCATCCCGGATCGCATCCACTCCCTGCCCTCCGATTATCTGCCGGGCCAGTTCGGCATTGGTTTTCCCGTCGCCCCCGGCAAGTTCTTCCAGGGAATATTTGGGTATGCCGCAGCTTTCGTGGGGATCGAATTCGTACTCTTTCAGACTGCCGTCTTCCAGAATTTCCACCACCAGCGACTTGCCGGTTACCGACAGTTCATCCTCCCCGTCAAAACCGTGAACCACCATTCCCCGCTTAATGCCCAGCATCACCGCAGCCCGGGCCATCACAGGAGCCAAAGCGGCGCTGTACACCCCGATCAGCTGATAATGAGCTCCCGCAGGGTTCACCAAGGGTCCCAACAGGTTCATGATGGTCTTCACCTTCAGGGTTTTTCGTGCAGGGGCGGCATATTTCATTGCCCCGTGGAACACCGGTGCAAACAGAAATGCAAAGTCATTCTTCCGCAGAAGATTCTGGGTTTCTTCCGCCGTCAGATCAATCTCTATGCCCAGTTCCCGGTAAAAATCCGCTGAGCCGCTTCTGCTGCTCACAGCTCTGTTGCCGTGTTTGGCAACTGAAGCGCCGCAGCTTGCGGCAACCAGGGCCGACATACTGCTGATATTGAAGGTTCCCAAACCGTCTCCGCCGGTACCGCAGGTATCGAGCAGGGGGAGATCCGAACTGATGGGGGTTCGCTTTTTCTGAAGAACTCCGGCACAGCCGGCGATTTCCTCAGGAACGATCCCCTTGGTGCTGATGGCGGTGAGAAAACCCGCAATCTGTATATCGCTGAGCTTTCCCTCGGTGAGCTCGGTCATGAATCCCTCCGCCTCTTTCGAGCTCATATGCTCACCGGACATGATTTTCAGCAGCTGATCCTTGGCCACAAAGGGTTCCCGCCGGTAGTTGATGAAGTTTTTCAGGAGATTTTTCCCGTCTTCCGAAGCAATGGATTCGGGATGAAACTGAACCCCTTCCAGAATATATTCCCGGTGGCGGATTCCCATAATTTCCCCGTCCGATGCTCTGGAACTGATTTCAAAATCGCCGTTCAAGGTGGATTCCTCCACTGCCAGACTGTGATACCGGGTGAACGGCGCAGCCTTGGGAATGGAACGGAACAGACCTTTTCCATCGTGCTCCATCCCCTCAGCTTTTCCGTGGACAATTCTCTGAGCCTGCACAATTCTGGCCCCGAAGGCCTGTGCAATGGCCTGATGCCCAAGGCATACGCCCAGAATGGGGATTTTTCCCGCATACCGTTTTACCACTTCCAGGCTTATTCCCGCATCTTCCGGACGACCGGGCCCGGGACTGATTACAATATGACTGGGATTGAGTCCGGCAACTTCTTCAGCCGTGATCTCATCGTGCCGAACCACCTTCACCGGAAGATCGCAAATCTCCCGGAAGTACTGATACAGATTGTGGGTGAACGAATCGTAGTTATCTATAATGCAAATCATCTCTTACTCCTGAATCCCGATTGCCCGCAGAAGCGCCGACATCTTTTCCTGGGTCTCTTCCAGTTCCCTTTCGGGTTTACTGTCAAATACTATTCCGCCCCCCGCCTGGAGATTCAGAATTCCGTCCTTATACAGGGCTGAGCGTATGGCAATGCATGTATCAAGATCGCCCCCGGGCTCAACATAGCCCACAACCCCGGAGTAGAACCTTCGCTGAACCGGTTCCAGAGAATCGATGGTTTTGATGGCCTGGATCTTCGGTGCACCGCTGACGGTGCCCGCAGGAAAGGTGGCCCTGAGAGCATCTATTCCCGTTTTCCCTTCATCCAGCTCCCCTTCCACCTCACTGACAATGTGCATAACCCGGGAGTAGCGCTCTGTGATCATATAGTCGCTGAGCTGTACCGTACCGGGGCTGCACACCCGGCCCAGGTCATTGCGCCCCAGATCCACCAGCATGAGATGCTCCGCCTGCTCTTTTTCATCGGATAGAAGTTCACGTTCCAGAGCGTTGTCTTCGGCGGTGGTTGCACCCCTGCGCCTGGTTCCGGCAATGGGGCGCACCTTCACCCGTCCCTCCTTTACTTTTACATGCACTTCAGGACTGGCACCGAAGAGTTGATGGTTGCCGAAGTCAAGATAGAACAGATAGGGTGAGGGATTGGACTGCCGGAGGGTTCTGTACGCCTCGATGGCTGGCATATCAGTTTTAAAACGCCGGCGCCGGCTGGGAACCGCCTGGAGAAGATTCCCTGCAACCACCTCTTTCCGCACCTTCTCTACCATTTCCTTGTAGGATTCGGCATGGTCAGAACTGCTCACCTCTTCAACGGAGTAGCTTTCATGTTCTTCCTGCAGATAGTTGAAATTCAGGTCCCGTATGCGCCGTTCCGTACGGGCAATGGCCTTTTCCAGGTTTATCTGTTTTTCCCGGTAATTCAGTGCGATGAGATACAGTTGGTCGGTATAATGGTCGAAAACCACAAAGCTGTGGCCGAAAATGAACGATGCATCGGGTAAATCCAGCTCATCGGGCTTGGAGGTGAACGCTATGGTATCGCAGAAGCGGCTGAATTCGAAACTGCAGTAGCCGATTCCCCCCGCCGGGAAAGGAAAGTCCTGATGCATTGAACTGTGCTGATCTGCAAAGTATTTCAGAACATCCAGGATATCCCGGGCCTTGCTGCGGATACGCCGCTCAGGTCCCCGCGAAGAACCGCCGACTTCATGAGCCTCCCCGTCACCAGGCAGGGGGGACGAAATAAAGATTTCCTGACCCCGTTGGGTGAGGGTGAATGCCTCATCGATCATCAGAAGAGAGTACCGCTCTCGCCCTTTCTGATACGTAGATGATTCCAGAATCACCCTGGCGTTCAGCTTCTTGGCCAGAGACAGGGGGGTGAAGGTATCGCCGCTGATGATCTTCACCAATTGATTATTCATACTACCTCCATGGTCACCACGCCGTGTGCGGTATCCCAGGGAGGACCTAAAAAAAGCCGGTCATCACGCGGATGATCGGCTTCTTTGCACCGGCATCCCTGGGATATCTCCAGGGCGCCGTTCTTGACTGGTCCCCGGACGTTAACCGAGCCACCACCAAGAAGAGAATATAAGATTCTGTGACGCTGCATAATTATTCATAGACTTGTTAAATATAGCAGAACAGAATATGCAGGTCAAGAACTGAGTTGCGATTTTTACAGCATGGCCGCTTCCCGTTCCTCCGCTTCCAGGAGATCGTATTCCTTGCCGTTTTCAATCTCTTTTTCGGAGTCCGCCTGGGAGGCCTCGTTCCGGGAAATCTTGGGTTTGAAAACAATATGATCGGCAACAACCTTCACTCTGCTCCGATTTTGGCCTTCCTTGTCCTGCCACCGGTCCTGTTTCAGCCGGCCGATCACCCGTATGCCCCGGCCCTTGCTCAAATGCTTGTCGCAGGCCTCGGCAAGTTTAGACCAGCTTTCCACATCAAAGAAGCTCACCTCTTCCACCTTCTCGTCATTCACTTCATAGTAGCGGTTCGATGCCAGACCGAAGTGACATACTGACGTACCCTTGCTTGTCTCCCGCAGCTCCGGATCTCTCGTAAGATTTCCGTCCAGCAGCACCGAATTCAGATTTGCACTCATTATGCACCTCCTGTGTATTCTGTCTTCTAGACCGGGTAAATCGAATCGGTGATTGCCGGTTATCAAATTAAATGCTAAACAACATTCGCATAAATACTCAATCATAAAGCAAAAAAAGGTACAGCACAGTAAATCTGCGCTATACCCATAATCGGGGATTAGAACACGTCGTCAAATTTGACTTGATATCTATTAAGCAGCTGGATTTTTCCTATTCTACCTTACAATTCTGGGAGTACCCTCTAACTGTAATATCATTTTCTTCAAGAGCTCCATTTATGAAATTCATTGCCTGAATACTAAACACTATGGAATCGGCCTCCTGAGTTCCACCATGGGGTATTTTATCTTCCTGTTTGAATACATGAAAACTTTCAGTTGTCCATTCAGCCGTGGCGCCAAGATAATTGTTGTTTTCATCATAATAATTTATCCACGGCAAAATATAGTCGGCCCCGCTATGGGACCAGCTCATACGAATTTCTGAGCTAACATTGGATTCAAAATCGGCTACAGATCCATCAAGTTCGGCATTAAGTACAGGAAAAGGAATCACTATCGACTTGGAAATAGTTTCCAGTTTGGGGTGCTCTATTCGAAAGGTTACAGTCTCTCCGTTATCATATTGTACAGTACTGTTGATGAAGGACATTGTATCATCGCTATAATCATCATAAGACAAAGTTTCCCCATTCGAACTTATATCTGCTATTTGAAATTCCGTTAGATCCAGTTCATGATCATCTGCCACACGAATATAGACGTAGACTGAATCCAGGTAGACAGCTGCAGAAAAGTCAAGCTTGGAATTAACTGTACTATTGCCAGAAAAATCTCAACTCATCAGAAAAAAAAGTACAGATACTCCGAAAATTACAAATGATAGCTTTTTCATATTGCCTCTTTCAAATAATTTAGTTTACAGAAGTATGAACTTCTATAGAGCTTTTTGTCAATTTGTTTTTTTACCTATTCAGAAGGTGGTACCCTTATCTGGAATATCCAACTAAAACTTCACCATCGTGAACTTCTAATCCTGATATGTAGAATCCAGCCTTCAGCCTTGCCTGGATCTCCTCAACATACTGATTTCCATCATTTACATACTGATCCAGTACATAGTGTCCGAGAATTTCATCTGATTTTCCTCGGAAAGGTGAAGAAAAGCCTATAAGCAGTTGGTCATCAAAATATGAGAGACCAAAAGGCAGCATCCCTTCCTCATTCATTTGCTCCATAAGCTGGACTAAATTATGCTGTTTATCAGCGGTATTACTACCGTCCAATACTGCCATTCGCCATGAGGAAATATCGTGATCTTCCTGCAAAAATAGTACGATAACTCCTTCGTCAAAAAACGCTATATCTGCAGGTGTCCACCCGTTTTTCAGATAGGATGAAAACTCTACATTGAGCTTGGAGAGATCGGAAAAAAAGTGAAGTGCAAAATTCACACCCTCATCTGCATGTTCTTTTTGGCCTAAGACAGAAAGAAATCGCCCCTCAAGAACATCGATGCCGGCAGGACGGTATCCTTCAAGGATCAAATCCTCTATACCTTGCTCAAGATGTGTATCATCCTGCAATGGTAGATTAATAAATTTAAATTGCTGTTCCTGAGCCATGATCAGCGGACTGGAAAATAGAAAAAGTGAATGAATGCATATCAGAATACAAGCTTTCATAGAATGCCCTCCGAGTGAAAACAGTATCATATGGTTTAAAATAAAAAAAGCGGCCCCACATGAGGCCGCCATGCTTTCCAATTCCCTGAGGATTAGTAAGAAATAGTACTTGTGAAAGTCACAGCACCGTTATCGTTACCAAGATCTTCAGTTTCATAATTCAGATCAAGCGCAACATTTTCGATAACAGCAAGACCGGTTCCAACTTTCAGAGTCTGCGCTGCTTCGGTGTAAGTGTAGTTCACATAGGGGCTCAGAGGATCAACACTTACAGAAAGATCAATGCCAAGTCCGAAGTCGCTGAAATCTGCAAGCTCAACGTCAACACCGAGAGTCAAAACTTCTACCAGGCTACCTGTGCTCAGGTTGACAATGAGATCGTTAACTTCAGTGTCGGTACCGAAAGTTACATCTGCAGTAGCACCAACATCAACACCAAGAGTTCCTTCGATCTGAATATCTCCGTCATCGTTTCCATCAAGACCTGCACCAAGGCTTGCAACACCAAGGTCATAACCGAGGCTTACACCGTAGCCAATAGTGTTTGCATCAGCAATCTTGTCAATGGATACACCTGCATCGAAAGTAAGAGCTTCAACTGCGGTTACCCCAAACTTAAGAGCGGCATCGAAACCATTGTCTTCATGAACGTCATCACCAAGGGTAGCGGTTACATTGAAGGCATCACCAGTGTAAACAAGAGATACAGAACCGGCAGGCTCAGCATCGTTGGATACATCGTTCACGCCTTCGGAACCATCAAGGATGTCATCATCAAAGTCGGGAGCTGCAGCGAAATCAGTCTTAGCACCGAGGTTGGTGATGTCTACATAGAGAGCGGGTCCCATGAGGTTGATACGTGCTTCAACAGAAGGACCAGTGATAACATCGAAAGGAATGGTTATTTTGTCATCATCATCGATGTCACCGTCATCATCACGGTCAATGATTCCGTCTTCATCTACAGTAAAAACGCCAACTACATCGCTGGAGCTGAGAGATACTTCAAGACCGGAGATCTTGATGTAACCAACAACATCACCTTCACCTTTTTCTTCTGAAGTGTCGGCAACGAATTCTACTGTGAGGTCTGCAGAAGCATCGTTGGTGATGTCGAAATACTCGTCCTGGAGATCGTATCCAAATGCGATGGATGCTTCACCAGTTACGGTTGCGCTGGGAGTTACGTCAACAGCGAATACAGAAACGCTGGCAACGAGAAGCGCGATTAATACGAGGTTGAACTTCTTCATTTAAGTTCCTCCTTGAAGGTACAGGGGACTGTCTTCTACGAAAACAGGGGTATCCCCTTATTCTTAGGATTTCTGAATCAGTATAGCAATCGCCTATAAAAGGTGTCAAGTTTTTTCAAATGGCGTTCAATAGTGATATTGTCAGGTATTTTTTGATATTTTTGAAAAAAGAGGCGTGTTCTCTGGTTCAATATATTAAACTTTTATTGACCGCCGGATGCTTCGGGCGTACAATTATTTATTCAAATTTTTCCGGCGCCAGACTAAAAATCCGCCCCCGGGCAGAGACATAGCGCCGCAGATCCTGCAGGAGGTTCCACATGGCAGCCGGTTTTACCCTCGCCCTGTATCCCTGGACGTACAATTCCCAATTTGCCGAAGACGGCAGCTGGAAAGAACAATTCGTGGAAAAACCCCACAAATCCCCCGGCGAAGAAGCAGCTATGAACGCTGCCGCCCACAAAGAGCTGATGGGCAGCCGGAACAGCTTTCCGGAACTTCCCATGGTGAACTACACCAGCCAGTACGGAATCGGCTGTTTCGAGGGACTGAAAGCGTTTCCCCAGAAGGACGGAAGCCTGAAACTGTTCCGTCCCGATCTGAATGCCCTGCGCTTCCGGGAATCCATGGAGGGCTTGAAAATGCCCGGCTTTCCGGAAGAAAAGTTTCTTGCCGCAGTGCGGGAAATCGTGAAACGGAACGAAAATCTGGGGTTCCGCCCGGAGTATCAGAATGAATGGGAAAAGGACAACTTTCTCCACGCCAACTCCATTTATATCAGACCGTTCAGCTGGACCGAAGGCGGTATCGGCCTGAACCTCAGCAGCCACCCCTATGTGGTGATTATCACCACTCCGGTGGGCTCCTATTTCGACCCCGACGCCTCAAGCAAGGCAATCACCACCGACCGGGTCCGCGCCACCGACCACGGCACCGGCTGGATCAAGTGCAACGCCAATTACGTCATTCCCACCCTGGCAAAAAAAGAAGCCATGGCACAGGGCTACATGGAGGCCATCTTCCTTGATTACAAAGAACAGAAATATATTGAGGAAGGCTCAAGCTGCAACGCCTTTTTCCTTCTCAAAGACGGAAGCCTGGTTACCCCCGCCCTGGAGAACCGCATTCTCAACGGAATTAACCGCCGAAGCGTCATGCAGCTTGCCAAAGATGAAGGGGTGAAGGTAGAGGAGCGGAGGATCAGCATTGACGAGGTGCTTTCCGAAGCCGTGGAATGCTTTGTAACCGGCACGGCTGCCGGAGTGAGCTATATTGAATCGGTCACCCATCAGGGGAAAACCGCCGTGTTCAACAACGGAAAAATCGGAGAGTTCACCGCCAACATGCTTCACACACTCAAAGGAATTCAGTACGGCGCAGAAAAAGACCGCCACGGCTGGATGTTCGAAGTCTGAGGCCCGCCCGCCGTAGCCGCTCCGGCAGGACCGGTGAGCGGCGGGTCAGATCCAGCGGCAGGCCGGACATACACAGTAACAGCCCTGCCCTTCCGGACCTATTTCACCAGGTAGCCCTGGGCTTTCACAGCCGATGCAAGAGCGTTTTCATCTGCATGGCCGTGAACCCGGGCGGTGCCGTTTTTCAGATCCACAGATACACTCCGGGTACCCTCCACAGATTCCAGCGCCTGCCGGACGGTGGAGGCACAATGGGCACAGGTCATCCCTTCAATATTCATTGATATCCTGAAACCGCCGTCTTCCCGGGAATCCGGGCCGTCACCCGCTACGATCCGGTCAGCCTGGGAAGTATTCTCTGCTCCATTACCCGGCCCCGTATTCCGGCGGCCCAGCCTGGACCGCAGAGTCCGATAGAAAAACGCACCGATCATCAACGCCAGTGCCCCGCCGCTGATGTATTCAAGAAGACCGTTTCCGTGAGCCTCTCCCGCCGCTGAGGATAAAACCGGCTCCCAGCCCCCGGCGGCGAACACCAGATTCACCAGAGGTCCGAAGAGCAGCGCACCGATAATGATGGTACCCAAATACAGAAGAACACTGCGGAACCCGAGCATTCTCTTGAGCACAGCCAGGGTGGCGGCGTTGGTGGCAGGCCCGGCAACCAGAAACACATAGGCCGCACCGGGGCTGATCCCCGCCGCCATCAGAGCCACGGCCACCGGAATGCTTGAAGTTGAGCAAATATACATCGGAATGCCTATGAGCACCATCAGGAGCATACCCGGCAGCCCGTCGGCGATGAGCGAACCCTCCAGAAATCCGTCGGGGATCAGCAGCGATATCAGGCCGGCAACTCCAAGACCTAACAGAAAATGAAGGGCAATGTCATCTATGGATTCGATATATGCATAGTGAAACGCCCGCCCTGCGGCCCGGGGAATGCTGAGTCCCTTGGCGGCCGGCTCTGAACCTTTTCCCCGCTCTTCTGTCTCTCTCTCCTCTTTCGCCTCTCTCTCCTCTTTCGCCTCTTCCGTCTCTGCCGGGGATGCGCCTGGGTCGGCAGCACCGCCATCAGATGCTTCAGCGGCGGCTGCATTTTCGGAACGAGAAAAAAACATGGAGCTGACGCCGCCGGCAATTCCGGTGAACAGGGCGATCACCGGTCTGAGAACGGCAAAGACCGGACCCATCATGCCGTAGGTGGCAATCACCGAATCCACCCCGGTCTGGGGGGTGGAGATCAGGAATGACAGCAGCGAGGGCTTGGATGCCCCGGCCTGCCTCAGATATCCCGCTGTGGGGACCACGGCGCAGGAGCACAGGGGCAGAGGTACGCCCAACAAGGCTGCCTTCACCACCGAGGAAAAACCCGGCGATCCAACATGACGGGCCACCATGCTTCGTTTCAAGGTTACACTGAGAATGCCCGCCACTGTGAAGCCCAGCAGAAGATAGGGTGCCATCTGAAAAAAGAGTGAAATCACCTCGTTCAAAAAATCCCCGGCAATCCGGGTTATATCTAAGAAAATTGAAGAATCCATATACCTTCCTGTTTTTTACCTTCGGCGGTTTCCAATACTTTGATCTCAGGGTGTGATCCGCTGAACCGGAGCCGAACCCCCGCTGCCCGCAGAAACACTGAGCAGCTCAATATCGGCTTCACCGGGGAGCAGGTGCTCAACATCTTCGGCGGTATGCCCTGTACGGATGCGGTATTCATACATGGCAGGGCTGCCTGCTTCACCGCCGGCGGAGTGTACCCCGGGTTCCGGGTGTTCAAGCAGTACAGAGGGGCGGTTTTCCACTTCCAGACGCACCGAAAGATACCTGCCCACGGTTACCCCGGTTTCCAGACTGCTCTCTGCTTGCCCCCGAGTATCGCCGGAAGCTGCGTCGGAAATGCCGCCCGGGCTGCTCCCTGAGCTGCTGCCGGAAATACTCAATGAAAACCGCATTTCTCCCCGGACATGTTGATAATCGGTATCGAATATCAGGGTTTGTATGAAGTATTCTCCGGGAGGCAGAGTGCGGCGGAAAAGCACTGCGCCCTGCGGCAGCCGGGGATGCTCACTGTGCGCTGCAGGCAACCTCTTCAGCCGGTATCGCCTTCCCCCTGCGTGTTTTACAATTATCCCGCTCACATCTTCAGGCCGGAGCATCATCCCGCCCCCTGCGGCAAATTCCCCGCTTCGAAACTCAGCCGGGGTGACAGCTTCGGGCATTATGGCCAGGTGAAGTTCAACCTTATCATTAGTATTTATATGGTCATCCGCCCGGCGGTCTGAAGAACCCGCAAAGCTGCTGCAGGAAGCAGAGATGAAGACCGTGGTAATCAGCAGGAGTATCATGAGTATCAATATGGTGTGAGACGATGTTCTAACTGTAGACTGTGTATTTTCCCGCATGAACCCGAACCTCAGTGTCTTCACCTTCCTCCTCCGGAGCCGATCCGGGATGGAGGGTGCGCAGCAGGCTGCAATTCCTGAGTATTACGTCTAGAAAATACCCCTAAAAGGTCGGCGTTTCAAGGTCTTTGCGTATATCCGGGTTAATCTGCACCGCAGCCTCCCCTTCAGGGGCCAATACCTGATTCAGGTTGAGAAAGGCCAGCGGTTTGGTGTCGGCTCTTACGGCGGTTTCCTCGTCCCGGACAAGATTTTCCGCAAGCTCGGTGGAACGGCTGAGGAACAGCTGGCTCTGGGCAAGGAAGTCCCTGGAACGTTCGCCTCCCTGGCGGTAGAGCTCATACAGGGTCACCCCCAGATTATTATTCGCCCTCACCTGGAAGTCGATCAGCGCCTTATGCCGGTCATCCTCTTCCAGCAGGAAGGTTGATATGCTTGCCCGCTCCGCAGTGAGCTCATCAAGAAGGATCCGGTACATGCCGGCGGCATCATTGAAGTTTTCTCGCTGATACTGGGTGTTGGCACGGGCATAGAGAAGGTTCAGGTTTGCGGTGGGGACGGCCCCCATGGCATTGTTGAACTCCGAAATGGCTTCGTCCAGCAGTTCCTGACGGTCCTCAACATCACCCTGATCCTCATCCCTCAGCTCATTGGCGCGGAAATAGTGGATAAAACCCATTTTATACGCAATATCCTGCCGTGCCCGGAAGTTTTCCCCCGGGGTCCCCAGGCTGGCGTATTCGTTGTTTCTGGCCTGTTCATACCGGGCCTGGGCGCTTGAGTAATCATTGGCATGATAATAATAGATATCTCCAAGCCGGGCGTACAGTCTTCCGAAATCGGGGTGAGGCTCCACTTTCCGGGCGTCCAGGGCGGTTTCGTACAGGTCAGCAGCTTCCCGCAGCCGGGTCTCGGAGCTGATCAGCTCCTCCAGCCGGTAGAGGTTTTCGCCCTCACGAATATGGGTATCAATCTCCCTGGCAATTTCCCTTCGGGTGAGGGGACGTTCTTTCCGGGTTTCCTCATACAGCTCCCTGGCATTGGTCAGGGCGGTAATCTCGTCCTGAAAGTCACCGGTGATTCTGGAATATCTGGCACGGTGATAATGGATGTCCGCAATTTGATCATCAACGGCCATGGCCTTGTTCAACACACGGATGGAATCATTCAGCAGGTTCTCCCTGGACGATTCCCCTTTCAGGCTGTCGATATAGCTTTGGACAGCATCCTGTTCACCGAAATTCTCAACCTGGCCCAGCTTGCCCTGAACCAGATCCAGGAGAAAACCGCCCAGCTCCGCCATTCCCCGGGGCTCTATGGTGGCGTTTTCATCGCTGAGAAAGAGGTCCTTCAGATTCAGTGCTTCTTCAACCCTGTTGGTGTGGATAAAATACCTGAGCATCCGGAACAGCAGTTCGTCCCGCTGACCATATTCCTGCATAAGGCTGGCGTATTCAAAACGGGCATTTTCAAAGCGTTCATCCCGGGCTTCCCCCGGAGGCAGCTGAATACCCCACTCCAGATAGGTGTCTCCCCGTCCCAGGCGCGCGTCATAGTCCCACACATCCTCTTCAATAAGGCGGTTGAGATACTCCAGAGAAGTCTCGTAATCCCTGAGCTGCCGGGTGCTGAAGCCGGCGTATTCAAGAATCGCATTCCGGTTCAGGGGCTCGACCCCGGGGCTGAGAAGGGTTTCGTACTTTTCCCTGGCAAGGGCGAACTGCCGCTCATCCCTGAAGGCCCGGGCATAATCGAGATACCGGGTGTTCACCGGCCATACGTCATATGCCTGGGTGAACAGCCGGTTGCCCCGTTCATATTCCTGCAGTGCAATATTTTCCAGCCCCTGCTCATACAGGCCCCGGGCATACAGGGGCTGGTACACATAGCGGTACCCGAGAAACAGCAGGGCTCCAAGCATTGCCGTACCCGCAAGCATCAGCCGGAGCACCGGCCAGATGTTCATCCGGAAGCGGTACGCAAAGCTGTCCTGCTCCTCGGCAAAGGCTTTCCCGCTGAGCTTGGTGTATCCCTTGGGTATTTCTATTTTTTTCCCGGTGATTTTCCCCACGATCCGGGCAAGATCCCGGGGAGGGGTGCCCTCTTTCAGAGCATCAATTACTTTTTTGACCTGATCAAAGGGATATTCACCGGAGGTGACTACGTCGGCTGCTTCTATTTTCAGGTTCAGGGGCAGCTGGGCAAGATTTTCTTTCAGGGCCTGAAATTCTTTTTCGCTTATCTGGTAGCCCTGGGCTTCGTCCTCCAGGGAGGCTTCCTCAAGAGCTTCTTCCGGTCCTTCACCTGAGGCGGCTTCCGGACCTTCCTCTTCGGGCTGGGCAAAGCTTTCCTCAGTGCCTTCGTCTTCCATAATTCCGAACTCAGCACCGAAATCCCCCATGCTGAACTCGTCGCCGAAATCTGATGCGTCGAAATCTTCATCAAAATCGCTGAAATCTTCCAGTCCGGCGGAAAAATCCTCTGCAGCTGGAGAAGGTTCGGTTTCACCGGTTCCGGCATCAGCAGCTGACAGATCCTCAAATTCCGACCCGGAGGTATCGAAATCTCCGAAATCCGCATCCGGGGAGATCTCAGGAAATTCATCTCCCGTATCGAACTGGCCTTCTTCAAATTGGCCTTCACCAAATTGACTGTCATCAAACTGGAAGTCTTCAGATTCTTCCGGAATCCCGGCGTCTTCCTCTTCATCCGGTACAGACGCCGAAGGAGCTTCTTCGCTCAGATCCGCAAGATCATCTTCAATATTGGGTTCCGAAAAATCTCCGGCAAAATCCTCATCAAAATCATCCGGGAGTTCATCAGAGAAATCAGAGGAAAGGTCTTCTTCGGATTCTGAAGACAGATCCGAGGGCGTCTCCTCATCAAGGCCGAAATCGCCGCCGAAAACATCTTCGGGCTCCTGGAAGTCCTCGAAATCTTCAACCTCTCCCGGATCTTCTTCGTCTGCAGTCAGATCTTCGGCATCCAGATCTTCCGGCTCTTCGGCAAAATCTGAAGAGATATCTTCTTCCGATATGGCATCGAAATCCTCAAACCCTTCATCAAAATCCGCACTGAACTGATCGGCCTCTTCGGGCATGCCCGTTTCTGCGTCCAGTTCTGCAAGCTGATTTTCAAGGTTGTCCAGTTCGGCATCCAGATCGTCACTGCCTCCCAGGGCAATTTCCTGATCTGTCTCCGGAGCCTGACCGGCCGCCTGAACTTCCGCCTCATCTTCCACGGGGGGCTGTGGCTCCAGGGAAGCCGGGGATTCCGCCGGCTGTTCTGCTTCAAACAGGGATTCTTCGTCCGGAACCTCTTCACCTGGGAACTCCGGAAGCGGGGGCTCTTCATCCTCAAGGCCCAGTTCACTGAGAAAGTCATCTTCGGGAGGAGCAAGTCCGTCGGGAGCCTCCTCCCCTTCATCGCCGGCAAGGCTTTCACTCAGATTTGAGAAAAAATCATCGGCACCCGCCGCAGCTGCCTCTCCCGCCGTAGCCGAGGGAAATTCATCCGGCGAAGGCGGGGTTACCGCCTCAACCTCCTCGCCCCTCTGCCGGGCGACCTCAGGCTCGTTTCCTGTCTGGATGAGTGTCTCGT
The DNA here is from genome assembly GCF_000507245.1 of Salinispira pacifica. Lineage (GTDB taxonomy): Bacteria > Spirochaetota > Spirochaetia > DSM-27196 > Salinispiraceae > Salinispira > Salinispira pacifica. Next base: position 207,463 of record NC_023035.1, on the reverse strand, counting down.
TAAACTGTTCAAGAGAATCCATGTTGGGCATGCTGCGTTTATCTACCTCTCCATCTGTATTTTCGGCATTGAATATGAAATCTCAAGCTCCGGATGCATTAATCCGAAGATGTTACTGTTAAGAGACATGGGAAACCATGATCATACCATACAGGAGACGCTTTCAAAAATCAGGTTTTTGAAACTGCCCTGCAGGTTTTCAAGGCACAAGACGAGGCATCATATGAAAAAGTCGATCATAGGCATCTCATTAATTATATGCATGCAATTTTTCGGCAATGTCCATGCCGATGATCTGGCCAGGCACCTGTTTATTGCCGGTCTGGATGAGGCTCAGGCGCCGGTATATCACAGTCCCTCGGATTCGCTGGTATTCACATATGAGAATAATCTTCAGCGCCATCAGCCCCGCTATGTGGGGGTGGCCTTCGAACATGAACAGTTTTCACGGATTCATGAGATGCAGTATTTTGATACACGAAATGCACAGGGCGAACTGGAAAGCAGAGTATATTTTCTCTTTCTCCAGGTGGACCGGGAAATCGAAGATCTGGAGAGCATCCGCTACCGTTATGTGATCGACGGAATCTGGACAGAAGACCCCCGGAACCCCGAATCCCGCCGGAAACTCAGCGGGCGAAAAATTTCTGTGGTGCAGCTGCCGGAGCAACGGCAGATACGACCCCGGAGTCCTGTGGTTCTGGAAGCCTCTTCCGGCAGATCCAGGGTGGTTCGCTTCATTTACAAAGGGGAACCCGGACAATCGATCTATCTGGCCGGCAGTTTTAATAACTGGGATCCGTTTATGTACCGCCTGGAAGAACATCCCCGGGATCCGGGGAATTACGAGATTGAACTGCGCCTGCTTCCCGGTGAATACCATTACAGCTATTATTACAAAGGACGGGCCATACAGGATCCGTTGAATATTCAGTCCAGCTACGATATTGACGGGAGCGTATATTCCTATTTCTCCATCGACTCCTGACCGGGTATCACCCCATCACAGCATTCCGGAAATTCTTCTCTTTGACGTGGACAATACCATCTATCCCGCAAGCAGCCCCATGTCCTCGGAAATTTCCCGGCGGATAACCCTTTTTGTCTCGGAGTTTTTGGGGGTTGATATTGATGAAGCCGGCGACCTCAGACGCAGTGGATTTCTACAATACGGCACAACCCTGAAATGGCTGGAACGGGAGAAAAACTTTCAGGATATCGAGAGCTACCTGGATGTCGTCCACCCCCCTGATGTGGAACGGTTTTTACCCGAATTACCGGAATTGAAAGAGATGCTACGGCAGCTTCCCATGGATAAGTATATTCTGACCAATTCAACCATGGAGCACAGCATGCGGATTCTTGAGTTTTACGGAATTGCAGACTGTTTCCGGGGAATTTTCGATATCCGGGGAAACGGGATGGAGGGGAAACCCCACCAATCGGCGTATGCCCGGGTTCTGCATGCGGTGGGAAAAAACCCCGGGGATATCTTATTCATGGATGATGTTCATGGATATCTGGACGGATTCAGCAGTCTGGGCGGCCGCTGCCTTCTCATTGATCAGCAAATGAGCCACCCTGCCCCCCTTCACCCCAGAATTCCCGGGATTCTTGATCTCCCGGCTTTTCTTTTCCCGTCTGAATGATGTATAAGTGTTCACCGTTCATTTATTTGACGTTATGCACGGACGATTGGAGACGCTCATGAACACCATTAAAGAAAAATACGGACATATTGCCAAAGAGCTTATACAAAACAGCATTCAGACAGGACATGTTGATCCAGATGCCATTTATCAGGAAGCAAACAAATCCAACAGAGCCATCCTCAACAAAATAGTGCAGGATCTGCTCCTGCCCGGCAGTGACATCAGAAATTTCGCAGAGCTGCTTAAACTGCACAATCTGGCACAGGAAGGCAAGTCATGCCTCATCCTCATGGAGCATTACAGCAACTTTGACCTCCCCAACCTCTATTATCTGCTGGAGAATAAGCACAGCAACGGCGAGGATATCGGCGACAGCATTATTGCCATGGCTGGTATGAAGCTGAATGTGGAGAGCGAATTCGTGAGAGCGTTCACCGAAGCATACACCCGGATTGTGATTTATCCCTCCAGAAGTCTCACCCCCCTTATGGGCACGGCGAAGTACGAAGAGGAAAAAACCAAAGCCCGGAAACTGAACATGGCAGCCCTTCATGAGATGGTAAGGGCCAAACATTCGGGGAAAATTATTCTGCTTTTTCCCTCGGGGACCCGCTACCGTCCGGGAAACGAAGATACCCGCCGGGGACTTGCGGAGGTGGACTCGTATATTAAGGGTTTTGATTATGTTCTTCCCATAGCCATAGCCGGCAACACCCTGAGGGTGAATGCAAAGGGCAGCATGAGCGAAGATTTCGTCCATCCTGACTGCATGGTATTTCAGGCCGGAGATGTCAGGGAAGCAAAACCCTGGCGGGCCGAGATCCGGAAGGAAGCGCCCCAGGGGGAAAATCCCAAGCAGTTTATGGCGGACCGGGTAATGGAGGAACTTGCGGAGCTGCATACCCAAGCCCAGGTTTATCGGAAGGAACAGCTGCCGGCGGATTACCGGGAAGATTAAACGGGGTCGGGAAAAGCAGTATATATTGTGCTGAGTTCCCTGAAGCCATGCCGTTCCAGCATGGGACCGAGAAACCCCACTCCCGCCCAGTTCTCGAAATGCACCTGGCGCACGTCATCCGAAGCACATTCATGCAGATAATGCTCCAAGAGAGTACCGGCAATCCCCAGGCCCCGGTATCCGGGGTCAACATACAACTGCAGAATGTGTGCAACCACCTTGTTCGGGGAAATCTCATCATGAAGCGCCCACAGAAAACCGCACAGCTCAGCTCCGGGGTTATACACCCCCAGAACCAGACACCCCTCATCCGCGCTTTCCGGAGACGGCAGGTGATCCCGCCGAAAACTGTACCAGTATGCGGCTTCTTTGGGGTCGGTAAATACCAGAGAGAATGCAGCCTTATCCAAATCGGAGGCCTGCTGCAGCTCCTGAGCCTCCTCCACCTCATGAATTTCGAAATCGCTGAGGACCAGATCCTCGGTTTCAGGAATTTCCGCCTTTAATGCCTCCAGACCGCGGCTTTCGCGAACGGTGTTGAACCATTCAAGAACATGCCGCTTCATTTCACGGTCCTTGTAGGCAAACCACAGCTTTTCAACCTCAGGAAGTTCCTTCAATGCGTTTTTAAACTGTCTGAACACCCCCCTGCCGCTTTGGAGAATCCGGCGCAGCTGCTCCCGGGCCAGGGGGTTTTTCAAGCCTGCCACAAACCCTTCCATCAGGTTGTAGCCGTCCACGGACTCCCAATCGGGTATGGGAACCAGATCTCCGCTGTTTTCTTCCGGGTCATGATCCGGATTAAATTCGCTGTCGCTGATAATCTCCAGGCTGTCCAGATCCAGGAAATAGCTGTGTTCCTGATTTTCCATTCCGAAGATAATCTGATCTACCAGTTCGCTGCTGAGATTGGCGCTTTGGTTCATGCAAGCCTCTTTTGTTTTACTCTTCTTCGGGGAAAAGCTTCCCCTGGGAGAACCGTTCCTGCTCCAGATCCTCCAGTTCACGCAGCTTGGCCTCCACGTGGTTGAGCTGCACCCGCTGGGGCGGACAGAGCCGTCGGTGACAGATCATCAGTTTGCCGTCATCCAGAGTCTGGCCGGAAATAATCATCCGAACCGGAATGCCGGTACGGTCAAGGTCCCTGAACTTGCGGATTACCGGAATTTTCCGGTCATCCAGCAGAATTTCCGGTCCCAGCCGGGAATGGATTTTATTGCCGATTTCCTGGATTGTTGCGCTTCTTCCCACAATGATCAATACCGCCTTGTATGGGGAGATATTCATGGGCCAGATGTATCCGTCTTTATATGCGTGGGCTTCCACCAGACTTGCCATGAGACGCCCAAGACCGAAACCGTAGGCTCCCATGGAAGGATATACATCCTCTCCCTGCCGGTCCTTCAGAAGAAAGCCGAATTTCCGGGAGTAAAACTCGCCGATGCGGTAAATACTGGCAATCTTAATGCTGCTGCTCAGTTCAAGTTCGGTATTGCAGTGATAGCATCGGGCAGGGGCATCCACCATGGTGAAGTCCCCGCTGAAATCCGCATCAAAATCCCTTCCGAAGTTTACGTTGATAATGTAATTTCCGGGTTTCCCACCGCTGAAAATAAGGTTTGCACTTTCCGCCACCGAGTTATCCACGGCAACTGAAAACTCCCAGTTATCCAGATCCGGCATCGAGTCCAGCAGAGGAGAGAGAAACGGAGACGCGGCAGGGTCTGAAGCCTTTCTGCGCCCCCGCCCCGGTTTTACATACGCGGGGAAGCCCATTTGTTCCAGCTCAGTCTCATTCATTTCGGTGATAATCGGTACATTCAGTACTTTGGCAAGCTTGTCCGGTGAGACACGGCGGTCTGAGCGGTACACGGCGAACACATATCCCCGGAGGGTTGCAAAAACCCTGGCCTCGGCAGTTCTGCTGGCGGGAAGCCCCCGGGACTGACGGAGACAGGCAAGATCAAAACAGTTTTTATGGTTCACCCGTTCCATTTCAAGGGGACGCCCGGCATGATACTCCTGCCGGGCCACAGCCACATCCTGGTTCGCACTGTAGCCGCATCCGGGACAGTGAACCAGCACATCCTCTCCCCAGGGATGCCCCAGAAGAAAATCGTAGGAGTTGCTGGCCCCTGCAAAATTCGCCGACCCTTCGGCGGTAATCATATTCAATCCCAGACCGGTGAAAATAGCCTTGTATGCTGCGAACATCTTGGGAATGAAGTTGTTCAATTCGGTATAGCTTCGGTGAAAGGAATAGGAATCGCTCATAATAAATTCCCGGGCCTTCAGCAAACCGGTTTCACTGAGCACCTCATCCCTGAATTTTCCCTGGAACTGATAGATGAACCTGGGCAGCTGATCAACAGAACGGATGCTCCGTCGCATGCATTCCACACTGGCTTCTTCATGCATGGGGGCCAGGACCAAAAGGCGATTATTCTTGTCTTCAACCCAGGTAATCTCTTCAGAAACCATAATATCCCGCCCGGAAGTCTCCCACAGCTCTCCCGGGTTCACCAGGGGCAGCAACACCTCTTCACCCCCCAGCTTCCTGAGCTCCCGTGTTATGTGGGCGGCAATGTTCCGGATCACCTTCATTCCCATGGGCAGATACGCGAAAAGCCCATCTCCCAGAGCCTGAATATAGCCTCCCCGCAGCAGCAGGCCGGTGCTTTTCAGCCGCCGGGACGTTCCGCCGTCGTCTTCGGGAGAGTCATGGAATACATGGAGGGTTTGGCTCATTTTCATTCTATCTGTATTCTAATTTGCCCGGTATGATCCTGTCCAATGGAATATGACGGGCGACTTGACAACCCCCATTGTTTGTCAGATATTGGTGTTAGCAATCCAAGGCAGGCTTTTCAATCCCGTGAACAGCACGGTCACCGGAACAGGGGCTCAGCACCCCCGGAGATCGGGCAATGCCTGGAGCGCCAACCCCTGATCCGATCCGATTAATTCCAAGCAGTCGGACGGTATGCCGGAATATTCCGGAAAATCACCATGTATTAGGAGATATGTATGAGTTTAATCGAATATGTTGAGGCCAGAGAAATCCTTGACTCCCGTGGAAATCCCACAGTTGAAGTAGACGTCATCCTTGAAGACGGCAGTTTTGGCCGTGCAGCAGTACCCAGCGGTGCATCCACCGGTGAACATGAAGCCGTGGAACTCCGGGACGGAGATAAAAAGCGCTACATGGGCAAGGGTGTTCTCAAAGCCGTGGAAAACGTTAACAACACCGTTGCTGCGGAAATCGAAGGCCTTGATGCACTGGATCAGGTGGAAATTGACCGGACCATGATCGAACTCGACGGTACCGAAAACAAAGGAAAGCTGGGCGCAAACGCCATTCTGGGAGTTTCCCTGGCAACCGCCCGGGCTGCTGCGGATTTCCTCGGACAGCCCCTGTTCAAATACCTCGGCCCCTACCACACCACACTGCTTCCCGTCCCCATGGCGAACATCATCAACGGCGGATCCCATGCGGATAACTCAGTGGATTTTCAGGAATTTATGGTAATGCCCGTAGGTGCGGACAGTTTCCGTCAAGCCATGCGCATGACAGCGGAAATCTTTCACAACCTGAAGAAAATTCTCAAAGATAAGAATTACGCAACCTCCGTTGGCGATGAAGGGGGCTTTGCGCCCAACCTGAAATCCAACGAAGAAGCTCTTGAAGTGATCATGCAGGCAATTGAAAAAGCCGGATACAAGCCCGGTGAAGATGTATTCATCGCACTTGACCCCGCCTCAAGCGAATTCTACAACAAAGAGAGCGGCAAGTACGAACTCAAATGGTCCACCGGCGACAAGCTCAGCTCTAGCGAAATGGCCGATTACTGGGCAGACTGGGCGAAGCGCTACCCCATTATCAGCATCGAAGACGGTATGGCGGAAGACGACTGGGACGGCTGGAAAGATCTCACCGACAAAATCGGCGACAAAGTACAGCTTGTTGGAGACGACCTCTTCGTAACCAACACCTCACGGCTTTCAACCGGAATCGAAAAGGGAATCGCCAACTCAATCCTGATCAAGGTAAACCAGATCGGAACTCTCACCGAAACCTACGAGGCAGTTGAAATGGCCAAGCGGGCAGGCTACACCAGCATTATCAGCCACCGCTCAGGTGAAACAGAAGACAGCTTTATTGCCGACCTGGTTGTAGGTCTGGAAACCGGACAGATAAAGACCGGTTCCATGAGCCGCTCCGACCGTCTTGCCAAGTACAACCAGCTCATGCGGATCGAAGACATGCTCGAAACAACTGCAGAATATGCGGGAATGAAGGCCTTCTACTCCATCAAGTAGACGGACTTTTTCAGACAGCCAGGCCCCGTGCCGCAATCAGATGCGGTCACGGGGCTTTTTTTGTGTGTATTTCAGGGAGCTTCATTGGCCGGAAGTATCACCATGTCAATGAGAGTACTCATCTCCTGTTCAAAGCCGTGAAAATACCCGTCGCGTTCCCCGGGTGCGACAATTTCGGTCACAAACACTTCCATCTCCGAGGAAACCATCTGGTTCACACTCATAGTCCTCATAACACCGGCGGATCCAAGCCCCAGAACCCCCAGGGCGAACAGCAGCATTGCCGCCCGGCCTGCTCTCTGCACGGCTGACCGGCCTATGGACCGGTGACGCCGGAAGGGGCTTTCACCGTCCAGGGCTTGTTCGCTTTCCATGCGTCTTTCCAGTTCAACCCTGCCATGGTTCCGAAGAATATTCAGCACATCTTCCTGGGAGGGGGTTCCGCTCTTTTTTTTCATCCGGAGTATCTTCATAGTTCAAATCCTCCTTTCCCGGCGTACAGCCGTGTGAACTGTGCCGCAAGTTTTTTTCTTCCCGTTGAAAGACGGGATTTCACCGTCCCCTCGGGCAGACCCAGAATTTCAGAAATTTCCCGGATGGACATTCCTTCAATTTCTTTGAGCATCAGGGGCATGCGAAATCGGGGAGAAAGCTTCATCAGGGCATCGATCACGGTCTCCCTTTGGGCATGAGACAGAACCAGCTCTTCAGGACCCGGAAGAGTGCTGGCCCGGCCCTCCAGCAGCCCTTCCCAGTCACCGCTGTATTCCCGGCGGCGGCGGTTTTTACGGAATCCGTCCAGAGCCGCGTTCCGGCACACGGAAAAGAGCCAGGATTTAAATCCGGCGGGTCCGCGGAAACTTTCCAAACGCTCTATGGCCCGAAGCAGCCCCTCCTGGAGACTGTCTTCAGCATCGTGGAGATTTCCGTTATGAAGCACATACAAATATCTGCGCAGTGCGGGGATATGGGGAGCAAGGAGGGCCCCGGGATCATCGACTGCTGCCGTATCTGCCGGGACATTCCCTCCTCCCTGATCCTGTTTCCGGACATCCATTATTCAGCGTACAGTTCCATTATGCGGATCGCCCTGCGCAGGTCCGGACGCGCTTCCCTGATTCGCCTGCTGAGGGCAGGGAAATTCATTCCCGATTGCCGAAGTTGCCGGTTCAGCTGCTTTATCAGAGCCCAGCGCCGTGGTCCCAGAACCTGCTGCATCCCAAGTTCTCTGACTATCTCGGCCATGCGGATCTCAAGCTCATAGTCCAGACTTTCCCGGATAAGATTTTCCACCTCTCTGAGATCCGGTTCATCTGCCAGCAGCTCCCGGGATACTCTGGCCCGGAGTATTTCTATTTCAGCCATGGGTATGTTCCGGCTGTCAGCATACTCCTGCTGAATTTCAGTTATGGTAGAAAGTTCATCCTCCGTTATGCCAAGACGCTCCAGGCTGCCAAGCAGCTCAGCTTCCGGCGAATTATCTTCAGCCCAGACCGCTGCAGCCGAACTGAGTATCAGCAGAATAATGGCTATTCTTTTCACAGCATTACCGCCGATCTGCATTCCGTCTTTCCCGGTTATGTTCCGTTGTGCTGTCTTCATGAATTCCTCCGTCGTTATTCAATCTGATCAGAATTGATTTCATCTGACTCTATAGACGCTTCTGACGGCCGGAAGGTTCATTTTTTTTTCAAATTCCCTGTGTTTCCATATACTCCGCAGAACACGTTGTGTATTCCGGATTTTTACGGAAAATGCCCGAAAAATGACTGAAAAATGAACGAAAACGCCGCAAAAAAGATAGGGAAAAATGCCGGAGAGAAGCTCATATCAGGGGATGTAGAGAAAACAGAAATCGCAGACATTGGTATTGGTCGGGCCTGTTTTGTATACAATTTCCTGCTCCGCAAGATACTGATAGGAGTTGTTATGACTCAGATACTCCTGGATATCCGGTCCGCCTGAAAGCCTTCGTATTTCTTCTGGACCGATAATCGCCCCGGCGGCATCGGTGGGCCCGTCGTTTCCGTCTGATCCGGCGGCGAGAAACCAGGGACTGCTGCCAAGAGCGTCCTCTCCCCAACGGATCATTTCATTGAGATAAGACAGAGCCAACTCCTGGTTCCTTCCTCCACGTCCCCGCCCCCGGATGGTAACGGTTGTCTCACCCCCGGCGAAAATCACAAGGTTCCGGTCCGGAGGATCCATTGCCATGGCCGCAAACAGCTTCGCCATTTCCCGGGCTTCGCCGGTGAGCCGGGATGTGAGAATAAGCGTTTGCATGCCTCTGCGGGCCGCACATTCGGCGGCTGCATTCAGCGATGCCCGGTTATTACCCAGAATTACCGTTCGCACCTTTCTGAACAGTTCGGATCCGGGCTTGGGAGTTTCGGGCACATCCCCTTCCAGTCCCCGGCGAAAATGTTCAAGAATCCGGTCCGGCAGTTCTTTTTCAATCTGATATTTACGTATCACCTTCCACACATCGGCAAAACTGCTGGAATCCGGCACGCCGGGCCCCGAGGCGATCACCTGGGGATCGTCTCCCACTACATCCGAAAGAAGAATATTCACAAACACGGCGGGATGTGCAATTTCAGCCATCCGCCCGCCTTTCATACCGCTGGCATGTTTTCGCAGGGTGTTCAGCTCATGGATATCCGCCCCGCATTCCAGAAGTACCCGTACCATTTCCTGAAACTGTTCATATGCAATTCCCGGATAGGGCCTGGCCAGCAGAGACGACCCGCCGCCGGAAATCAGGTTAAAGACCAGTGTTTTTTCATCGGCGGTCTCCAGGAGGGAACTGATCTCCCGGGCGGCCTGTACGCTGTGTTCGTCGGGAATGGGGTGCCCCGCCTCTTTCAGTCTGATAAACTCCGTCTCTGCAGTGTGACCGTACTTCACGGCAACCAGTCCTTCCATGGCTGTTTCACACTCTTCAAACGTAATCTCCATGGCTCGTGCCATGGGAGCGCTGGCTTTTCCCGCACCGGTGAACAGTATCCGGTTGATCCCCGAAAGGGGAATGTGTATTTCTCCGTCGCCGTCGAGAATGTACACTGATTCATTCTCATAGCGCACCCGATCCCGAATCATCTGAAAGGGATCCGCCCGCTTTACCGCTTCTTCATACAGTTCTTCCATGAACGCTTTCATTTTCACTCTCCCGGGGCCGTTATCCGCCGCCGAACTGCGGTGCACCCTCCGGTTTTCATCATATCATTGTATGAAAAAAATTGACGGATAAAAAATTTGGCCGTACAATACAGCCCTAAACTAAACCGGTTTACGTCGCATTCTCAACGGTATGCCTCTGTCATATTCAGTTTTCCAGCGAAAAACGGCGTAGATCATGCTTGGCAAATTCAGTAAGACGATTACCGGGTTTGCAGAACACGGTAGAAATCGGCATCCGAGGACATCTATCCGCCTGTGCTGATCTCCACCCCATAACACACGACTCTTTCACAATACTATTGAGAAAGAATCTCAGGAGTATACATATGTCCCGACTGACAAATGCCCGGAAAAGCGGCATTCTATTGCACCCTACGGCACTTCCAGGAAAGTACGGTATCGGCACCCTGGGCAGAGAAGCATTCAATTTTGTTGATTTTCTCACGGTATCCCGTCAACGGCTGTGGCAGATTTGCCCCCTGGGGCCCACCGGATTCGGAGATTCGCCGTATCAGTGTTTTTCCGCCTACGCAGGAAACCCCTATCTCATAGATCTGGATCTGCTTATTGAAGAAGGAAGCCTCACCGGCAGCGAGCCCCAGTTGAAGGAGCTTGAAAAGCTGTCTCAATCAAAGGTTGAGTTCGGAAAAATGATCCCCCATAAAATGAAGCTTCTTGAGACGGCCTTCTCCGCCTTCTGGACCAAATTGGAAAAACAGACCCTGGATGAGGTACAGCAGGCCCATTATCGCCGCTACCTCAACGATAACGCCTCCTGGCTGAACGATTATGCAGAATTTATGGTTATCAAGGAGATGCAGAAGGGGGTGAGCTGGGATAACTGGCCGGAAAAATACCGCATGCGGGACGGTGACACGCTGGAAGCATTCCGCAGGGAGCGGCGGAAGGATATCGAGTTTCAGAAATATCTTCAGTTTCAGTTTCACCGGCAGTGGACTGCAGTGAGGAACTATGCCCATTCCGCCGGCATCCAGATCATCGGAGATATGCCCATATTCGTGGCATACGACAGTGTTGATGTCTGGGCCAACCCCGAACTGTTTCAGCTGGATGCCCAGGGAAAACCCACTCATGTTGCCGGCGTACCCCCGGACTACTTCAGCGCAACCGGCCAACTCTGGGGCAACCCTCTGTATGATTGGGAACATATGAAGGAGAACGGTTTCAGCTGGTGGATAGATGTCCTGAAATCCAAAATGGATCTTTATGATATTGTACGGATCGATCACTTCCGGGGTTTTGAAGCGTACTGGGCGGTACCCTATGGAGATACCACCGCAGTAAACGGCCAGTGGGTGAAGGCTCCCGGAAAAGAACTCTTCACCGCCATTATGAAGGCTTTGCCCGAAGCTGATATTATTGCCGAGGACCTGGGGGTCATTACCCCTGAGGTGGAAAAACTGATCGCTTTCACCGGCTATCCCGGAATGAAGGTGCTTCAGTTCGCCTTCGACTCCAATGACGATAACGATTTCCTGCCCCACAATTATGTGAAAAATGCGGTGGTGTACACCGGCACTCATGACAACGAAACGGTGAACGCATGGTATGCAAACTCCTCCCCGGAGGATCGAAATTTTGCCACGGAATACCTGCAGCTGCCAAAGGAAAATACCGAAGTTCACTGGGATTTTATCCGCAGCGCCAGCGCATCGGTGGCCGCCACAGCAGTGTTTCCCCTTCAGGATATTCTCGGTCTGGGTGAAGAAGGACGGTTCAACTTCCCCGGAACCCTGGGAGGAAACTGGGACTGGAGGTTCCGGAAAGAGGAGCTTACCATGGACCACGCACACAGACTGGGCAGGATCACCGAACTGTTCGGACGCTCCTGAGGGAATTCCCATTCTCTGTACTTTTCCCGCCCGCCGGGTATAATGTTGGCATGGCGGATCTACGGGATGTGACCACAGTATTAAAAACCCTCTCAGACCAGAATCGGCTGCGGGTACTCAGCCTCCTTGACGGAAATGAACTCACCGTCAAGGAGATGCTGGAGATCCTCCAGCTGAGCCAGTCAACACTCAGCTCCCAGCTTTCCCAACTGAAAGATTCGGGTCTGGTGCAATCCCGGAGGGATGGTCAGTACGTTTTTTACAAACTGCCCAGACAATACCCTCAGGATGTAAACGAGTCGTTAATGACCGTAATTAACCCCTATATCAAAAACGCCGACTGGTATGAACGGGATCAGCGGAATTTGCAGGAAGTGTTGAAGACCCGCCAGGCTGCCTCATGGCAGTACTTTGCAGACAGGAATGTACAGAACAGCCGTTCTCCGGGACAGACCTGGGAATCCTTCGCTCTTGGAATTATGGGATTGCTTCCTCCTTCCAGGATTGCGGATTTCGGCTGCGGAATCGGCAGAGTCGCCGGACTTCTTGCGGAATTCGGCCACAGGGTTGTGGGGATCGATAACAGCCTGGAGCAGATTTCCAGCGCCCGGAAACTTCACGCATCCATGAAAGACCGGCTGAGTTTCATACAGGCGGATATGGAAGCCTGTACCCTGGATAACGAAAGCATGGATGTGGTTCTGATCAGCCAGGCGCTGCACCACTGCCGTTCACCGGAAAATGTGATACAAGAAGCCGCCCGGGTGCTTGTACCCGGAGGAAAAATGCTGATCCTGGATTTATACCGTCACAGCCAGGAATGGCTTCAGGACAGGTTCGGCGATCACTGGCTGGGGTTTGAGCAGGAAGAGATAGAACGCTGGGTGGAAAACGGAGGCTTCGGCAACTGCAATGTCCGCATTATCCGCTCAGACAGCGAACACACGGAGATTGATACCCTGGTGGTGTACGCCGGGAAACGTTAAAGAGCCGTTCTGCGCACCGGCATGGTCATACAGCGCAGTCCGCCGCCTCCCCGGGCCAGTTCGATTCCTGGGACGGTAACCACCAGGCGTTCATCACTGTCCGCAAGTTTTTCCCAGGGTTCATCGGCGGAAACCGGCAGAACCCGGTATCCTTCGCTGCTGAGAGCTTCAATTGTCGCAATATTGCTTTCATAACTCACGATTTTTCCGGGCCCGAAAGCAAAGACATTGGTTCCTGCGAACCACTGTTCCCGCTGCTGAAAGTGAATATCGTCTCCGCCGCATTTTACGGTCTTGACTCCCCTGCCCAGAGCTTCCAGGGCATCCGGAAGCCCCTGGTAATCAGTGAAGCGGGGCTCCTTTCCAAGTGCAAAATGTCCGTGGGTACAGCGTGCGCGCTTCGGACCGGTCACCAGAGGTTCATATACCAGTGCGGTCTCCTGATCCAGATAGGTGAAAATCATATCCAGATGAATGGTTGCCCGCTGCAGGGGCAGGTTCACTGCAAGCACATCCAGAGGTTCTTCGTACATGTTCATAACCGAGCGTACCAGGGCGTCTATGGCCTGGGGGCTCGTTCTCTCGGATATACCGATAATCAGGAGATTGCTGTCAGCCACCAGGAAGTCTCCCCCTTCCAGCCGGATATCAGTCTCGGGCCATGCACGCTGATGGCGCAGCCCGGAATATACAACCGTTTCCGGATCTGAAAGATGATTCCACACCACCTCCTGAATCACCGATTCATTCCGCCGTACACCGTGGGCCATACCGCCGACCAGCACTGACTCACGGTAGGCCATGGCGCTGTCACGCATGAAATAAAAATTCGGGAGGGGCGAAAGATCGTAGAGCCGGGTATCCAGGTGATCCTGGAAGCTGCTTGCGCTTTTATCCAGCCCCTGAATCATCGCCCGGGAAAGTTCACCGGGAGAGAGGGCATCCAGACGCTCGGTCACTTCCTCATATTTGCTGCCGTCAAGCGACTCGGATTCCACAACGGCCTTGATGGCGAAGCGTTTCGCCTCTGAATGACCCAAAGCTTCGGTCAGCAGATCGCCTATTTCCAGAACGTTGCTCACCCGGTTCATAAAGTTCCAGAGCATGGAATACTCGCTCTGTACCGCCTGAAGGGGGATAATCTCATTGTACAGCTGTTCATGGGCCGAATCGGGAGTCACCGATTCCACCTCCGGTCCCGGACGGTGCATAATCACCGATTCGAGACGTCCGATTTCTGAATGAAGAAAGGGTACTGGAAATGACGATTGTTTCATTAATATACTCGAATGTGCCGGCGGGGAGACTTGAACTCCCACACCATTGCTGGCGGCAGATTTTGAGTCTGCTGCGTCTACCAATTCCGCCACGCCGGCCTGGATTGTTTGAACGACTATACCTTAAACATGAAAAACTTGTCCAGAGCAGACACATCTTCACAAACCAGCCATGAAAGAATGCCGTACCACCACTTCAAAAGGACTTTATAATGGGATACATTGATTTCATGCCAGCTGCTCCCGCATCCACAGTGCCCGGAAAATCTCTCTCCCGTTTCATTGCGGCAGCGGCACTTTTCATGGTCATCCTTCTTGCATCCTGCCGGAGCACGGCTAACGGTACTCCCGAGAACACGTTCACAGTCCCGGAAAATCTTCCCCCGCTGATCAGCTACGCCATGCGTCATATCCCGGATATCCCGGAGAATGAATCTCAAATTTTCATTATCACCAGCGCCGCGTCCAGCCTTACCGGCAGAGACAACCCCGATGACGCCCGAAGGGTCCTGGATCTGGGAGAGAACCTGATTGAGGGTTCATCCAGCCGGCGGCGTATAGAACTTCTGATCGAGCTGAGCAGAAACTATGTGGAAGCGGGTGTCATCAGCCAGAGCATCGCCCTGTTGGAACAGGCTCTGACACTGACGGAAAGCTCAGATCAGGATCAGACCCGGGGGCGTCTGGTTCAGGAAATCATTACAGTTTGCTTTTCCATCGGAAGCGACGCCCTGGACCTTCTCCGTCAGGCGGTTCAGAAGATATATATAATAGAGGATTACCGGCTTCGGGCCGATTTGCTTCTGGATACAGCCAGAAGATATCAGGAAAGCGGGGAAGGGCAGCGTTCCAACACACTTTTACAGCAGGCAATCCCCGCCGCCAGTTCCATAGAGAACCAGCTTGCCCGGGCCAGAAGCTTCAGCCAGCTGGCATTGCGTCTGACGGAGGAAGGCAACAGCGATCTTGCCCTGCGCTACGTGAACAAGAGCGTAGAAATCCTGCAGACCGACGGCACCGCGGCTCCTATGGGCTCAGGAATTCCCGGAACCACCTCAGATGAACAGATCTCCCAGACTCTCATATTTCTCGCCAGAGGCGGAAATGCCGGAGAAGCTCTGAGTTTCAGCAATATGATCAGTAATGACCGGCTTCGCCTGAACGCTCTGCTGGAAATCGCCAGGGCATTTTATGAATCTGATCAGCTTCTTCAATCCGACCTGGTATTCGAACGTATATTTTCAATTCTTGAGCGGAATGCACCGGATGAGCTGGTCGTATCCATGCTTCTTAACATCTCCCAGACCTATTTCGAATTGAATGATCCAGCCAGCGCAGAATTGTACCTGGAGGCAACGGAGAGTTACTTTGACAGAATCACCGATATCAGTCAGAAAGACAGCCTGCTTCTGGAAGCTGCAATCCTCTATGCCAGACTAAACCGGCTTGAGTCGGCGCTGGAAACCATCGCTCAGATCAGTGATCCTTTTTTCGTTGCCAGAGGTTACAGTTCGGTTGTAAATGAGCAGCTGAACACGCTGGGCTCAGGGGATGAGGGGCCGTCTGACGAATTAACCCGTCGTTTTGAGGATTTATTGGAAAGAGCACTGAATACCGAGCAGGAATCCTCTTCTCTCGAAGACGTGCTGCGAAACGAAATCGCCCAGCTGTATCAGCGGCTGAATTCATTCGATCTGGCTCTGGGATTGGCCAGCGTTATTCAGGACAGCTATCTGAAAGCTCTCACACTCTCCCAGCTTCATGCCGGTTTATCGGGCACAGACGAAGAGGCTGCAATCATCGAATCCTACAGCCGCCTTCTTTTGCCCTGATCCCGGCCTGTACCCAGGGTCACCCCGGTCCGATTCTGGTACCGAAAAACTCCCTTCCCTCAAGAACGGCCTGGATGTTGCTGAGATCCCGGCCTCCGGCTGCAATCACTTCCATTCCCATATCCGCCGCTTTCCGGGTGGCCACCGGGTCAAACGGAAGGTTTTTTCCGGGAGTCCATTCATCACCCACCATTTCCCGAAATTCACTCCAGCTCACCTGATCCAGCGGCCTGGCATTGGGATCCAGCTTTGGATCGGCGGTGTACACCTGTTCGATATTTGAAAGATTGATAATCCGCCTGGCGTTGAAACGTTCAGCAAGCATTACCGCATCGAAATCGGTGGAGAACCCCGGTTTCCATCCTGCAGCCACCAAAACCGAACCGGTGAATTCAAATTCTGCACTTGGATCGGTAACCACCGGGTTAAGGCAAAGTCCGGCGAAACCTGCCCGGATCAGCTCCGCATTGAGACGGGTGGCCATAATACCGATCCAGTCCTGGTCATCATGAATGGGGTTATCCACAATGTTCCGGTATGCCTGCTGATATTTTCTTGCAGGACCGCCGCCGCCTACGATGAGAATCACTTTACGCTCTTCCCCGCCGGCTTCGCCGGTATATGTTTGAATCAGCCGGATAAAACGGGATACAAACTCCGTATCCACCCCGTCGGGGGCAACAATTGAACCGCCAAGAGAAATTATACTGACCATTACACCACCTTTTTTCCGGGTCAATCTTACCTGCACAGCCCGGAGCTTTCAAGCTCTGCACTTCCATGAAGGATTGACAGAGAACCCCCATTCATCGGATATTGAGCACGTCTGCTTATGAAAAATATGAAAATACCAGTTAAAACTGCAGTAATTATATTCGGAATTCTCCTGTGCGCTCTACCTGTTTCAGCTCAGGAAATTATCACCGGACAGGACTTTTTTGACCGGGTTGCCGAGAACTATCAGGGCATTGAAGACTATAGTGCCGACTTTGAAATGACTGTGGAAGACACAGTAATGTCGGGACTTATCTATTACAAGAATCCTAACCTCATACGCATCGATTTTCTCGACCCCGAGGAGCAGGTTCTGGTTGCCGATGGTGAAATTATTCAGGTATATGTTCCCGATTACAATGTGACCCTCACCCAGAGGCTCAAAGACCAGACAAACCCCGGCGGCTTTGCCACCGGCGAAGGGCTGTCGCTGCTGCGGCGAAACTACCAGATAGCCTTCAAGGACAGTCCCGACCCCCAGCCGCTGGACAACTCCTCGGAGGGCAGTTCAGAACTGGTGTATAAATTATTCCTCACATGGCGAAACACCGCCCAGGGGTTTCGTCAGATTGAACTGGCCGTTACGCCTGATCTCTATATCCGGCGGATGACAGCCGTGACCGCCGACCGCCGAAACATAGAGTTCACATTTAAAGACATTCAGGTTAACCAGAGCATTCCTATGGCGCGATTCGAATATGACTCGCCGCCCTCCTCCAATAATTTTGATAATTTTCTGTACGGAGCTGAATGAGCATGGAATCAATCGGTGAGAAGCTAACACAGCAGCGGGAGCAACGGTCAATCAGCATTGATCAGGCAGCACGGGAAACTCATATAGCCAAGCGCTTTCTGGAAGCACTGGAGAATGAGCATTTTGATACCTTTCCCGGAGAAAGCTATCTCATCGGATTTCTGCGGAATTACGGGGATTACCTGGAACTGGATTCCGACGAACTGATCAGTCTGTACAAAAACACCCAGATTCAGGAACAGCCCAGCCCCATAGATGAACTTCTGGATACAAAACCCAAGCCGAACTACCCTCTGATTATTTCCATACTTGTGGCGGTAACAGTTATTGCCGGGGGAGCCTTTCTCCTTGCAGGGCTGGGATCCGGAAGCGGCGGCCGGACGGCTGACAACAACACGGCAAGTGCACGTCAGCAGAGCGAATCCCCGGAACGGGATATTCGTGAGACTGTGAGCTTCAACTCGGAAATTCTTGAGCAGGAATTCTCACCCATGACTGCTGTTGAAGTGAGCGTGGGTGATGAGCAGTACCGGATAGAAATCGGAGAGATCACTTCCCCTCTGCTGCTTCACAGCGACAGAGAAACACTTGAACTGAGTCCCAATGAAATTTCTCTGGTGGATATGGACGGCGATGAAACCCCTGATATCAGGGTGATGCTGAAATCATTTCTCGACAACGGCAACCCGGTTATCCGCTTCGACAGGATAATCGCCGGCACGAATGCTCAAACTCCGAATTCCCCTGCAACGGAAGCAGCTGCCCAGGAAAGCCTGGTAAACCCGGGCCGAAGCATAGAGCCAAGCAGGGAGCGCCCCGTTCAGCAACTCACAGGTTTGACCGACACCGGAGCGAACCTGCTGGTGGAGGCCATATTCCGGGGACCGGTAATGTTCCGTTTCATGAACGCCGACGGGGAAATCCAGCAGAGGATGTACGGCAGCGGCGAACGTTTCCAGACAGAGATCTCCGATGACGGCTACTTCTGGATCTCAAACGCCGGCAAACTGCAGTTCAGCGTGAACGGCCAGAATATCAGGCTGGGCAGCGACGGACAGCCCCGGGCATTTCAGATCCGGAAAACTCCCGAAGGTACCGAACTGGCCCCCCTCTACTGAGGTGGGTCCCCGCTGCCTGCTAACAGGTTCTCCGGAACGGAACCGTCGGGACCGTTCTATCCCAGTGATCCAAAACCATGTATACTGAAATCCACAGCAAATTTCCCAAATGGAGTATGCGGATGGAAGAGCCTACAATCTTTGAGAAAATTATAAGCGGAGATATTCCTGCGGATATTGTACTGGACGGGGAAGGGTTCCTGGCATTTCGGGACATCAACCCCCAGGCTCCGGAGCATGTACTGGTAATCCCCAAGACCAAAATCCGGGGGATTCATGAGCTGAATCTATTAGACGCCGAGACCCTGTATGCTTTCATGCAGGGGATCAGAAAGACGGCCTTGCATCTCGGTCTTGAGGAAGGCGGCTACCGTGTGGTATTCAACACGGGAAAAGACGCCCAGCAGAGCGTCGACTATATTCACGCACACATCCTCGGCGGACGGGCCATGACCTGGCCTCCGGGGTGAGGATCAGCATTTTGAAGCCCATTCATGAAAGCCTTGAATTACTGAACGAGCAGCAGCGGAATGCGGTGCTGCACAAGGGAAGTGCCCTGCTGATTCTTGCAGGGGCGGGTTCCGGGAAGACAAGGGTTATTACCGTAAAGATTGCCTATCTCATCGAGGAACTGGGTGTGGATCCCAGATCAATTCTTGCGGTTACGTTCACAAACAAGGCGGCGGGTGAAATGCGGGAACGCGCCCGGGATCTGAGTGAAGCCGCAGAGGGTGTGGTGATCCGCACCTTTCACAGCTTCGGAGCCTGGCTCATGCGCAGGAATGCTGCCGCACTGAATTTATCATCAAACTTTACCATTTACGACGACGATGACAGCCTGAGCCTTCTTGCAACCCTGTATCCGGAAAAATCACGACAGCAGCTGAAACAGTATAATACCCTGATCAGTCGGGCAAAAGACAGCTGTCTCGGCCCGGATGATTCCCTGGAAGATATCAGCGGGGATCCGGAACTGCAGACAGTATATGCAGCCTACGAACGGCGGCTGAGGGAAATCGGGAACAGCGATTTCGGAGATCTGATTCTCCGCCCCATCGAATTGCTTCAATCCGACCCCGCCATAGCGGAACGCATCCGGAACCGCTTTTCCGTAATCCTGGTGGATGAATATCAGGACTCCAACCACGCTCAGTACCGGCTGCTCAGTGAACTGTACCGCCCGGGAAGCTATATTTGTGTAGTGGGAGACGACGACCAGTCCATTTACCGGTTCAGGGGAGCTGAAGTGAAAAACATCCTGAACTTCCCGGAGCTGTTCGATAACACGGATATCATCAAACTTGAACAGAATTACCGCAGCACCAATCCCATTCTCGAACTGGCCGGCTCTGTGGTGGCCAATAACCAGGGACGGCTGGGAAAACAGCTCTGGACAAGCCGTGAAGACGGAGCCCTTCCGGTAATCGCCAGACTCAGCGACAGTGATGCAGAAGTTGACTATGTACTCCGGCTGATACGGGATGATTTTGAGGGTGAAACTGCCATCCTGTACCGCACCAATGCACAGAGCCGTCTCTTTGAGACCCGGTTCCTTCAGGAAGGCATACCTTACCGAATCGTCGGGACCCTGCGGTTTTATGAACGGGAAGAGATCAAGGATGCCGTTGCCCTTCTGAAACTCATCGCCAACCCGAAGGATGAAGTATCCTTCAACAGAATTATCAACAAACCATCCAGAGGCATCGGAAAGTCTGCGCTGGCGGATATAAAAACTCACCTTCACCCCGCCCGGGGCAACCTGGTTCTTGCGGCGGAATACGCAATGGCATCAGCCAGAAAACGCACATCAACCGGAATCGCAGCCTTTCTGGATGTGATCAGGGGAATGGAAACGCAACTCAAGGAGAGCGGCGGCGGGCATCTTGGGGAGCTGATCAATTCCGGCCTGGAGCGCAGCGGTCTCGCCCAATACTATATCAATCAGGACGAAATTGCCGGGAGCACTAAAATTCAAAACCTGGAAGAACTTGTGAATGCAGCCAGCCTCTATTCACCGGATTACGAAGGTCTGGTGGAATTCCTTGAAGCCATAGAACTGGACAGCTCCCGGGAGCAAAGTGATGAAGATGCCATGGTGACTCTCATCACCATGCATAATACCAAAGGGCTGGAGTTCGACAGAGTTGTGATTACCGGTCTGGAAGATGATCTGTTCCCCCGGGCGGATAACGGAGACCCGGACGCCCTTGAAGAGGAGCGCCGGCTTTTTTATGTGGCCATAACCCGTGCCCGGCATGAGCTTCATATTACCAGCTGCGCTTCCCGCCGCATCCACGGAAGAATTCAGCGGCTGAACCCCTCCCGTTTTCTGGGGGAAATCCCCGGCGAACTGGTTGAATTTTCCGGACGCAGTGCACCGGACACCCCCGGGGATCCCTCTTCAATATTCTCAGACGAAGACCCCTGGGCCGCATGGTCCCGGGCAGGACAGGGCGAACCCGGATTTTCCCGTCACTCCGGCGGCAAAGAGGAAGACGTCCAGGGTGACTATCCCCGTGGGCAGGCGGTGTACCATGACGATTATGGTCCCGGAGAGGTGATCAAAAGCATGTTCAACGGCAGCGAGGAAGTGATCATCGTCAGGTTTCAGTCGGGACAAACCGCCCAGTTCATCCCCCGCTTCAGCGGTATAGAAAAAATCAGCAGCTTCTAAGCCCGCCTATTTACACCCGCGGGTGTATTCAGGGATACAAGGACGGAATACATATGAAAATTACCAGAGCCCGGAATTATCGGCTCTATTTCGGCAACCCGAAACTCAGAATGCTGGACCTGGCACTGGACGGCGGAAGGGCCCTCTTCGGTCACACTCCTCCGGGCCTGGGGAAAAGCTATAAAAACGCCATCTCCCGGGGGCTGTACACGGATGTTGGCACCCGGATTCACGGTATCGTCAGCAGGGAACTGCGATCGCTTTTTCCCGGATATCAGCCGTTGATATTTCCTCATCGCCGGGATGCCCTGGATTTCCTTGGCATGACCCGGGAAGATTTCGCTGCTGCCGACTTCAGTTCACCTCATGAACTTCACAACGGCGTACTGGTGTGGCGTCCCTTTGCAGCCCCGCTGTCTGAGCCGCATGCCGCTGCGGGTGACCGGTCCTTCTCTGTTGATTTTGACCCCGATAGACCGCTCTTCCCCGCCCCCGGTTCTCAGACAGGCGCATCCCCGGCCCCCCGTGTAATTCTGCCCGTATTTCCCCAACCCGGAGAAAATTCTCCCCAGGTGCTTATGTACGCCCGGGACGCAGGTCTGAACCCGAAAAATGTACCCGGATGCCCGGGGATCGCCCTCCACGGATTACAGCATTGCATGGGATTAACCCGGCGGGCAGTTCAGCTCGGGAGTTTCCGTTCGGCTGCCAAGCAGAAATATCAGCCTGAAAAACACCGAAAAGCCATGGGAGTAAGCAACTTTCTCTTCAGTGAAGAGCAGTGGCTGCGCTTCATACCGGCTGAGCTTAACTATTTCACCCGCACAGGTCCCTATCTCATCCCGCCGGGCAGATTCCCGCCGGACAGATCCAGAAGAACTCAAGAGAGCGTCGAATCTGAACAGGCGACGGCGGTCTGGAAGGAGCTGAGCCGGGAGTTGCTGCAACAGGGGATTCTGCTTCCTCCGTCGGCCGGGGATATTCTGGTGCTGCCGGCAATAGCCTCTCAGCGGGAAGCGGGTGATATCCGCCGGACTTTGCAGTATATTCAGAGTAGAATGGAAGGAACCACAGGAGAAACATCATGACAGACGCCACCATTCTGATGATGGTGCGCCTCGGCGTAGGCGCCATCACCACCCTTTTCGCAATCCTTCTCTGGGCCAGAACCCGTGACAGCGCGTGGATGCTCATTATTATCGGGGTGGTGGTGTATTACGGGGGTACGGTATTCCAGGCTCTGGAACTATTCGGCATGGCCAGAATCAATCTGCCCATTGAAGTGCTGAATATCAGCGCACGGGCACTGATGGAGAATTTACCCATGCTGTTTATCAGCATAGGACTGCTGGTGATGCTCAACAGAAAAACCTGAATGCTTGACCAATCCGCCGACTTCATGCTTTAGTTTTAATCATACAGCGGCTTTGGAGGAACTATGGTAGCTCTCATTATTGGAATTCTTTTTATCGCTTTTGCGGTTGTTTCAGTTTGGCCCGACCTGCTCTTGAACTGGTGGGATCAGATGATTGCATTTCTTCAGGGCGGAATCCCTGTGTTTGCTCTCTTCATCGGTCTTATCGCCGTTTTCATCGGGATAGCAGATATCAAGGACCGCATCGAAGCCAAAAAAGAAGAAGCTGAAGAACAGAAAAATCAGAATTCGGAAAAGAAGTAACAGACACAGATAATCAGTACACGGCGGGTCTTCCTTGCAAAAAGGTTGATCCCCGGTATGGGGATGAGGATGTGAGTCAGGACTGAACACTGCTCCGTTCAGGCTGACAAAATTCGATTCCCCGCATATATGTTGGCAGTTTCAGCCCCACCCTTTCCCTGCTGAATCCAACACAATTTCCGGATTCCCTTCTCCCTCAAAGACTCCCACCGTTGGTGCGGACTTTGTGCGGGCTGTGAATCCCTTGACATTTTGTTGTGGATGTGGAAATATGCACAACCACTTTGACAAGATAAATCCTTACGGACTAGATAATTGAGGAGCATTTCCTTAACTGCGTGAGGAAAATTGAGTAAGGAAAGAAAAGGCTAATTGCAATGAAAACGATATTCAAAAAACCGGTAGATTTCGATCGCAGCTGGTACGTTATTGATGCTGAAGGCAAAAACCTGGGCCGCCTGGCTTCAAAGGTAGCCCAGATCCTCAGAGGAAAGCATAAACCCTATTACACACCCCATCAGGAATGCGGGGATTTTGTGGTTGTTGTGAATGCAGATAAAGTTGCCGTAACCGGCGATAAACTGCAGAGCAAAATGTATTATCGGCACAGCGGATACATGGGCGGCTTGAAAGAGACCAATCTCAGCGAGATGCTGGATAAGAAGCCTACCACGCCGGTGGAAAAGGCGATTAAGGGCATGCTGCCCCATAACCGTCTGGGACGGAAGATCTTCAAGAACGTAAAAGTTTACGCCGGCCCCAATCATCCCCATGGAGCACAGAAACCTGCTGCCCTCGAAATTTAAGGAGTTATATTGTGGATAAAAAAAATCTTGCACTGGGAACAGGACGGAGAAAGACGTCAGTAGCCCGTGTGTATCTCCGGAAAGGAAACGGAACCATTACCGTAAACAGCAAACCTGCTGCCGAATACTTTAACCGGGAAGAACTGGTGTACATTATCAACCAGCCCCTGGACGTTACCGACAACAAAAGCAACTACGATGTTCTGGTAACCGTACGCGGCGGCGGAAAAACCGGTCAGGCCGGCGCAATCCTCATGGGTTTGTCCCGGGCTCTTGTTGCCCACGATGAAGCAAACCACAAGGCTCTCAGAGCCAACGGTTTCATGACCCGTGACGACAGAATGGTTGAACGGAAGAAGTACGGTCAGCGCGGCGCGCGTCGTCAGTTCCAGTTCTCAAAGCGTTAATCACCATTCATCCAACATTACTTGGATCCATCCCCGTTCCCTGGGAACGGAAATTCAACCGGCGGGATATCCGCCGGTTTTTTTATACCCGGGTTTTGAGTATATTTTACCTATGACTGATAATTCCGCCGATTCCGGAGCGAACGCCCCCGGGACAGCCGGCCCTTACCACAGTCCCCCGTCTCCGATCTCTTCCCTCCCCCCCGATGCACCTGACGTACTGCATTGGTCCTTTCAGGAAGACAGGAGGACTCTCAGCTTCCGCATTCAGGAAACCCCGGATGTGCAGGACGGGAGCCCCTTCGATACTGTTCTGCCCAGGGAGCTTACGATCCGGGAACCGTTTGTTCACGATCTGCTGATTGAGATCGAAATGGAGGGTAAGCCCGGTATCTCCACAGTTCTTGAAGCGGAAGCATTGCAGAACTGTTACCTGCAGGGCCTTACATATGTTTCACGAAGAGAACACAGCAGACAGCAGTTGAGCATCAAGCTTCGAAGGAAAGGATATTCCGCCGAACAGATCCGCCGGGCGCTGGATGAACTTGAGAATGAAGACTCCCTCAGTGACCGACGCTTTGCAGAACAGTGGACGCGGAACCGCCTTCAACGGCACCCGGAAGGGCGGATCAATATAATCGCCGGCCTGCAGCAGCGGGGAGTTCACCGCAGTACCTGCAATGAAGTATTGGGCGAACTGGAAACAGACGATCCCGGTCTGTTCACCTACGCCTGCCTCAATTTTTTGCTCAAAATGCATAGGAAAAATGCTGATTCTGAAGAACTTATCTTTTCCTGCAGAAAAAGAGGTTTTAGCATTAAAAATCTTGAGAATTGCAGTAAGGAGTTTTATAGTATTACTGGGATGAAGATTTATTGATTTTTTACCTTGACATATTAGATATATTTTATTACATTCTATAAATCAACATCCAAAAAAATCCAATCCTTAGGGGTGTATTATGGCACGGACTGACAAGAAAATCCGAATATTCTCAGCTCTTGAAGTAGCAAACATCTGCGGTGTGGTTAACCAAACCGCCATAAACTGGATAAAAAACGGCTACCTGAAAGCATTTACAACTCCCGGCGGACAGTATCGCGTCTACGCCGAGGACCTCATCAGCTTTCTCAGCGGGCGCGGGATGCGCTTACCTGTGGAACTGCAGAAAATGATGGAAGAAATACAGAGTCTGCGTACCATTCTGATTGTCGATGACGATCAGGCATTGAATGACAGCCTGAAAAAGGGGCTGGAAATGATGGATCCCGACCTCACCATTCTGCAGGCCACAGACGGGTTCGAAGCCGGCCGGGTGAGTGTTGAGAGCAAGCCCAACCTTATCATCCTGGACATTGATCTTCCCGGTGTAGACGGATTCAAGCTGTGTAAAACATTTACAGCAGATGAAAAGCTGGCAAACCCCATCATCATCGCCATCAGCGGAATGGGTCTGGATGACACCGAATCAAAAGCAATGGAAGCAGGTGCAGATGCATTCATGGCCAAGCCTATTAATTTTGATGAACTGTCATCACTGATTGACGATCTGCAGGAGAAACGCCAGAATTCCTGATTCAGCCGCCAACACACCACAAACTTCTTTCCACACATACGCAACATAAAAAGCCGCTCAGGATTAACCCGGGCGGCTTTTTCGTTCCTCGCGCCTCATTAATACTCCTTGGTATCAAATCCTTTCAGCGCGGCAAGACCGAAGATAAAAAATATCAGCGCAGTTCCTGCAAAAACAATGGAACGGCCCCAGATTCCCCAAAAGCTGTCTACTATCACTCTGTCTCCTGTGGTGAGCAAGAGCCCGATGGAATCTCCAACCGAATACTCTTCGGTATCCACAGGACGGGGTGAAATGAACTCATTGGAAGAACCGTCCATGGCTTCATAACGGATAACCGGATAATTTTGAATTCCGCTATCCTCCTCGGTAAACGGAATGGCATTCTGCACTACCCGATACCGTATAATTTCCCCGCTCACCGGACGTGCTCCGGATATGCGGGACAACTGTATGACCCCGAAGACGATGGCCACCGCCAGCAGTGCTGCCGCAAACCACCAAAATATCCGGGCGAAGGCTTTCGATAAACTCATAGTAAAAACTCCCTTCCGTATACCATACTTAATCAGAGAAGAAGGGGCAAACACTGATCCAGATATTCAGCCCCCCTGGGCTGATTTTTCCCTGATGAGTGGGGGACCGGCAGAAACCGATACTCAGAGACTGAATTTTTCCATATGGACTTTGGCTGATGGAACACCCGATACTTTAAGGGTTTTGCTCAATTTACTCATCATCACGGGAGGACCGCATACAAACACCTCCCAATCCTTCTCCACCGCTGCGTGTCTGTTCAGGCAGGACTCATCCACAAAGCCGTAATCCAGCAGCCCGGGAATCTCCGCCGCCTGCGCAGCATTCACCGATCCGGGATCCTGGGCCTTGCTGAGTACATGAACCATTTTCAAATTCTTCATGTCGTTCTGAATCTCACGGAGTTCTTCCTTCAGGAAAATATCTTCTTCCGTTTTATTGCCCCAGATGAAAACGATTCGCCGGTCGGGATCATCTTTTCTCAGAAGTCGAAGCATGCTGAGCATAGGAGTAATTCCCACTCCCCCGGCGATAAAAAGCAATGGAGAAGAATCATCAACATTCGTATAGGAAAAACGGCCGTAAGGACCTTCTATGTAAGCTGATGAACCTGCATGATTATCAACAAGCTGGGAAGTAAAATCCCCCACAGCCTTGATGGTGAAAACCACATCCTTACTGATAGGCGAGGAGCTGATGGTAAACGGGTGGGCCGGTTCGGTTTTATCGCCAATCTTCAGGCTGATAAATGCGAACTGGCCCGGTTTATGATCGAGATCCTCTCCGGCGAACGAGAGCTGAACCACGTCATGGTTCAACGGTTCGATGGAGCTGAGCATATACGGTTTCTTCCGTGATCGAAGATAGAGATGTATTCTCCAGACCCAGGAAAAAAGCACCATGGCGAACATGGTCAGCCACAGAATATACACCAGCCTGTTTGAAGCGATGGTGGTGCCCAGAAGCATTGAGTGAATAAACAATCCCGGATACAGAACAAAGGTAATTCTGTGCAGAATTTTCCAGCGCTCATATGACAGCTTGAGATTCACCCTGAATGCTGCGGTAAATGCAACCAGAATCAGCAGTATGAGGCCGGCAATTCCCCCAAGCACCGGAATATCCGACGGGAACCGCAACCGCAGTCCGCCGCTTGCGGAAATTCTGTAGACGAGATAAATGACCCCATGACCGATAAGAAGAAGAACCGCAGTAATACCCGCGAGTCTATGAACATAAATGAGCTGATCCTGACCGTAGGTCTTCTCTATGAACGGCAGTCGGGATGACAAGAGAAACTGCAGACTGATCAGGGTAAAACCCACAAGACCGAAAACTCTGATAAACATGAACGCATCAACAACCGGATTTATGAAGATATACGTTGCCGGCGGCAGCACCAGGAGAACCAGGGCCGCAAGGTTAAGAATCGTCTTTTTCATAGCTACTCCACCCCTGAAGTATAGCATGTTGAAGACTAATCCTGAAATCTTTTCAGAATGAGAATTGAGTTATGTCCGCCGAAGCCAAGACTGTTGGACATTGTATATTCTATCTTTCCGCTTACACCCTTGTTGGGCACGTAGTCCAGATCACATTCCGGATCGGGATTTTCATAGTTTATTGTAGCCGGAAAAAACTGATCCTCAATTGCTTTGGTACAAATTATTGCCTCCAAGGCCCCGGCGGCACCGATGCAGTGGCCGGTCATTGATTTGGTTGAGGACACTTTCAGCTTTTTCGCATATTCGCCGAACACCTGCTTTATGGCCCTGGTTTCCGTGGGATCATTTATGGGAGTGGAGGTTCCATGGGCGTTGATGTAATCAATCTGCTCCGGAGTGATGCCTGCCTGCCGGAGTGCGTGGTTAATGGCCAGAATTGCTCCCCGGCCCTGGGGATGGGGGGCGGTCAAATGACTTGCGTCGGTTGATGCGCCGTTTGCCACGACTTCCGCAAGAATCTGCGCCCCTCTCTTTCTGGCATGCTCCAGTTCTTCCAGAATCAGAATGCCCGCACCTTCACCCATCACAAAACCGTCACGGTCTTTATCGAACGGCCGGCTGGCCCGCTGAGGTTCGTCATTGTAGGCGGTACTCAGGGCATGAATTGCATTAAAGGCTGCAATACCGAGGGGGGTAATTGTTGCCTCAACTCCTCCGGTAATCACCACATCGGTAATTCCGTCCTGAATATTTCTCATGCCGTGCCCGATGGCATCCGTGCCCGATGCACAGGCCGTTGCCAGAGAGTAGGCCGGCCCCTGGGCATTCAGATAGATTGCAACATTTCCGGGCCCGATATTGCTAATCAGCTTCGGAATGGTCATGGGATGTACTCTGCGGGGGCCCCGGGTAGTCATATCATGGAAAGATTTTTCCAGGGTACTGAAACCGCCGATCCCCACACCCAGGATGCAGCCGACTCGCACGGGATCCACATCACCGTCCTGAAACCCCGCCTGAGCCCATGCTTCATAGGCACTCACCACGGCGAACTGGGAAAACGGTTCAAGTTTTTTCGCTTCCTTGGGATCCATAAAATCCCGGACGTTGAAATCCTTGATTTCTGCGGCAATCCTGGTGGCATGTTCCGAAGGATCAAAGTGGGTTATCGGTCCCACCCCGCTCCTTCCCTCACGGATACCCTTCCAGAAATCCTTCACATTGTGTCCAAGAGGATTTACACTCCCCATACCGGTAATTACTACCCTTCTCGCCATGGTACCATCTCCTGTTGAGTCCCCGTGCCCGGACCTTCCCCGGAAAACGGGCTCCGGAGAAGGCAATTCTGTATCGAAAAGTGATTCGACGACCTACATTCCCAGGCCGCCTGTTATTTTAATCACTTCGCCTGTCACGTAGGAGGCCAGATCGGATGCCAGAAAAACGATGGTCTTTGCCACCTCTGCCGGCTCACCCAGCCTTCCCATTGGTATTTGATCGTACAGCGCTTTTTTCTGATCTTCATTCAGCTTGTCGGTCATGGGCGTGACAATGAATCCGGGGGCAACGGCGTTCACCCGGACATTACGGCTTGCAACTTCCCGGGCCATACTTTTGGTCATCCCGATAAGTCCGGCCTTGCTGGCAGAGTAATTGGTCTGCCCTCCATTCCCGATTATTCCAACAATGGAAGCTACATTAATAATTGAGCCGCCTTTCTGCTTGGCCATCTGCCGATACAGAGCCCGGCTCACCAGAAATGCACTGGTAAGATTCACATCCAGCACCGACTTCCAGTCCTCGGTTTTCATACGCATCATCAGGGTGTCTCGGGTAATGCCCGCGTTGTTCACCGCAATATCCACGGTTCCCGCTTCAGAAATCACCTCGGAAATTACTGCCTGAACCCGTTCCTCGTCCGCTACGTTGCACTCTTTAAATGCAGCGGTCGCACCATTGCTTGAAGCAAGATCCTGGTATTCCTTCAGATATTCACCTTCCGCCAGATCCAGATACCAGACAGAAGCTCCTTCTCTGAGAAACGCAAGGACAATTTCCCTTCCGATTCCCCGTGATCCGCCGGTTACTATGGCATTTTTTCCTTTTAACAACATATGCTCCCCCATGTGAAATTGTGTTTTCTTGTATATTACAAGATTACCGAATATGATTCAAAAATGGAAGATATTATTGAACACTATTCAGGAAATATTCTAAACTCTGGCATAATTTTTTCCACACAGGTATAGTGAGCTGATATGAATGAGCGAGTCACAATTGTTGCCCTGATTCTTCTTGGTCTGGGAGTGGTATTTGTTATTTTCAACCCGTTCGGCTGGCTGGAGCCGGAGGAACATCCTCTTCCTGAGCTGGATCCGGAGCAGGTGAGCCGGCTGGTTTCCGAAATAGAACAGGGGAAAACCGACCCCTCCAGGGGCGTTCTCGACCTTTTTCAGGACCACCAGGTAGTTCTGGCCGGTGAACTGGGAATTATCAAAAATGAGGTCGACTTTATCGCAGAACTTCTCCCGCAGCTTCCCGGCGCAGGTGTGCGGATCCTGGGCCTGGAACATCTTTTGGCATCCGACCAGGACACGATCGACAACCTGATTAATGCCCCTGAATTTGACAGAGATACGGCGGAAGAACTGCTTATGCGCCGCCTTGTCACATGGGGATACAACGAATACGTGCAGCTGCTTGAAGCCGCCTGGCGGGTAAACAACTCCCCGGAAGGACCATTCAGAGTGTTGGGATTAAATGTATTCCAGAGTTACGCCCATCTCAGCACAACAGACGACTTTCGCGATCCCAACAAACTGCGGCAGGTGATGGAAGAAGGAAATCCCGACGAGTTCATCGCCCGGACAATCAGCGCATCAATTCTGGAGAAGGGAGAATCCGCCCTGGTTTTTCTTGATCGGGAAAAAGCCTTTACCGATTTCCTCCTGAAATCCCATGCAGAAGAAATGAATGCCATCGGAATGGAGGAGTCCCGCCAGAGCGGAAGAATCCTTGCCGATAGGTACGGCGACAGGGTCGCAACGGTACTGTTTCACAGTCCCTGGCCCAGCAGCTTCACCACCTCACGAGCACAGCATCCGGTGAACGGTCTCATGACCGCTGCAATTGAACGCATGAAAGAAAACGGGACCGGCGATCGGCTCTTTCCCTTTGCAATCGCAATGGAAGATATGCCGTTCACCGGAGACACTGCAATCGGCCATACCAATTTTGCCATCGGGTATACCAATGACAACAACGGAGGCTCCGACCTTCTCTTCAGGCAGATGGCGGATCTGTACATAGTGTTTAATGAATTGCACAACCTGGATACGGCAACGGCCATTCCCGATTTTGTGAATGAGGAAAATACGGAATTTGCCATTTCCAATTTTCCCGGAACCCGATATGAAGACGCGGACAGCGATGATGTGAATGATTTCATTCGAAGATTCTCTGAAGACCGGAAAGAACTGCTTGAGCGGTTCAATGATTAGCCGGATGTTCGCCCAATTCAGCAGGATAATCTGCCTCCCGGGCTTCCTGCACCGGCCATCCATTTTACAGTAAGGAGCATTGAATATGCAGGCATATATTCGATCGGTGGGAGCGTATGTTCCCGAAAAAATTATCACAAATGATGACCTGGCAAAGACTATCGACACAAATGACGAGTGGATCTTTTCTCATACAGGAATCAAGGAACGGCGGGTTGCGGCAGAGAATGAAGCTGCCAGCGACCTTGGGTATGCTGCAGTCCGGCATGCACTGGATAATATTTCCCTTCAGGACCCCGGGGGAGAAGAGCTGAAAGGATCCGACATCGATCTGGTTCTTCTTGCCACATCCACCCCCGACTATCCGGGGCTGCCGTCCACCGCCTGCATCGTTCAGGATAAACTGGGGGCCGAAAACGCCGGTGCCATGGACCTTGTTGCGGCCTGCACCGGGTTCATATACGGTCTGGAAACGGCGAAAAACTTCGTCCTCAGCGGAGCCGCCAGGAACGTTCTGGTTGTGGGGGCTGAAGTATACTCGAAAATTATCAACTGGAAAGACCGGTCCACATGCGTTCTGTTCGGGGACGGCGCCGGAGCGGTGGTAGTCAGCCCCGGAGAAAAAACTGCGGGTAGCGGCATTTTTTCATCTGTGCTTGGAAGCCGGGGCAGCGGTGTAGAGCACCTGCTGCGTCCCGCAGGCGGCACCCGTACCCCCTATGTTCCGGGCATCACTCCCGAAGAGGACTTGTATCTTCACATGAACGGCCGGCAGGTATATGTCTTCGCCGTTCAGGCAATAACAGACAGCATTAATCGCCTGCTGGAGATCAATTCGGTCAGCATGGATGAAATCGACCATGTAATTCCCCACCAGGCGAACAAACGCATTATTGAGGCCGCCTGTAAACGCAACGGATGGCCCGAAGAAAAGTTCTTTATGAACATTCGTCACTATGCCAACACTTCCGCTGCAAGCATCCCCATCGCTATGGAGGAGATGCAGCGGAAGGGCCTGCTGAAGCGTGGAGATAAGGTTCTCACCATCGGTTTCGGCTCCGGCCTGACTTTCGGCGGAAACTACTTTATCTGGTAAAGATTACCCCGAAGAGTGTGGAAATAGTGTAGATGTCAGATTTCTCCGGCTGCATGGTTCCGCCCCAGCCGGTACTCTGATACCAGGTTTTGAATATCATCCATCCCGAATTCCCGGGGAACCGGAACCAGCTTCGCATTTCTCACATCAGCAATTGCCCCTTCCATGCTGAAATTCTGCGTTTCCTTCCCGGGCCACAACTGATCCAGCATATGCTCCAGGGCGAGGCGGTAGATATCGAGCTGCAATGAATACTGTACGGGGTCAACTTCTTCACCGGTTTTAAAATCCAGTATATACAGCCGGTCATTTTCCAGGAAAATCAGATCTATCTGTCCCTGAACATAGGCATCGCCCAGATAAAGAGAGAACGGCAGTTCCGTTTCCCGGTCATCAGAACCGCATATTCTTTCATACAGTTCGGATGAGAAAAAATTCCGGCAGAGCTCTTCAGCCTGAGGTTGCAGCCGCTTCCATTCCTGCGGATCATAGCTGTCTGCAAACATATCATCCAGCTGACCCAGAGGCCACTGAAGATCCCTCCCTTCCCGGGAAAGCAGGTTTTGCCGTGAGTTAAGATTCAATTCAATAATACGATGAACCAGGGTTCCAAGCCGGGCCGCTTCGCCCTGCTTTTGCGGCACAGAACCGGCTTCAAGCTCCGATTCTGACGGGTATGGAAGACTATCTTCCCTCCGGGACCGATTTTCCCGGGTTTCATGGAGATAGGCTTGCAGGCCTGTAACACTGATACTGTAGGGCGGAAATGCGGGCAGCTTCAGGGGAGACGGAGGTCCGGACAGAGGTTCGATACCCGCGGCACCGGAGCTTCGGGTGGATATGGCGGATACAGGAACAGAGGTTGTCCGATGTATTTCAATCTGAAAAGAATTTTCCCACAGGCTGTGGCGCAGCCGGGATCCAGGCTCCATGTCGCCAAGAGCGGTTCGGCCAATCTGGAGAGCGGATTCCAATAGATCGTAGAGATTCTCCTCTTCATCGGTTGAATGGCGCCGGTCAGGAATACCTCCGTCGCTGTCACTGCCTGCGGCTTTTTTTCCGGTACGTGAAATATTATCCGCCGTTACGATCACATGCTGCTGAGCCCTGGTGAGAGCGACATAGAGCAGCCGTCTTGCTTCGGCATTTTCCTCCATTCGGGTCCTGGCCTGCAGCTCCCGTACCAGCGGATTTCGGAAATTCTTTCCAGCCTGTGTATCTCCGGGAAACCATGTGTGGACCACATCCTCACTGATGCCTCCGTACACCAGAGGTGTGCCTTCGGGAGAGGGAATAAAGGGCTTGGATGCGCTGGTATCCGCCCTGCCCCGTGAATTTGTGTTCACCAGGAACACCACGGGAAATTCAAGGCCTTTGGATTTATGGATAGTCATGAGCTGCACCCCTCCCCCGGTTTCCCGGAAGATGGATAAATCGTCAGCCCGTTTATTACTGCCCAAATACTCCTCCAGATCTTCCAGCAGTTCGGCAACAGTAAACCCCTCATGCTGCTCAAAGAATTCAAGAAGATAATCATAGTATTCCAGGAATCCCCTTTTGTACGGATCGGAATGCATAAACGCCTCATACCCGGATTCTCTCCAGATATGCGCCAGCAGCTCCTGATGGGAAATCCGGTCAATCTTGCTCCTGCAGTCGGCCCACAGGGAAATCCCTTCTTTCAAACGCTGCAGCTCATCATTGTCAGTGAGTTCGCCCGGAGCATCTCCCGGTTCTGCAGCAAGGATTCTATTCGCAAGTTCTTCCGGATTGATGTGTTCCGGAAGGGCGGCAATCAGCCCGGTTATACTCCGGTCTCCCAGAGCAACCATGGGCGAACGGAGAAATGATGCAAATGAAACCCGATCTTCCGGATAGACACAGAATTTCAGAAAGGAGTGGATATCATACGCAGGAGCGTCATGAAACAGCGACCGTGTACTGTCTCCCGTGTAGGGAATGGAAAAGCGCCTGAACATGGCCTCCAGCTGATTTTGAAGGCTTCCGGTTTTATATAAAACGGCGATATCCTCAAAATCAGGCCTTCGGAGTTCTGAAGTCTCTTCATCCGGAATCAGATAGTCATCGGAGCTTACAATCCTTCTGATTTTTTCCGCCACCACATAAGCTTCATGTTCCGATGCAGAAAGGTATTCACCGCCGTGATCATCCTTGAACCCCGCAAGCAGCTCAAAACGGGAATTCCCCAGCTGCTTCAGGCCCGGAGAAAGCTGCTCATATTCAGCCTCAAAGCTTTTTTCTCCTCCCATAATGTGGGGAAACATCCGGTTGAATCCATTTATCAGGCCGGGACTGCTCCGGAAGTTTTCCGACAGACTGATGGCCCTGCCCCCGGGAGGAAGCTCTCCCGACAGTGCTTTAAAGACTGATACATCGGCATTCCGGAAACGGTAGATGGACTGTTTCTGATCCCCTACAAAGTAGAGTACTCCCGGTCTCAGCTCCCGGAATTCCGGCACCCGTTTTTCCCGGTACCCGGGCTCTGCAGCCAGGAGAAACAGCAGTTCCTTCTGATCCTCGTTGTTGTCCTGAAATTCATCAATCATAATAAAGCGGATTTCCCGCCGGAGAACGTCTGCAAAATCGGGATATTCCAGAAGCACATACCGGGCCATGTGCAGAAGGTCCTGGAAGAAAAGAATTCCGTTGCGGCGCTTAAACTCGGCAGCCTTCACTTTGAACTCTTCAAGCACCCGGTACATGTCTTCGTAGGCTTCATCTTCGCTGAGAATGATCAGGGAAGGGATAAGCAGCTGTTCCAGAACCTTTCTGTGAACGTCCCGGTACTCTTTCCAGGGGTGTGCAGCCTTGGCTGTAGAAGATGTGAATCCGGACAGCCCGACCTTGAGATTCATCAGCACAGGAAGCATGCTCTGGATAATCTGAGGGTCAGGCTCTGTAAGCAGGGAAGGGATCTGATCCAGATGAGCCAGTGCGTCATCCAGGGTGGTCAGAACCTCAGTCAGTTTTCCTTTCAGGGATTTTTCATCCAGATCCCCCCTGAGGCCGAGAATTCCCGTCAGGGAATCATGAAGATCCGAAAGAGCACGGTTCACAAGCTCCAGCAGGAGGTTCCGGTGAACTGCATAAAATGATCCCCCGCTCTCTGTGGGTCTATTTGGAGCTCTATTGGGAGGGCTATCTGCAGATTTAGCTGCGGCTCCATCTGTAGATGTATCTGCAGCTCTATCCGGGGGGCCGTCTGATGATCTATCCGGGGATTTTATCAGCGGCATGAATAGATCATCCACCAATCCGTGAAATGAAAAATGCTCCAGCAGGCGTGATATTCCGGGGGACGAGAGATTGCGGCTGAGAAAATTCAGACAGAATTGATTCAGCTCCCGGTCCATCTCGTCGGATACCACGGAAACAGTTCCGGGATAGCCGAAATCGCTCAGGTATGGCCGCAGAATGGTGTTGCAGAAACCGTCGATGGTTGTAATTCGCGCCCGGTCAAAACGTTCAAACTGCCGACGAAAGAGGGGATTTTCAGTTTCGTTCATAAGCCGACGGTGAACCCGTTCATACATCTCACCTGCGGCTTTCCGGGTGAAAGTGAGGCACAATATGTTTTCAACCCCGCAGCCGTCATTATTCAGCAGACTCAGATACCGTTCAACAAGTACGGACGTTTTTCCTGCACCCGCCCCGGCAGATACGATGCTGTGCTCTCTGGTTTCGATGGCCTTGAGCTGATTTTCAGAAAATTTCATGCTTCATTCCTTGGTTTTACCTCATGGGGCATTTTCACCGCAAAACGATGGCGGCAGAGCCCCTTGAAGCTGCAGCTTGAACAGGTTTCATCGGGCATTCGGAAATCCCCCTGTGCCATGCCTTCCAGAGCCGCAATTGTCTGCGTTTCCGCACCCTGCCTGACGGCATTCAGAAGCACCGGATGTTTCATGGGTGCCTGGGAGGAAACTGTGGCCGGCGGAGGATCCTGAATATCCAGGACCGATGTGTAGTTTCCGCTGAGACCGTTATCACCCGGTTTCAAAATGTAATACCCCATCCTGCTTACTTCATATCCCATGCTGGCCAATAAATATGCGTATGCGGGGAGCTGAATTGAGAGGGGTTCGCTTGAGCAATCCTGTATCAGCCTGATGACATCCTCCGGGTCCATGCCCTTCTGTTCCTTTACCGTCGGAAGATGCTGCTGTATGCCGTTGAGCACCCGGGAAAACGGCGGCACACTGGAGCTTTTATAATCCAGCACCGCCACCGTACCGTCAGCGGGGTTCCGCATTACCCGGTCGGCACGGCCGTGGAACCTGATATTCTCACCCCGGAAATTCAGGGTTGTCTCCAGCTCCATTTCCAGACCGAAAATTTCCCATGAATCGAAAAGTACGGCGTCCTGATCCAGAATATGCTGTGCGGCACGGATGAAACGCTGCTTCAGCTGTTCATGGAGGGACCGGGGAATGTTTCTCTGGGGAGAACCGGGCTTGCTGCGGTCCACACCGAACATCCGCTTTACCAGTGTGTCCGCCAGTCCCCGGTACTGTTCAAGTCTGGAGGAGAGGAAGGACTGGGGCGGCGAACTGCCGTCTCCGTCCCGAATGATTCGGTAGAGATCCTCCATAATGCGGTGAAAAGCATTACCGATGGACGACGCCGGGTAGACGTCGGGAATTGTCCTGCAGGGTTCCATGTTCTGAAGTCTCCAGAACATTCCCTGGGGACAATCGATGTAGGACTGAACCCTGCTCATGGATATTCGTTCTCCGGGAATTCCCAGCTGCTGTGACCAACGGCTGCCTTCAAAGTCTTCGGGGATCTCACAGCCGGTGGATACTCCCGGGAACGGGCCCATCTGTTCGGGTTCCCCGGGTAGGAGATACTCAGGGGACGCCCAGGGAGCATTTCCATGACGTTCAGTAAGGAAGTTCTCAGCCGGCAGAACAGCCCGCCCCTTCAACATGCTGCTGCAGCTCATGAATACACGGGAAGCGGAACATTCATAGCCCTTCAGAAAGGCACGGGTCATATCCCCGTTTTCGCCGAAGAGCTCCCGGTACTGATCTTCCCGGAGAAATCCCAGGCCCGATTTTTGAACTCTGCTGTCTGCGGCGTTCAGATTCAGCACGAAATGATACGGAAAGGCGGCGCCAGATGCCACCCGATAATCGTACACCTGAATTCCTCCGCCCTGCTCCTGGGGCAGATACAGCCGTGAGGCAAGCTCTGCGCTAAGGAACTCAAACATATCCGGGGTGAATTCAGGGTACTCTCCCAAAGATTTTTCCAGGGATTTAATCTCCTCGGCACAGCGCTGCCAGGCGGCTGCATCCCCTGCACCCCAGGATTCCGTATTCAGCCATGCCCGGAAAAATTCATATATGCGGTCAAATAACTCAGTACCGTTCGGCGCATCCAGCATATTATCAAAATAAGAAAACAGGCTTTGAATTCCCGGCCGTGAGGTTAATCCGTAATTCCGGAAATTGCCGTCGATGGATCCCGCCAGCCGCTTCCAGGCTCTTAAGCCCCCTTCCACAAGCCCCGTATCAACAGCTTCCCCGAGTAGAGCTTTGATGGCGGCTTCCGCCCCGGGCTTCCAGGGAAGCCCCGGATTTTTCAGCAGACGGCGGAGGGCATGGAACGAATAATTATCGCTTCTCAGCGCAGCCACCTGTGCCAGCCACGCCACCGAAGGGTACTCAATAAGGGGGCGTCCTTTTCTGAATGAGAGGGGAATTCCCATGGAATTTGCAGTGTATGACAGCCGGGTTTTGAGTTCATCAAAACCGGCCACGGAGACGCCAATCTCCCAGGCATTCACCCCCGTCTGGAGCAGCTCACCCACGTTCTCCATGA
Source organism: Salinispira pacifica (assembly GCF_000507245.1). Lineage (GTDB taxonomy): Bacteria > Spirochaetota > Spirochaetia > DSM-27196 > Salinispiraceae > Salinispira > Salinispira pacifica. Next base: position 169,192 of record NC_023035.1, on the reverse strand, counting down.
CCCGGAACAGTTCCTGCCGATGATCTTCATACCGGTTCAGCTGCTGATTTCCTTCCATCTCTCCGAGAAACTGAAAACGGATTCCGGAGGCAGACTCCAGCTGGGATTTATAGTCCTCGAAATCTTCCAGAAGCCCGGGGAAAAGTATGAGGTAGGAACGGCCGTCGGATACATACGATGTCTCCTGCCATGAGGGCTCATAGCGCTGGTGATGTTCCAGAAAGTTCCGGTATGCCGTTTCCAGCCTGAAAATGTCAGCTGCCAGAGCCCGTCCCAGCACCTTCTCCAGCCGTTCCCGGGGCATCCGGCACAGCGAACCCAGAGCAGGAAGCATCCGGGAGATCCCCTGTGCATAGAGCCCCACATCATTCCGGTATTTTACCGGCACGATCCGGGAGAAGAGTTGTTCCTGCCGGTTTTGTTCCAGTATCAGCCGGGCGAACACCGAACGGGTAATACCGTTTGCAGGCCGCCAGCTCTGCTGTCCGAAAAATGTGAGCTCTTTAAAGCTGTCCCAGGATATCAGGCGTCTGCGGTTCACCGCTATGCTTTGCCGGGCGATGGTTCGTGCCCAGCTTTCAGCGGCAATCTCCGAAGGGAGCACGAAAATTTCATCACCTTCAAGAAAGCGCTGCAGCAGATCGTTAATAGTTTTCATTCTCAAATCCCTCGGTAACCCCGGAGAGGTCAACGGCGGTAATCCACCACCGCCCGGTCCTTCATCATGGAGGAGATTCTTTCAGCAGCTGCCTTGTGAGCCGGGTGCACCCGATACTCTTCCAGGGCCCGGGGGCTTTCATGTTCGCTCCGCAGAGTCACATCCCAGGCCGGTGCTGAGCTGTTTTCGTTCAGACCGAGCTCCAGGGAGATCAATCCGGGAACGGTTCCAACAAGGGCTTCCAGTTCCTTCTTCATTCCGGGAAATTCCCCCGGACCGTCAATATCATCTTTGAATTTCCACATCACAACATGAACTATCATAATTCCATTCTTGCATGGGGGTTTTTCATTCGCAAGCTGTTCCTCAACAAATTCCCGAGAGTCGTATAGTGCTAAAGTGATTTCATTTTATGGCGAAAATTAATACAGGCCGCTGATTCGGATTGCACATTTGAAACGGCGGGAATTAAGAATATATTTCCCGGGCCTGGAGGCCGTGTGGAAGGGAGGACTGTATGAAACGCAAACGCATCGGAAAGAGCTATAAAGTTCAGGGTCTGAACGGCTTTGAGACGGTAATATCCGTACTCGGAGAGGATGAAAAGCATATTGATATCCGGATGACCAGCATGACTGCCTGGGGGAAAAACGAATCCACCGAAGAGCTCAGCAAAGATCTTTTCGAGTCCTGCATCCGCACCGGCTACCTGCAGGAAATATCAGAAGAGTTATTGACAATCCAATAAAATATGCTCATTATAGGAGCCTCTTCCGGGGGTGTAGCTCAGTTGGCTAGAGCACTAGCATGGCATGCTAGGGGTCACGGGTTCGAGTCCCGTCACCTCCATTTTTTTCTTTCCCGCCCAACATATAATTCATATTTCAATATAATTCTGACTGAATTTCATAATACCAGTGCATGGCTTTTCCCGAACTTCTCAGATATACTGGAGTGAAGAACTATGGCTGATCAAAACTCTGACACTGAAAACATTTTTGCAGGATTGGTGGAAAGCGAAGAAGCTACCATCACGTTCGGAGATGACGAGGACTCCCAGCTTCTGGAGGCAAAGGAACACCCCGCCGGGAGCAATGAAACCGGTGATTCCCAGGCTCCCCCTGATTTCTCTGACCTCTTCGATGAAGAGCGGCCGGTGGAAATGAGCGCCGCACCGGATTTCAGTTCTGCTCTGGATCAGGTGGAAGATGAAAAATTTTCAACCTTTGAAAAACTTCTCACCGATAAGCCCCAGCCCATTTTCAAGAATAAGAATTATTACAAGATCCTTCTTAACGGTGAAGGTGAGAGCGCAAAGCATGTACACAGCATGCTGGGCAATTTTCTCAAAGCCGATGATCCCCAGGACAGAACCATGCACAGGGGAAGGCTGACGCCTGCATATTGGGACTTCGCCGCTTCCGTTGCATCCAAGGTGACCCGCAAACTACCGGTACCCAAGATTCTTCTTCTGCGTTTCGGCATACTTCTGCCCACGGCAATCTCCGCCGAACAGCGGATGCTGATCAGCAGAATTCCCTATAAAACCAGCTGCGACGAACCGGTGTATTACGCCGATGAGTGGCTGAAAGCGGTGGCCTTCGGAAGGGTGAGCGCATCGGCAACCGATGAAACGAAAATGCCCTCCAAAAACAAGGGAGCGAAAGTCTCGGCCATGCTGGATAAGGCCAGAGGACGCTACGACGCTCAGATTCAGGTAGTGAAGAACTATGTGAGTGAAATGCAGACTCAGGAGCGGATCATGAAGGAGCAGGTTGAACTCCTGCTTCGGCATCAGCCCATGAACCGCTACGACAATCTTCCTGCTCCTTATGACGATGCCCAGAAAAACGGTCTCAGTGAACTGAATTCAAACATCCGACGCCTTAATAATCTCAACCGCCAGCTCAGCACCGCCTACAAGGAGCTGGACAGCGTTAGCGATCAGCTGGAAAAACTCCGCAGGGAAGAAAACGATCAGGACGATGATGCGGCTGCGGATACCCAGGCCGTGGGGGAAGAGATGAACACCGTCCGCCAGATGGCCAAGCTGTGTGTGGGCAGACAGGGCAACCACTTTCCCATGCTGCTGAAACAATACTTCATTCCCAATATCCGGGATATCGGAACCAAGGAAAATGTGGTGAACACCCTTGCCGAGGTGGAAGCCCTGGATCCCGACGTGTTTAAGCGGACATTCAAGCAGCAGACCAATAGAATTGTGCCGAATATCATCCTGATTCCCTGTTACGGGGACACGGGGATCTGCTGGGAGCCTTTCGAACGGCATAACCGGGCAACCAGCCGGGGAAGGCTTGCAATCCCGGTATTCCCCAAGGATCTGAGGGTGGCGGTGATCTCCGCCCTGGGTGATCTGCGATGGCAGGTGGCCAAAGAAAAAGCCCAGCATTACTGGATGGAGGAAGGACTCACCGGCTGGTATTATCAGGATTTTTCCGACAAGAAGAGAAAAGGGGATGTAAAGGATGCCTTCATTCAGGATTACATTCTCTGGATTACCAAGGAATCAGAAGGTACCCAGAAAATGGAACGGGATGTCCGCTCGATTTTCTGGCGTTACGTTCCCTTCCCCCAAAATGTGAAGGATAAATTGAAAAACCGGGGATTTGTTTACAATGAACTGTATAAAAAGGACCAGAACCGGGCCATATCCGACGGGTACTGATCCTTCACAGCCTGTGCGTTACATGTTCAAGGCCTGTACGTTGCATGTAGGTGCGGCGCGTACCGGTCTTTTTTTACTCTCTTTCCCTGCTGAGTTTCAAAACCACCCCCGTATAGGCGGGAAGTTCCATCCTCAAGCGGCCCCGACGAATCCGGATGCTCTCCAGCTCCGGAACACCCGGCGCCAGGGGTTCGCCGGCTGAATCCAGAACCATGCTGCGGGCCCATCGGAAATCCCGCCTCAATTCGTCGGGAAGTTCAATGGAAAAACGCTCTTCATCGCCATTATTCAGAATTGTGAGAAAAACATCATCCGCATCGTGGCGGGCATACACAAAGCGGCTCATACTCCGGTCCACAATGGTGAATTCGCCGCTGCTGAGAGCAGGATGGAGACTTCGCAGTTCATTCAAAGATGTCACAAGATCTTTGTAGAGGGCGGGTTCGTCCCAGGCCATGAGACTCCTGCCCGAATGTTCGGAACCGCCGTCCATGGGAATTTCCGTGCCGTAATACATAATTGGTATGCCCGTGTAGCTGAACAGAAACATGAGGGACTGGGCGAGCTTCTCCTCTCTGTTCCGGTACACCTGGTTCACGAAGCGTCGCACATCATGGTTGTCTATAAAGGTTCCCATAAGCTCTTCATGGGGATAGTTCCGTTTGGAATTGATGACAGACTGGGCAAAACGGGTGGCGGGTTCGCCGTTACGCACCATATCCTGAATTGCAAAATATGCGGGGAAATCCAGAAGTCCGTCGATTCCCGCATTCTGATATTTGCCCAGGTTGGCGGGGTTGCCGTCAAACACCTCGCCGATAAGGTAGAAATCCGGAAACTGCTCCTTGACGGCGGCGGAGTATTCCCTCCAGAAATCCGCAGGAACATGCCTCAGGGCATCCAGGCGGTATCCGTCAATGCCGGTCTGCTCAATCCACCAGATGGACATATCTATAAGGTACTGACGCACCTCGGGGTTCTCATGATTCAGATCCGGAAGATTCTGAAGCCAATGGTTTTCCACCTGATACTGATCGGAGTAATCATCAATATCCTGCCGGGGATGAAACCAGTCCTGGTATGCAGGATCCCCGAAAAAATCGTGCTGAATCCCGGTGTGATTTATGGCCAGATCCAGGATCACCTTAATACCCAGCTCGTGAGCCCGGTCAACCATGGTTTTCAGACTTTCCATATCACCGAAATGTTCTTCAACCCGGTAATAATCCTGTGCCCAGTAACCGTGGTATCCTCCGGCCTGGTTATCCACCACGGAAGATATCCAGATTGCGCTGAAGCCCATCCCGGCTATGTACGGGAGCTTCTCCGTCAGTCCGGCAAAATCCCCTCCATGGTACCCCTTCAGATTTCTGATGTTCACCGTATAGTTATTGCTCTCATCACCGTCATAAAAGCGGTCGGTAAACAGGAAATAGACCGAGTCCTCGGGTCCGAACTGGCCCCACAGATTAAAAACTGATGCAGATAGAATGAGCAGCAGAAGCAAAGCTTTCCGGGCCATGTTCCATGAAACAGAAAACGTCATCTCTTTCGGGCTCCTATTCTGAAAATCGGATCGAAATATTTATCCATGTCCACTTTTTTGGAAAGCCATTTAATAAACAGATGATAAAACAGATAAGAGGATGCAACGGAAACAAAGAAAATCACAATCAGAGCCACCTGTGCACCGCCCTGGCCGAATACCCCGGAGAGGAAGCGGGCGTAGAGGGTTGCCAGCAGCAGCAGCATGGCAATCATTATGCCCACATTCATCACCGTTGCACCCAGAATAAACAGCACCGAATTCAGTTTCTTGTTCATTTTGCGTCCGGATTTCTCGTTCCCGCTGTGGGCTGAGCCGGATTCAACACCTTCCCGGCTGTTTCCGTCATGTTCATTATCTGTCATGTTAAACCTCCCGGTTTTCATTCTCGGTATCGATCACGTTCTGTTCTCCGGTATTCTGTACCCCGGATGTTGGTTCCCCGGCGTTCTGTTCTCCCGTCGTGGTTCCCGAAATATGTTCGCCTGCAAATACCAGGGTGATCATCAGCAGAACGCCGCTGATTACTGTGGACATATCCGCAATATTGAACGTGGGCCATCGATCCAGTCCGAACAATCCGTAAAATTTGAAGTCCAGAAAATCCACAACCCCCAGAGGACGAAATATCCTGTCGAAGAACACATTTCCTATGCCGCCTCCGGCAATCCCGGCCAGAAGCCATCGCTGGAAATTGCTGATCTCCCGGGACCGGATCAGAAAAACCAGTACGCCGATAATCACGATGGATGGAATGATTATCATCAGAATAATTCGAAATACCGGTGCAAACGAATCTCCAAGACTGAAGGCTGCACCCAGATTCCTCACATGGATTATCCGGAAAAATCCGTCCAAATGAGACGAACCAATGGTATTCAGAGGGATGGTCCTCACAATAATCAGCTTGGTTAGCTGATCGAGGAGCACTATGACCGCGGTGAGAATCAGCGGTTTGAGGTGATATGTTTTTTCTTTCATTTCCTGTCCCGTTTAAAGACCCGTAGGTACATCTATGAATTCTGCGTGGATTCCCGCTTCGCTGCCGGGCCCTTTGAGCAGATGTTCCATGAGAAGCTTGACACCCCAGACCTCTGTTAAATAATGTCCGGCGAATATAACATTAATCCCCGCCTCCAGACAACGATGATAAATGGTGTGGGAGGCATCACCGGTAATGAACAAATCGTACCCCTTTTCGATGGCTTCATCCACATCAAACGCCGCTCCGCCTGAAACAATTGCCACCGAGCTGATTTCGTCGGGACCGAAAGGCAGGCTTGCGATTACATTTCCATCGAAACCGAACAGCTTCTGCTGAATGGCAAACAGTTCCATTGGGCGGTCCAGACGTCCAGCCATGCCGATGGGTATGCCCTTGTGAAGGCCGAAGGGTTTCACATCACTCAGCCCCAGACTTGCGGCAATTCCTGCATTGTTTCCCAGTGACGGATGGGCGTCCAGGGGAAGGTGAATTGCATAGAGGGCGATATCATGCTCCATGAGAAACCTGATCCGCTCGTAGTGGTAACCGGTAAGAAGTTCTTCTCTTCCCCAGAACAGGCCGTGATGCACAATCAGAATATCCGCTCCTATATCTTCACAGCGCCGAAATGTCTCCAGGCTTGCATCCACGGCGAATGCGGCCGTGGATATCTTCTGCTCACGCCGGGAAACCTGCAGACCGTTTTTACTGTTATCGATGCGGGAGAACTGCTCCATGTTAAGTTCTTCCTTCAACCATCTGTCTAGTTGAGAAATATTCATAGTATACTGCTCCTCATATCAGTAGATTATCATGCGGCATCCGAAGTTGGACAGAGATTTGTCCCGCCTCTATACTGATTATACAACCGGCAGTTTTCAAGCTGCCATTGGACGGATACGTACATGAATACTTCCCATGCATCTCTGACCTGCCGCCTGGAAGCCTCAAGGGTACTTTTCTCCATCCCCGAAGAAGAGTTGAACGTGGAGCCCAGGGATCAGGCCAGCTTTGGAATAATCGGACAGGAACGGGCCATTCAGGCCCTTCAGATGGCAATATCCATATCCTCCAAGGGATATAACATTTTTGCCAGCGGCGCAGCGGGTACGGGAAAACGAACCGCTGTCAACCATATTCTTGCCGCTCAGAAACTGAAACCCGAATTGCTCAGAGACATTCTATTTGTTCACAATATGATTCAGCAGGACAGTCCCAGGGTGCTTTATCTGCCCGCAGGCCAGGGAAAGCGCTTCAAGAAGCTGCTCCGGAGATTTGTACTCTCGATCCGGGAGCTGGGACTGACCATCAAGAACCGCAGCGGATTCAAGGAAGCCAGGGATCAGATCATGCTGCGCACCGAATCTGAAGAAAATCAGATGCTCTTCGATTTTGAAGACCGGGTGGAGCAGGAAGGTTTTAAAATTGTCCAGATTGAAGAGGACGACCAGGAACGGGCGGACCTTGCCCCCATGATCGACGATGAGCCTTCGGATTTCGACGAGCTGCAGAAACGGGTCAGCCGGGGAAGCCTCAGCCCGAAGGACTACAAGGAATTACGGGAAAAGTATTTCCAGTACATGGATGAGCTTAAACAGGTGCTCAGCCGCATCAGAAACTCACGGGTGAAGATCAGCAGCGAACTGGACGCCCTTCATGTGGAAACCATGTCTCCGGATGTGAAGGAGGGGGTGAGCAGACTGAAGAAGGAATTCTGCTCACCGGAATCCCCTCTGAAACCCCATGAACGCGAACGGATTGCCGACTATCTGGACAGTCTGGGAAGTGACCTGCTTCAGAGAATTTCAGTGATTATCAATGAAAGTAACGAGGAAGCCTTCGAGGGCGAACCCGAACTTTCAACCCAGCCCCTCCCCGAGCCCCTGACCCGCTACGATGCGAACATCCTCATCGACCACGGAAGCACCCACGGGCCGCCGGTAATCGAGGAAACCGCGCCTGACTACGCCCGGCTGTTCGGCAGCATCGATATTCCGTCGGATTCAGGAAGCGGCGGCGAACCCACCTACGGATTTCTTCACCTTCGGCCCGGCTCGATTCTCAGGGCAAGCGGCGGATATCTTGTGCTGAAGGCCGAAGATATTCTCATGGAAGAGGAAGCCTATCTTCATCTCAAGCGAGTTCTCCAAAACGGATCAACGGAAATCCGCAATCCCAGTTCTCCGGGGAGCCCCTCCCACGGTTATATTAAACCCGATCCGGTGAAGGTGAACCTGAAAGTGGTGGTTATGGGCAAGGAGAGCCTCTACGACGCCCTCTATCTGCAGGATGAAGACTTCCAGAAGCTGTTCAAGGTGCCTGCAGAATTTGATTACGTAATGCCCCGGAACCGCCGGACCACAGGCGAGTACATTAATTTCATCCGGCTCATTACCAGGGATGAGAATCTCCGAAGTGCTTCCAGAAGCGGCATAGCCGCAGTTCTTGAGTACGGGGTCCGGCTGGCGGAATTCCGGGATCAGCTTTCAACCCAGTTCAGCCTTGTGGCAGATATTCTCAGGGAAGCGGATTACTGGGCAGGAGTTGAAGGCAAACAGGAAATCGACCGGGAGGCCATAGAACGGGCGCTGAAAGAACGGGCCTTTCTTCTCAACCTTCCCGAGGAAAAAATAGACGAGCAGATCCGCAGCGGCGAACTGCTCATCCGAATCAAGGGAAACGAGGTGGGCCGGGTGAACGGACTCGCGGTGCTTGACCGGGGATACTACAGCTTCGGCCGCCCTACAGTAATCAGTGCCCAGGCGGTGCCGGGAAATGACGGACTGATCAACGTTGAGCGGGAGGCCGGGCTCAGCGGAGAGATCCACGACAAAGGTTCATATATCGTGGAATCCTATATTCACGCACGCTATGCCCGGGACTTTCCCCTCTCCATTACTGCACGCATTGCCTTTGAACAGAGCTATGTGGAAGTTGAGGGTGACAGTGCAAGCTCCAGCGAGATTTTCGCTTTGCTGTCGGCCATCGGCAGCATTCCCCTCCGGCAGGACGTTGCGGTCACCGGCTCGGTGAACCAGATGGGAGAGATCCAGCCGGTGGGAGGGGTTATAGAGAAAATTGAAGGCTTCTTCGAAGTGTGCCGGCAGATGGGTCTCAGCGGAGAGCAGGGTGTTATTATCCCCATTCAGAATACCGAAAGCCTCATTCTGAACCGGGATGTGAGCCGGGCGATTGAAAACGGCATGTTTCATATCTGGGCGACCAGCACCATCGATCAGGGAATGGAGATCCTCAGCGGCATGACCGCCGGAGAACGAACAGAGAACGGCAGCTTCCCTGAAGACTCACTCAATTTCCGGGTGGAACGGAGGCTCAGGGAAATGGCGGATATCATGAAGGATCACGGAGATGGCTCCGATGAGACCGAACCTGATGACCGGGGAAAACATCCCGGGTAAGGCCCGGCATTCAGTTGCTGTTTCAAGGGGGCTCACTGGCGAAATCAGTATTTTTTGTCCCTTTATGTATAAATTATAAATATTGAATATAAATAGAGAATTGCATATGATGAGATAGGAATTATAATAGTATATAGACACCTGCTTTCGGTTGAGGGTTGGGTGAATGTTAAGAAGCAGTACCCGGCTGCATAATGCCGGATACGATAGATAAAATGTTTGAATCACGGGACACATACTATGAAGATCGATGCTGAAAAAGTCCGGAAAGCGGCCCGCAGCTCCGTACCCCTTACCGTAAAGACCTTTACCCTTCCCAACGAGACCGAGTTGCAGCTTGAGGAAATTCTTGAAGTTTTCCTTCTGGAAATGGGACAGGAATCACTTAAAGACTCCTTATTTTACTGCCTGCGGGAGCTGGCGGTGAATGCCAAAAAGGCCAATACCAAGCGTGTATATTTTCAGGAACTGGAGCTGGATATCAGCAGTGAAGACGACTATGGGAAGGGGATGGAGAACTTCAAACAAACCACCCTGGACAATATTCAGCACTATCTGAAACTTCAGAAGGATCGCGGATTATACGTAAAGATCATTTTCCATTCGAAAGCAGATAAGCTGCACATCTACGTTATCAATAATACGGAGATGACCCGAAAAGAACAGATGCGGGTGTACGACAGAATCGCCCGAAGCCGGGCGTTCAACAGCATGGAAGAAGCCCTTGCCACCGTTCTGGACGACAGTGAGGGTGCGGGCCTGGGAATCGTGATACTTGTGCTCATGCTGAAAAAGCTGGGATTGAATGAAGACGCCTTCGACATCGATACCGAAGACGGGGAGACCATCGCCCGTGTCACCATACCCATGAGCGAACTCAGGCTTGAACAAATCAATGAAGTATCCGCAAAACTCATTGAACACATCGACAGTCTGCCGAAATTTCCCGAGAATATCGCAGCCCTTCAGGCGGAAATAAATGATCCCGACGTGGAACTCAGCGATATTGCAAGGAAAATCGCCACCGACCCTTCACTTACCGCCGACCTCCTCAAGCTGGTGAACTCCGCCGCTTTCATGCTTCCCAAACGGGTGGACAACATCAGTGAAGCGGTGAAACTGGTGGGGCTGAGAAGGCTGCGCAACCTTCTGTACTCCTACGGGGCACAGAAGACTCTCGGGGAAGGAAACGAAGAGACCAAGGGCCTCTGGATGCACTCCTACCGAACGGCGTTTTATGCCTATACCATAGCCCGGAGCATTTTGAAAAAGAAGGAAATCCTGGACGATGTGTACGTGGGAGGCATTCTCCACGACATGGGAAAAATTGTTTTCAGTTCAGTTCATCCGGATCTCATTTCAAACATCGCAAACTTTACCAACCAGAAAGGGATCCCTTCGCATCTTTTTGAAGACTTTTCCGCCGGACTGAATCATGCTGAAATCGGAGCCATGATAGCCGAGAAATGGAATTTTCCGGAAATTCTTATCGATGCCATCCGTTTTCATCACGACCCACACAGTGCGGACAAAAACTACCGGATGATTGTGGATACCGTGTATCTCGCTAACGCCCTTGCAAACATCGATGAGAAAACCAACGGATATGAACAGATCGATCCAACAGTGATCAGTCGGTTTAATATCCCCACAATGGATCATTTAATGCGAATTCATGCCAAGCTTTCACAGAAGTTCGAAGAAGAGCGGAGCATGTAATCCCGGCTGCGGCATTATGCAGCCCGCCCGGGACCGGTACACCGGATACTGAAATCATTTGACATGGCAGCACTCAATATATTATTTTCCTTATATACGATTAAAAGCATTTAGATATAAGGAGCATACAATGGCAGTTTCCATCTACACCACTCCCAGCTGCAGTTTCTGCGTAAAGGCCAAGCAGTGGATGCGGGAGAACAGAATCACCTTTAAAGAGCATGATGTTTCCCGGGATCAGCGGAAGGCTGACGAAATGGTTCGAAAATCCGGCCAGATGGGAGTACCGGTTCTGGATGTACACGGAAAAGTCATAGTGGGATTTGACCGGGATAAAATTGAACGGGCGCTGAAACGCTGATTTTTTCCGCTCATACCTTCTGCAGCAGGACCCTGGGGCATCCAAAATGTCCGCAGACAGCAGCGGCATAAGGAAGCAGAGCGACAGGGCAGACTGTGGAAAAACATGCGGCGGCAGTCCAACGAAGGAGGACAAAGTATGGCAAAAAGCACGGCAAACTGGAAAGGCGGTATGGCCTTCGATCTCGATCTTCAGGGGAGAACCATTCCCGTGGATGCGGTGGAAAAAGTGGGCGGCAAAGACTACGGTCCCCAGCCCAAGGGACTCATGTTGTCAGCCCTGGCGGGGTGCACCGGCATGGATGTGACCTCCATCCTGGGCAAAATGAAGGTGCCGTTTGAAGAATTCACGCTTGATATTGATGGCGAAACGTCAGACTCCCACCCCAAGGTATACACAAAAATCCACATCACCTATGCGTTCACCGGGGATCGGAGCGCCCTGGATCAGAAAAAAATTCTCCGGGCTATAGATCTGTCACTGAACGATTACTGCGGTGTATCCGCCACACTCAAACACACGGCTGATATCAGCTTTGAGCTCAGACTGAACGGTGAAAAGGCGGCGGAAGGCAGGCAGGGCGAGGAGCTGTAATTCTCCCGCTCGCCATCGGGTATGCTGAAATCTACTCCCTGGAATTACACCTCCCTGGAATCACACCAGTAGGCTGCAGCAATGCCGAAAGCCACAGAGACATTCAGGGAAGCTTTTTTTCCGGAGCCGGGTATGCTGAGTATCCGGCTTTTTTGATTCTCCTGCAGTTCGCCGCTTCCTGCGCTTTGAGAAAGCTCTCTGCTCAACTCAAGGAGGTCGGGATGCACTCCCAGCTCTTCATTTCCCAGAATCAGCCAGCCTCCCGACTTCAGCAGAGTTTCACCGATGGCCTCGCCCCCTGTTTCCAGCAGATACAACGGTGGAATGGTGTCGGCAGCCCGGTCTCCGGCGCCGGAAGCCGGGAAAGAATTAATAAAGTCCTCCCTGGATAATACCCCCCACCGACTCTGAAATGACATTCCCATGGAGGTCTTATCCAGTCGGGGCGTACCCGGCTTGGGAGTATCCGGGGATACTATAATGGGTGAAATACCGAAAAACGCTGCGGTGCGGAACACTGCCCCCACGTTGAACGGGGCTCGGATATCATCCAGGTACAGCCCCCGGCCCCCCGGCGGCAGGTGAGGAAGCCTGGGAGGATCGCCAAGGTCCAGCTTATTCTCCATGGGGTCCCGATATTCGGGGCCGGGATCAAAACCGGGGCCACCCTGGCCGCCGGAACCGGGGGATGGTCCGGAGTATTCATCCCAGTCTGCAGCAACCGCACCGATTTCATCCATGAGAAGATGGCGCAGACGGTTGGCCGCAAAGCCGGCGTGGATGCTGTTGGCAGCCCTGACAAAATTATGCCATTCACCCGGGTCTACAAGATCCTGGGGCAGATTGCGCTCCAGATCCTCAAAGAACCGGAGAAATGCCGTCTTATTGCCCTGAAGTTTGCCTGCGAGAAACTGTTCATAATCGCCGATAATTCTCACCAGTTTGCGTTTTCTGGTGCCGGGCTTGAGCTGTAGAAATTTTCTCAGGGTAATCATGGAATTAAAACGCCCGTTTGATGAGGCTGCACACATCCTGGGAGCTGAGTTCCAGCCCGCATAGTTCATTCAGATAAAAGCCTGCAGATGCTTCACAGACGGTATACAGCTCATCCAGGCTCAGATTAAAGTCCCTCAGACGGGTGGGCAGCTCAAGTCTCGCCAGAAAGCGACGGGCTGCCGCCGCTGCCATGGGGGCAGCCTTTTCACTGGGAAGGTCGCTTACGTCCTCACCCAACGCATCGGCAATTCTTGCAAGACGTTCGGGCTGACGCTCAACGTACATGTCCAGAATATGGGGCAGCATCACCATGGCAATCCAGCTCTTGGGAACCTTGAAGGCAGCATTGATCATGTAAGCCAGAGTGCCGCCGATTCCCTGACTGGAAGTGGCAAGGCCCAGGCCGGAGAGAAGTCCGCCCTGGCTGGCCAGCACCCTGACCTGAATATCATCCGGTCTGCGCATGGTCTGAAAAAGCGAACGGTGAAGCCGGTGCATAGCCTCCAGCAGTTGAATATCTGAGAGAAAATTCCGCCTTTTGGATAAATAGCCTTCAATGGACGCCAGCAGCGTATCCAATATGGCAACAAGCTGATACTTCATGCTGAGCCCCAGAGTCAGCTGGGGGTCGATGATCACCGCCTTGGTCAGACCGAAGGGCAACCGGATTCTTCTGGCACGCTCGCTCACTGAATCACTCACCACCACGTCCGATTTCATCATGAAATGATTGCGGCATGAATTGGGTATTTCAACATAACTGCAGTCCACGTTTTCCGGCTGCCGGTCCCTGAGCATGTCATTCAGCCCCAGATCGCTGCCGATGAGCACTGTGGCGGCCCGGGCAAGGGAAAGGACACGCATTCCGCCGAAACCCACAACCACCTGAACCTGACCGGCGGTGCCGATATCTGCAATAGTCTGAATCACAGAGGTTTTGATGCCCGGCCTGATATCATCAAACACCACCGGATCAATTCCTCCGGCCCGGAGAAACCCCTGAATACGGTTTACATTGTCCTGATCCCCGCCGCTTCGCTCGGTTACAAGGAGTACCCGGGTTCCCAGGGGTTTGACCGTATCGATAATGTGCTGTATGGAATCCACACCGAAGCGCAGGTGCTCTATTCCCTGGAGCTCTAATTCACCCATTGCAATCCTGGAATCAACGACTTGTTGTCGAACTGTGTACTCGTGATCTTCTAAAAGCATAGAGGATGGCGACTGAATATTCAACTTGATATCTCCATGGAACAATTCTCGAACATGAGCATAATTCACAGCAGAACATGCGAACTCTCCTCACATTCCAGTAACCCGCCATACCTCCGCCGGGTTACAAAAAAACCGGAATCGCTGAAAATCAGCAACTCCGGTCGGGCCGGTCTCAACCGGCGGATCAGCCCCTGGGGGCCGGGTATTTTATAGGCCGAATAAATCCATGAGCTTGTCGGCAACATTGTTCAGCACTGCATCGTTAATATAGGAAGGATCCTTCAGTTTTTCTCTCACTTCGGCGATTCGTTCTTCACGTACATCAGAAGCTGATTGAACTTCTTCGTTGAGTTTCAGCATTTCCGCTTTGGTCTTCGCTTCATTCGATACTGAGATGGAATCCCGAGCGGGCTTGGACTCGACCTTGTTCTGCTTCTGGTTTTTATTGTAGGTCGATATAGGATCTAATGGACCAAGTCGTTCGATACTCATAATAATCCTTCCTTTCATTAACAGTATCGGTCATTTTACCCGAAATGTTAAGGCCTTTTTTCCCTTGGGGCAACAAGTACTGCGAATTCCCCCTTGACAGAAGGCCGGTTTTCCAGTTCGGCACGAATATCTCCGGGATTTCCTTCCATAATTTCCTCATGAACCTTGGTTAATTCCCTGCCGCACAATACGGACCGGGGATCTTCCATTTCTCCGCACAGATCATCGAGATCCTGCAGCATTTTCACAATTCGAAAGGGTGATTCGTAGATAATAAAAGCATCGCCGGTTTCCATCAAATTCTTAAGCTGATTTTTCCTTCTTCCCCCCTTGGGGCTGAGAAAACCTTCAAAAATCACCCGCTTGCCGGGGAAAGCCGTAATGCTCATCATGGCGGTCACCGCAGATGCTCCGGGTATGGGTACGGTTGAATGCCCTGCGTCTCTCACCGCCCTTACCAGCTGCGAACCCGGATCACTGATCCCGGGTGTACCCGCATCGCTGATGTAGGCCACATTCTTCCCTTCGTTCAGAAGTGCTACAATCCCCTGAGCGGATTTGGCCTCGTTCCGGGCATGGCAGGGGATGAGACGCTTGCGGATGCCATGGGCATTGAGAAGACGCATGCTGTGGCGGGTATCTTCACAGGCAACCACCTCCACCTCCTGCAGAACTTCCAGGGCTCTGAGCGTAATATCCTTTAAATTGCCTATGGGCGTACCCACCACATATAACACCGCCATTTATTCCTCCCGCGGGACCCAGCCCACTGTGCCGGATTCCCGACCTGTTTTCCTTGGATTTTGTCCCCCGGATGCCGAACATTGTAGCAGACCTGAACATGATCTGTGGAGATTAGCGTGCTGAGTTCCTATCTGGTGATGTCCGTTTTGGGCATAATTATCATCCTGCTGATTATCAGCCTCATAAAACTGGGCAAGGGGGATTTTCAGCAGCTTGCTCTGAAAATGGCCGGTGAAGACCGGAACCGCCTGGAAGTACTGAAACCCTGCCCGGTGTGCGGCAGCATGTTGAAAAAAGGCCAGACCGTCCACAGTGTATATTACCGGAATGCCGGAAGGCATGAAAATCTGAAGGTTGAGGAAATATTCACCCACATCTACGGATGCCCCCACTGCTGGCCGGATAACTCCCAGCACCCCAGAACATGCCCGGTATGCAGCAAAACCCTGAGCAAAGACGGCTATCTTGTGGCCAGAACCTACCGGAAGGCGGGAAGGAAGGATCATGTCCATGTGGTGGGCTGCACCGAATGCAAGCGGGTACGATAATATAGATACCAAATAGACTCTCCCGACCGGGGAAGCGGCTTGGTACCGGCGGCCCTTTACTAGCGCCTCGGTACAGCCGGCTCAGTACCGGCGAATTGGTACCAACGGCTCATTTTGCGGCGGCACCATTTCCGGCCCTCTGTAATGAAATTTGCCGGAACCGCCGAATGATACTACACTTAGATGTATGAGCGAATACGTTCTTATACCCATCGTCCTGCTGATCGTCGCATCCGCCGGCGATATTCTTCTTATCAGCAGTGACCGGAGCCGGTTCAGAATATTCACCAAGCCCGTTCTCATGCCTCTGCTGGTGTTTATCTATTTGTCCCTTGCCATCACCCCCAGATGGTTCATCCTGGGCGGACTCATCGCAGGCTGGGCCGGGGATGTGATCCTTCTCAACAGGAAAAAATCCGCCTTTTTTCTGGGGCTGAGCAGTTTTCTTGTAGGCCATGTATTTTATATTCTCACCTTTCTGCTGGATATTTCCCAACCGGCAATGACGCCCCTGGTGCTCACCGCCATTTTGGGCTTCGCCGCACTGGCCTGGTTTATTCTCAGCACCATCTGGCCTGCAGAGCGGGAATATCAGCTGGGACTGCTTCTCTACTCCGCAGCCCTCACCGCGTTGGGCATATCCGCCTTTGCAAGACTTGAGTTTGTGGGCGGTGTCAGCGGTATTCTGGTGGCAGCCGGCAGCCTTCTGTTTATCTTCAGCGATACCATGCTGGGCTACAGCTACTTCAAAAAGCGTTTCCGGGGAGATCAGCTGCTCATTATGATCAGCTATATCCTTGCACAGGCGGGAATCGTAAGCGGAATTATCTTGAACGCATAATCGGTATAATGCTACTCTCTTGGTCATGGAACAATACAAGAGAAGTCACACCTGCGGAGAGCTGACCGCCGCTCAGGCAGGTGAACGTGTAACCCTCAACGGATGGGTTCATAGAAACCGTAATCACGGCGGTGTTCATTTTATCAATCTCCGGGACCGCTACGGGATTACCCAGGTTGTAATAGACGAAGATGCGTCCGCCGATCTCCGGGACACTGCAGAATCCCTGAAATACGAATACTGCATAGCCGTGGAGGGAACCGTCCGGCGCAGGCCAGATTCCATGGTAAATACCGACATGACCACCGGCGAGGTGGAAATTCAGGCTGATACCATTGTGGTGCTTACCACCTGTGAGACCCTTCCCTTTATGATCGATGAGCGCAGCGAAACCAATGAAGATCTCAGACTGAAATACCGCTATCTGGATCTCCGCTCATTTTCCATGCAGCGAAAAATCAAACTCCGGGCCGACGTGAGCTACCGGGTACGGGAGTACCTGGGCACAGAAGGCTTTCTGGAGATAGAAACACCCACAATGATTCGATCCACCCCCGAAGGTGCCCGGGACTTCCTCATCCCCAGCCGTTTGAATCCCGGCAGCTTCTATGCAATGCCCCAAAGCCCCCAGCTTTTCAAGCAGATACTCATGGTCTCGGGTTTTGATAAATACTTTCAGCTCGCACACTGTTTCCGTGATGAAGATTTGCGGGGCGACCGCCAGCCTGAGCACACCCAGGTGGATATTGAGATGAGCTTCGTGGACCAGGATGATATTTTCCGGCTCATTGAAGGTTTGATGGAACATGTTTTCAAACACACTCTGAACATCGATCTGAAAACGCCGTTTCCCCGAATCAGCTACGACGATGCCATGAACCTTTACGGCTCGGATAAACCTGATCTCCGCTTTGACATGGAGATGCAGGATTTCAACGCCCATGTACCCGGCAGCGGATTCGGCGTGTTTGAATCTGTTGTGGAAAACGGCGGCGCAGTGAAGGTTCTGGTGGCCCCGGGTGCTGCGGGTTACAGCAGAAAACAGATCACCGATCTTGAGGAGACTGCGAAGACTTACGGCGCCAAAGGCCTGGCCTGGACCAAAGTGAGTGAAGAAGGAACTCTTGAGGGCGGAATCGGAAAATTTTTCACCGACTCAAGCGAAAAGATTCTTTCAGAACTCTCGGCATCTCCCGGCGACCTGCTGTTATTTGTAGCCGACAGCTGGAAGGTAAGCTGTACCGCCCTGGGTGCTGTGCGCAAGCGTCTGGGCAGTGAACTTGAACTGGTAGAAAAAGGCGGGGCAACGCCCTCTCATTTCGCCTTTGCATGGATCGTTGACTTCCCTCTCTTTGAATACGATGAGGAAGGTGAGAAGTGGGAGGCCGCACATCATATGTTCACCATGCCTCAGGCAAAATACCTGGATTCCATGGAGAACGATCCCGGTGCCGTCAAGGGTGCCCTTTACGATCTGGTGTGCAACGGCATTGAACTTGCCTCCGGCTCCATCCGTATTCATGATCCCCGGCTCCAGCAGCGGATATTTGACATCGTGGGCTTCAACAAGGAAGAGGCGGAACGACGCTTCGGCTTCCTGATGAATGCATTCCGCTACGGCGCACCTCCCCACGGAGGCATTGCTCCGGGACTGGACAGACTGGTCATGCTCATGTCCGGTGAATCCACCATTCGTGAGGTGATGGCTTTCCCGAAAAACACCCAGGGGATCAATCCCATGGATGACTCTCCTTCACCGGTGGATCCGGCTCAGCTGAAGGAACTTGGACTTGAACTCAAACTCCCTGACCGGGAATAACATCCCGGGAAGGATCTGCCGCTGCGTGCCAGGTTAAATCCAACCCCTCAATCCGGCAACCATTATCTCCCGCGATAATCGGCAGACATAGGAGGCAACATGTTCACCATACAGACGCTTAACAAGATATCGGAAAAGGGTCTTGGACTCCTCGACCCCGAACGATTCGCCGTCAAGGATGATGCGGCTCAGCCCGAAGGCATCATTCTCCGATCCCACAAAATGCACGATATGACTCTCCCGGAGAGTCTGCTCGCTGTTGCACGGGCGGGAGCAGGGGTAAACAACATCCCCATAGAATCCTGCACAGACAAGGGAATCGTGGTCTTCAACACCCCCGGTGCCAACGCCAACTCGGTAAAGGAGCTGGTGATCAGCGGCATGCTCCTTTCAAGCAGAAAAATCGTGGAAGGCGTAAGCTGGGCCCGGAATCTGAAGGGCGAATCGGACGTTGAGAAGACCGTGGAAAAAGGCAAGAAGGACTATGCCGGACCGGAAATCATGGGAAAAACCCTGGGTGTGATTGGTCTCGGCGCCATCGGAGTAATGGTGGCAAACGCCGCAGCCGACCTGGGAATGAATGTTCTGGGTTTCGATCCCTACATTTCCGTGGACAGCGCCTGGGGTCTCAGCGCCGGAGTACGAAGAGCCAAGAGCCTGGAAGCAGCGGTGGCGGAATGCGACTTTATCTCCATACATGTACCTCTTCTGGAAAGCACCAAAGGAATGGTGGACAGTTCGCTCATATCCCGGATGAAAGACGGTGTTCGCATTCTTAATTTCGCCCGGGGCCCCCTGGTGAACGATGCCGATATCATTACGGCCCTGGAAAGCGGAAAAGTGGCCAAATACATCACTGATTTTCCCAATGCCGAGCTTCTGAACCAGGAAAATGTTCTGCCCATACCCCATTTAGGGGCCTCCACTCCTGAAGCGGAAGAAAACTGTGCGGTGATGGCCAGCCGGCAGCTCGCAGACTATCTCAGCTCGGGAAACATCAAAAACTCGGTAAACTTTCCCTCGGTTGAAATGGAATTTTCAACTGATATCCGTCTGGTAATTCTCAACCGCAACGTTCCCTCCATGGTGGGACAGATCACCAGTGTGCTGGCAGATGAGAAAATCAACATTTCAGACATGATCAATAAACACCGGGATGAGGTGGCTGTGACCATCATCGATGTGGACGGCGACATATCTCCCGAAGGAGTAAAACGCCTTGAAGCAATTGAAGGTGTGATCAGAGCCCGGGTAATCAAAAAGTAACGATTCTCCCAGCCGCAATCGGAATACGGGAAGGAGCTTTGGCTCCTTCCCTTTTTTTTCATGCCGGGAGTATGATACAATGCAATACAGCCACAAGGAGCAGAATTTCATATGCAAAAACAAACAGCCACGGTCATTACGGCGATGATCATGCTTTTCGCCGCCCTTGGCAGCGTATCTGCACAGTCATCAGAATCAGGAGTATTTAACATGGATAATCATTCTGACGGGCTTTATGCCCAAATGGACACATCAAAGGGTTCAATTCTTCTTGAACTTGAATATAAGAA
Organism: Salinispira pacifica; assembly: GCF_000507245.1. Lineage (GTDB taxonomy): Bacteria > Spirochaetota > Spirochaetia > DSM-27196 > Salinispiraceae > Salinispira > Salinispira pacifica. The sequence goes on along the minus strand of NC_023035.1, from coordinate 149,013 downwards.
AGTTCCTTTGACAGTCATCAATTTCGTCGGCCTGGCCGAGGGAACCATCAAGCATTCTGAGGGAGAGGGAGAGCCCTTTTACGACGGACTCATTTTTCACCGGGTCATCGATGACTTCATGGTCCAGGGCGGAGACCCTGAGGGTAAAGGAACCGGCGGACCTGGGTACCGCTTTCCCGATGAATTCCACATGGATCTGGTTCATGATGAACCGGGCATTCTTTCCATGGCCAATGCCGGCCCCAACACCAACGGAAGCCAGTTTTTTATAACACACAAGGAAACCCCCTGGCTGGATTATAAACATGCGGTATTCGGCAGAGTAGTCGAAGGCATGGATGTGGTGAACAGCATCGAACAGGGCGACAGCATCGATACAGTAAATATTATCCGCAAAGGCTCAGATGCGGAAAATTTCAGTGCGGATCAGGATGCCTTCGACAGCGCGCTTCAGGGAATAGAGGAGCATCAGGCACAGTTTGAACGGAATAAGCAGGAGGCCGACGAAGAACGGGCAGCCTCCATTATTCCCGATGCGGAAAAAACCGACAGCGGAATTTTTTATAAGATCACCCAACAGGGTACCGGAAAGAGTCCGGAAGCAGGAGATACGGTTGAAATCAATTATACCGGCGCTTTCCTGAACGGACAGGTTTTTGACAGCTCACAGGGCCGGGGTCCTCTGGAGGTGGAGATCGGTGTGGGCCGCCTCATCCCCGGCTGGGATGAAATTGTACTTCTCATGAAGGAGGGGGAGCAGCGGAGTGTTGTTCTTCCCCCGGATATGGCATACGGAGAACAGGGTGCCGGCGGCGGGGTCATCCCCCCCAATGCATACCTTTACTTTGAAATTGAGCTGATTCAGGTTAAATAACAACCTGGACCGTCAGGCTGAAGTGCTTTTCGGTCCCTTCGCATATACGGCAGCGCCTTTCGGGGCGCTGTTTTTTTTTCTGTTTATCCTGCCCCGTCCGCTTATCCCGGTCCCGCACCTCCAAAACTGCTTCCGGTACCTATGAATTCCGGCAAAATATACGGTTTTGCAGATTATCCTTGCATTTTCCAATTTTTACGATAAATTACGCTGTTATTGGAAGGGAGGATATAAGATGGGTGTAAATTCGCATGTGCTGCGATTCATGGTAATTCTGACAGCTGTTTGGGTTCCCGCCACGTCACTTCAAGCTCAGAACCTGCACCAGGGAGTGCAGCTGGGCTATTACGGCGATGCGGGGGTGAATATGACTCTGGATTTTGAAAATCTGAATCCGCAATTGGGAGTAAGCGTGGGCTTTCACGGGGGGTACAGCTACCAGTTTGATTCGGGAAACGCCGAAGACGCCCGGCGAATCTTCATAAATGACGCCACCGGAGGAACCATTGAAAAGCACGGGCAGGCCGTTCGCATCGGTGCTGATATCAGAATTCAACTATTGCAGCAGAATGATATTGAACTACGACTCTACGGAGGCCCCCGGGGCAGTTTCTACAAGGGGCACTACGCGTTTATCGGCGACAACGAGGAATTCGACATCAGCTCCAATCAGGCCGGTTTGGAGTTGGGTTTTCAGGGTGTCCTGCCGGTACACGAAAGGCTGGATCTGACGTTGTCTGCAGGGTTCAGTTACTTCTTTCCTGCAACACTGGAGGGCCACGGAAAATACCTTTACTCTCCTGACGGTGTTGATGACAATCCAAGAAACGAATTCACCTGGGAAGATGCCGATAAAGCTGTTGATCAACCTGGATTCGAAATCCCTGTCCTTCTGGGTATCCGCTGGAAACTCCGCTGATTCAGGGCGGGACGGGAGGTCAGTTCTGCTTATGGCCGGGAGCTACAGCTCCCGGGGATTAATATCAGCAACAGACGGAAAAATATGGTCCGGCCGATAGGGAAAGGCATCCACATCCGCTTCTGCGGTAACCCCTGAGAGCACCAGACAGGTGGTCATCCCCGCTTCCAGGCCGCCCACGATGTCTGTGTCCATTCTGTCGCCGATCACCGCAGTGTCATCGGGGTGAACCCCCAGCTTCCTGGTGGCGATGGTCATCATCAGACTGTTGGGCTTACCAATAATATAGGGTTTCTTTCCGCTGGCTGCTTCGATGGAGGCCAGGATGCTGCCGCAGGCCGGCTCAAACCCCTCTTCTGTGGGATCGATAATATCCGGATTGGTTCCGATAAACCGTGCGCCGTTTCGGATAAAGCGGGCGGCTTTGCGCATCTGGTCAAAGCTGAAATCGGCGGTCTTTCCAACAACCACATAGTCCGGACGATTCTCGCTGATAACAAATCCTGCGTCGTACAGTTCCCGGGTCAGACCGCTTCCGCCGATGGCGTACACCCGGGCCTGGGGCCGCTGACTTTTCAAAAAAAGGGCGGTTGCCATGGCGGCGGTGATGAAATCTTCTTCATTCAGCCCGTGAACGCCCTTCTGCTCAAGCTTGTCCTTCAGATCACCGGGAGCATCTCCGGAATTATTGGTGAGAAACAAAAACTGGATGCCTTCGCTTCTCAACCGCTGGATAAACTCGTTTGCTCCGGGAATCAGGGATTTTCCCCGGTATATTACCCCGTCCATGTCGGAAATTATGCTTTTCATATGTCTGGATTATAGTAGGAATGCGGCATCTTTCACAGGGACAGATAAATATCTGGCGGCTGTTTCATAATCCGGAACGGCGCGCGGTCAGTATCGTGTGCTGCTATAACAGCTCACGCACCCCGGCTTCGATTTTCTGAACCGTTTGGTCATAACTCAGCCTTTCAGCTGAATGAATGATCCCCCGGATGGAACCGCTTTTATTCAGATACACTTCTTCCTGTTCACCGAACGCTTCCCTGATGCGCTTCAAGTATTCCTCGGCTTCGCTGCGGCTGGATCCGGGGAGAATGCAGAGAAAGCAGGAATAGTTCAGCCGGCCGATGTAATCATACATTCGGCTGTTGCTTCTGATATTATGGGCAGAACGCTTGAGGTATACCTCCGTGGAATGGTGCCCCAGATCCTTGCTGATTCTGGGAAGCCCGGTTATCCCAAGCACCACGATGGAGAGTTCTCTCTTTTCCCGGGAGCTGCGCAGTAGTTCGGTTTTCAGAATTTCCAGAATTCGTTTTCGGTTAAGCAGCCCGGTAAGTTCATCCAGAGTTTTACTCAGTTCCAGTTCCCGCTGAAGCTGTTCTATTCTCTGATACAGATAGCGGAGGAAAACACTGACGATTATTCCCGCAAAAATGAGGTTGAATACCAGATCAAACCTGCGCTCGTACACGCTGGCGTACTCCCGGCCCAGGGGACTTCCTGCAGGCTCCATGAGCATGAGAGCTGCAGTCAGCACGGTAAAACCCACCACGGTCAGTACCATCAGTTCGGTTCTCCGGATCAGCAGCACCGATATCACCAGAAAAATCAGAAAATACATGGGCAGGGGCCCGTAAATACCGTGCCCTGCAACCCAGAGTATGGGGTACAACAGAAAATTGTAGAGAATAACCGTGACAGCCCGTATCCAGTTTTCATTCCGGATCTGACGGTGAATAAAGAGAAAAACCACCGAAATAACCGCCCAGATCAACGGCACAACCACCATGATGATGGCATCGCCCTGAAGAAGTTTCAGAAGTGCGATAACCACACCGCCGAATGCGCCGAACGCCAGTACCAGTTGCAGTAGAAATGTCTTGTGCTTTGATTCCATGATGGGATTACCCGTTGTTGCCATGCTCATAGCATACAGCAGAGAAACAAAAAAACCACACCCCGGAGGTCCCGGAGCGTGGCTTTTCACTTCTGTATCGAATCAGTTCATTCGTGAGGAATGAATTATTCGACTACAATCAGTGCAGGAGTGAGTGCGTCCAGTGTAACGCTGTCGCCGTTAATCTCAACTCCCTGTACATTGCTGATTCCTTCAGCTTCAGCAGCAACCCGGTCCACGAGAACCTGTCCGCCGCTGACATCCGCATCCAGAGTAAAATCCTGGGCCTCTTCTGCAGCGTTCACCAGCAGGTAGTAGTCGCGATTTCCGTCGCTGAGCTTATAGGCCAGCTTGAACTCTCCAGACTGGGGAAGGAACTCGGCTGCTTCGTTCACTTGCTCCATGGTTTCCAGACGGAAAACAGGGTTTGCCCGGCGGATATCCACCAGACCGAAGGTGAACTGACGCAGTTCTTCGTACTCGGCGGGAAGTTCCCAGACAAACTGGTTGATGTTGTCCGCTGAATCGTAGCTGTTCCGTACAAACCGGCCGATGGTTTCGCTCCGTGAGTTATTCACATTGGGTTTGGTACGGCCGCTTTCCTGTCCTGCATGGATGAAAGGGATGCCCTGACCGGTAAGGATCATAAAGTTACCAAGCTTGGCACGCTGTGCGATCTCTGCACGGCCTTCAGCGCTGCGGTTGCTCAGCCCCACATTGTGGGCGATGCTGTCCGCAAGGGTAAGCCCGTCATGAGCCGCAATGTAGAGCATGCTGTCACCGGGATCGTCCGCGGTGTAATTGCCCTGGGGCTGGCCGATCAGATTCCGGAAAATAGGTTCTGCGGGCTTGTTACCTGTGGTAATAAACGCCTGAGCCTCTTCGTTAAATCCTCCGCCCTTCAGCATGTCGCGGATTTCATCGTTGAATACGCTGATATTATCGGTGCTGGTCATGTAGTCCTGATCGGCACCTCTGGTACCCGCAGGTCCGTTGTACATCTTCCAGCCCTCGCCTTCGAACAGTACGTCGGGTTTAATTTCCGCAGCTTCGGCGTAGGCCTGTTCCATTGTTTCAGTGTCGGTGAGACCCATGAGGTCGAAGCGGAAACCGTCAATCTTGTATTCATCCACAAGATAGCGTACTGAGTCCACAATGAGCTTCCGGGCCATTTTCCGTGTTGATGCAAAGTCGTTGCCCACACCGGAAGAGGAAGTAAAACCGCCGTTGGCATTCATGCGGAAGAAGTAACCGGGCAGAATGTGTTCCAGGAAGTTGGTGCTTCCCATGTGGTTGTATACAACATCCAGCAGAACCCGGAGGCCGCTATCGTGGGCCGCTTTTACAAGATTTTTCAGTTCCACCATCCGGGCATAGGGATCCGCCGGATCAGAGGAATGCCAGCCCTCGGGTGTGAAGTAGCTGTGGGGATCGTAGCCCCAGTTGTAGTTGCTGTTGGTTGTGCTGCCTGAACCGTCGTAGGACTTATCAGTTTCATCGGTGTAGTAGAAGTTCAGGGTGGGCATGAGCTGAATATGAGTTACGCCCATATCAACAAGATAGGGAATCTTCTCAATAAACGCTTCATAGGTTCCGGGTTCGGCATTCACATTGGCATCGGGGCTGATGGTAAAGTCCCGCACGCTTACTTCATAAATCACCGCATCTTCCCGGGTCTGGTAGTAGCCGCCGTCCTGAGCGGATTCCAGGCCTTCCCAGCCTCCGTCGGGCCCTGCTTTTGCAAGATCAACGATTGCTGCGCGACCGTTACCGCCTTCATTCATATAGGCGTCCATGCTCTTTGCGTATGGATCAAGCACATCCCGCACCAGTCCGTTGCCCTGTTCCACACGGTATACATAGAAGAATCCGTCAGGATCCTGCTCATCGTATACTGCAGTCCACACACCGGTATCTGCATTTTTGGTCATGGGAACTTCAGCCACAGGCGCAGCAGATGCATTTTCAGCGATGCTTACGTTGTAGAGCAGCGCGGTTACATCCTTCGCCAGGGGAGCCCAGAGGCGGAATTCCACGCTTGCCGCAGAAGAATTGTAGATTGCTCCAAGCTCATAGTCCTCTGCAGGAGTGGTTTCATCAATCTTCGCCAGAACCATTTCGGAAATATCCACCGGTTCGGGAGCGATGTATTCCGGATGCTCAATGGTGTATGACTTATCCGGAGTGAGCTCTTCTCCCAGGCGGATGTAGATACTTTCCGTGTAGTTCTTGCTGCGGTCATTGATTGCGCGCATGTTCACCACATCGGTGATGGGCACTACATTGCCTTCATTATCCTTAACCACAAAACCGTTGTCTGAAGCTTCGGGAGTGAGCGCATGTTTTCCGGAAAGAGCTGCCTTCAGCAGATCCGGCTCTTCTGCAACCACAACCTTAAACTCGGGAACATAATCGCCCAGGGTTGTTGGTTCCAGAGTGTCTTCGAATAGCACCACTTCATTGCCTTTGGTATCCACAGGCCAGATGAAGTCCCTGGTCTGACCGTCCCAGCCTGAATCGGGGCGGCGGATAAAACCGATTTCCCCCAGAGCGTTCACCGGAGACTGTCCGATATCGGAACCGTCGGCTTTGAATTTCAAATACCCGACGCCGTTGGTAACCTGAATGTTCTGGGTATAATCAAAGTTGAGACTTCCGTCTCCGTCACCGGGAGCCCAGACCCAGAAAGCCCAGGGTTCGTAGTTCTCATCTGCCCGGTAATAATAGATTACAATTTCATCATCTGCAGGATCGACTTCTTCAGCCGCTGCAGCCACCTTGGGCATTGCGGGATGCCCTTTTACTTCAATTGTTCCTGGCTCTGCCTGCAGCCCCCCGGAAACGTTTCCAGTGGCACAGGAAGCAAATACCAGCAACAGGCTCATGAGTCCGCTGAGGACGATGGCCCATTTACGCATATATTACCCCCATAATATAATTTCAGTTTGTTATCATAGAACCATTATTTTCAGAGGTCAAATGGAAAATATCGAATTCACGGAAATCGGAACAAAAAACCGGGACTTCCTCCTGCAGGGGCTGGCATGGGCGGCGGATTGGAGATCAGCGGCGACGGACACCTCGCCGCCAGGGGATCTGCTCTACATAGTAGAGGGCTGGACGGAACGGCCTGGGGATTTCGGAGTTTTGGCCGAAGATACCCGGACCGGTACGCTCCTGGGAGTTGTCTGGCTGCGGTATTGGCAGGAAGATTATCATTCCTACGGGTATATTTCACAGGATATTCCCGAACTGGGCATAGCCGTGGCACCGGGCTACCGGGGCCTGGGTCTGGGGCGCACCCTCCTGAAAATGGCACAGCAGCACATGTTGAAAAAAGCCCTAACCGGGAGCCGATTACCCGAGCGGAGCCGAATACCCGAGCAGGGGACCGCCGGAGAAAATGATGGGTACGGCATTGCTGCGTCTATCAGCCTGAGTGTGGAAACGGAAAACCATGTTGCCCGTTCGTTGTACGAATCTGCAGGGTTCCGGATTCATGAAAAACGGAGCGGCGATCTGATTATGCAGTGGAAGCCCGGCTGGAAGCTGCATACAATGAAACCTGCTGATATTCCCGAAACGCTACGCCTATGGAAACGCTGTGAGGGGATTGTTCTCTATGAAGATGCTGAAGACAGCAGGGAGGAACTGACCAGGTTCCTGGCGCGGAATCCCGAACTGTGCCTGACCGCCCGTCTCGACGGGCCCGGCCAGACAGGTGAAGGCGCGGTTATTGCAGCGGCAATCACCGGCTGGGACGGGCGGCGCTTCTACGTTCATCATCTGGGAGTGCACCCGGGATTCAGGAGATTGGGAACAGCCAGGGCAATTCTTCAGCGCATACTCCAGTTGGGAGCTGAACGGTCGGTGCGCAAAACCCATCTTTTCGTGCTGGACAGCAACACCGACGCCCGGAGATTTTATCATCATCTGGGCTGGCAGCGCAGAGACGATGTTCTTCTGTTTTCCGCCGAGTGCGGAGATCCTCCGGTATGAGCCGGGTCTACACCCCGGCCTTTTTCCGCAGAGCTCTGGCGACTGCCATCAGCATTACAATACACACGAGGGTGGGAACAAAGGCCAGGGACATACGGTAATCGCCGATAAAGCCCATCACCGGGAGAATTCCGGTGGTGATCAGACTGGTTGCCGCATACGATATCCCATTGAACAGCCCCTTTTGGCGTGCAGGCAGATGATTGTTCACGTACTTCTGAATAATAGGAAATACCGGGCCATAAAGAGCACCCAATAGTATGAAAATATAGGGCGAAGCCCCCAGCACCCATGCAAGAACCACCGCACCCGCCAGGGCGGTAAGGGCGGAAACCACATGAATGGGGCCGAATTTCCGGGCAGCCCGGTCGGCAAAGAGACGAATAAGGGTGAACATCAGCCAGAATCCGCTGAGTATGAAACTGGCGTCCGCCGGGTCTATCCCGTACCCGTCTATGGACATGTTGCTGCTCCAGGTTGTGCTGCCGATTTCCACAGCAGCATACAGCCCCAGGGCGGAAGCTCCCAGAAGCACCACAGGGGTCCGGAACACCTGTCCCACATCCGCCAGTTTGAAATCGCTGAACTTGGTATTCTTCATGCTCCGGGAGGCCAGACTCAGAATCAGAAGCAGAACGTAGAGACCGGCATAGAATACAAAAAGCCATTCATAAGACCACTCCAGGCGTATCCAGGTTCCCAGAAGCAGGGGAGCAACCATCCCCCCCAAACCGAAGAATGCATGATACAGCCCGAAATTCTGCATCTCCTCGGGAAGACCCGCATACATGGTGGTGAGACTGGTGAACGCCGACCCGGTAGCCAGTCCGATCATTGCAAAGGCCAGAATAATCAGGAGAAAGCCGGATGCCGCTGAAACAAGGAGCGCACCTCCGATTCCCAGAATCACGGCGGCAATAAACACTGTCTTCTGCCCGAGACGGGCGATGAGCACACCCACCACAAGATTTGCCACCAAAACCATCATCGTTATAGTGGCGGGTATGAGACTGCTCTGGCCTATGCTGATATCCAGATTCCGCTGGAGCACCGGCAGCATGGGCTGATGGGTATTTACAACCAGAGCAAAAAGAAAATGGCCGAAGAGGATTCGGAATTTGAGAATACCGTGGGACATTGGGGACTCCTGATGACAATGTACTATCACAAGATTTTATAATTGGATTTTTCTGACCCGCAGACATGTTTGGGCCCGTCGATCATGGGAACGGAGATAAACTATAGCTCAAAAATCCTGCTTCGCATATAGTTTCCATATGTGGAATCGAAATGTTGTGCTTCTCTGGCAGGGGCAGCTGGTCTCCGCAGTTGGAGATATGGTGTATCAGGTGGCTCTGGGATTCTGGGTTCTGGGCTACACCGGATCAACTGCGGTAATGGGAATTGTAATGGCGGCGGGGTTTATTCCCCGAAGCCTCATTTCCCCATTCGCCGGGGTCCTTGTGGACCGTATGAACCGAAAATGGCTCCTGGTAATGATGGATTTTATCCGGGGAATTACCGTGGTAGTGGTAACCGTTGCAGCATTCGGAGGCTGGCTGACCATACCGGTGATTATTACCGCTGCAATTGTGATCGGCCTATGTGCGGCATTTTTTGACCCCACGGTCAGCAGCACTATTCCCAGCATCAGCTCCAAAGAGCATCTGGTACAGGTGAACTCCCTCTTTGCAGTGAATCAGACGGGAGCAGGCATAGTGGGCAATGCCATGGGGGGAGTTCTCTTTGCAGCCCTTGGTGCACCCCTCCTGTTTTTGTTCAACGGCGTAAGTTATCTTATATCCGCATTCAGCGAACTGTTCATATCTGTTCCCCCGGTGGAGCAGGAGCCCGGCGAATTTCACTTTTTCACCGATATGAAGGAGGGCTTCAGGTTTATCCGGGCCCACCGGGGAATGGTTGTTCTGCTCATCTCGGTGTTCAGTCTCAACTTCCTTCTCTCTCTCAGCGGAGTGCTGTTCCTGCCCTATTTTGAGCAGAGAACCGAACTGGGCCCTGAGACCTTCGGTCTTGCCATGGCTATTTTATCGGCTTCTTCGCTGCTGGGGTTTCTTCTTCTCATGAGCTGGAAACTTCCCAAAGGGATGCATTTCGGATGGTTTGCCGTTCACACCCTGCTGTTCGTGATCGGCCGGACCTCTTTGTTCAGCTTCGATTCTCTGCTTATTATCTGTATCCAGTTTGCAGTGTTCGGATTTGCAGTGAGTCAGCTGAACAGCCTGATCGCAGCAGCCGGTCAACTGATGGTGCCGAATCATCTCAGAGGCAAGGTTTTCGGATTTCTGGGAGCCATGTCCGGAGGGCTCACGCCCCTGGGGATGGCACTGGGGGGAATTCTTGCGGAGTACATTTCCATTCCCGTCATTCAGCTGGTAAGCGGGCTGCTGGTGGGACTTGGATTTATTCCCGCACTTCTGGATCCGGAATTCCGGAGAATGATCAATCAGGAATATTCTCTCAAGGAGTAATTCCGCCGTACCGCCCCATATCCACCCGGATCTCTTCGCCGTTTCGGGATACCTTCAGCTCAATTCCTTCCCCGGACAGCAGAGCGGCCTGATCCTCCAGACCGCCCCCCGGGGGAAGGCGGATTTTCCCGTCCTTTCCAAGTATCCGGTGCCAGGGCAGATTGCAGGATGCGGAGTAGCTGTGGAGCACCCGCACAACCTGCCGTGCTCCCCGGGGATTCCCGGCACGCCGGGCTATTTCCCCGTATGAGGCGACCCTGCCAGGAGGTACCGCCCGTATTTCCTCAATAATCCGTGCTGTCAGTTCAGTCATGGTTCTTGTTCTCCATTACTGTCCGGCCCGCTGCACTCCAGCCCCATATCAGCCTGAACCCGTCTCAGTCCGGCGCATTACGGTTCCGGCCAGTCACATTGCAGTCGAAATTATCCGCACAACGCAGCCGGGCGCCCACCTTTTATTTACACATCACAGTCGGGCGCCAACTTTATTTCCCGATTCATATTTCCGGACTCCCAGATGAAAGACCGCCGCAGCAGCAGCGATGAACAGCCCGTCCCCGGCGAGCAGAGGCGGGATCAGAGTCCAATTCAATCCTTCCCCCTTTACAAGCCCCGCTGCCAGCTCAGCCGGAATCCATGCCGCCCAGGCTACGGGAATAAAACTGTGGAGAATCCAGCGCAAAGGTCCCTTAAAGATGGAGCCCGGATAAATGCTGAAACTCAGGAATCCTTCAAAGGCCAGTCCGGCACTCTCCTGCCCGTTCCCGATGAAAAATGTCAGGGAATGATACAAAACACTCACAGCTGTGAACATCAGCGTACTCAGAACCGCCGAGACGCCGAACAGCACCCAGTCGGCGATGCCTGCTGACTGGGTGAAGGCAAACAGCAGGATGCCATAGATCACATCTCCAATACCCGAAACATTCATCCTGCTGGCAAGAATGTTGGGCAACAGGGGGGCGGGCTGAAGAAGGTACACATCGAGCTCTCCATTGGTTATTAACTGACTCAGCCGGGGAGCGTTTCCGAAAAATGTCACCGACAGACCGAACCCTATGGAAGTAAGGGACCACAGATACATCACATCCCTGAATGCATAGCCGTTCAGCTCTCCTCCGATTCGCTGCAGAAGGAAATACCAGAAGAAAATAAATGCGGAATTATTCAGAACCATTCCGAATACCTGCACCAGAAATGCGCCGCGGTATTCCATGGCGGCCCGGATATTGGTTTTTACGTACTGTAATATCAGCATATCATCCTCCGTTGGATTCCAGCCTCTTCATCCCGCTGCGGAAAAGAATAGAGGCACCGGCAAAGAACAGCAGACCGTACATCATCTGACCGCCAAGAACCCTGATCCAGATTTGAAAATCGAAATCAACAATCGCCCGGGCCGGCCAGTAGGTGATATAGGCGAAGGGCAAAGCTTTGCTGATTCCCGCCAGCCAGGGAGGGAAAAAATCTATGGGGAAGAACAGCCCCCCGAGAATGAACACCGCCTTCTGAATAATCCAGTACACCGGGGTGGACTCTTCCATCCAGAACGCAAGCAGCCCGATGATGATCTGCAGAAGCAGGTTCAGCATGAGCCCGCCGGAAATCAGCAGCAGCCCCGGAAGTATTGCAGTGAAGTATCCCGGGAGCAGCCCAACCATCAGGGAAGAAACCCCGAAACCGATAATCAGCATGGGGAAGGCATTCACCAGGCTTTCCCCCAGCCCCCTGGATAGATAAAAGAGCACGTAGTTGTAGGGCCTGATCAATGTGTAGGCTATGCTCCCGCTCTTTATCTCTTCCTGAATGGGGGTCATCATTCTGCTTTTCCCCATTTCCGGGATCTCGGTGAAACTCAGATACCAGAGAGTCTGCACCATGGTGAACCCGGCGATCACCGCCTGGCCGGCGAAAACGACCCGCCAGATGGATGCAAAAATAAAGAGCACTATCACCAGAAAAATATTTTTAAAGAAGATATTTCCCAGGTACTGAAACTGATGGCGGACGGCAATCCCTCCCACCATGGCATAGCTCATGGCACGCATGTTCCCTCCTGGGTCATCCTTCCGGCGTAAATCTCCGCTATTACCTCTTCCATGGGCACCGAACTTACTCCGACGTCATGCACCTCGGTGCGTTCCATCACATACTGAAGCACATCCTTCACTGCTGTAGTCCCCAGCTGCACTTCCAGTTTCAGGGCACCGTTGCGGCGCTTCAGAACCTGGACGCCGGGAAGGTCAATATCCACATCATCCCCGCATTTCAGGCTCATCACTCTTTTGTCCATGAGCTTGTACTTGAGATCTGTGGTTTTCCCGTCCCAGACCAGATTCCCCTGGTTTATAATGACCACCCGTCGGCATATTTTTTCAATATCACCCACATCGTGGCTGGTGAGAAAGATGGTCACATTCTGTTCCCTGTTGATTTTTCTGATAAACTGCCGCAGTCGCTGCTTGGCCACCAGGTCCAGCCCAATACTGGGCTCATCCAGAAAGAGGATTTCCGGGGAATGTATCAGGCTGCCTGCGATTTCACAGCGGATTCTCTGCCCCAGGCTCAGCTTCCGTACCGGCTGCTGGAGGAACTCACGAATATCCAGCACTTCACTCAGCTGTTCAATCCGGTCTTCAACTGCATGACGCTTCATCCCGTAGATGGCTCCCAGCAGACGGAGACTGTCCAGGGGCGGGAGATGGTACCACAGCTGGCTCTTCTGTCCGAACACCGTGCCGATCCGGCCGGCCAGCTCCCTGCGCTGCCGGTGGGGATCCATTCCAAGCACCGATATTTCTCCCCTGTCGGGATACAGAATACCGGTGATCAGTTTGATGGTTGTGGACTTTCCGGCTCCGTTGGGCCCGATAAATGCAAGCAGTTCTCCGTCATCGATGTTCAGGCTGATATTCTGCACCGCCTTCACCTGATGGGTGCTTCGGGAAAAATAGCCCCTGAGACCCTCTCCCCGTTTTCGCATTCTGAATGTCTTTTCAAGGTTCCGTACTTCCACTGCCATGACGTCCTCCTCGGCATTCTGTTTTCCTGTGCAGCCCGTTTCCCCGGACAGCCCGTTTCCAGGAGAAGCAGGAATGCACAGATATATCGAGTAGGGCAATAAAGGAGGAATGACCTCCTTTATTGTCCCTCTCACAGAACCGTACGTACGGACCTCGTATACGGCTCCTGTCTTCAGTTATCCAGCAAGCTGCCGGACAGAAATTGCGACCTGTACCTTGTCGAGAGAAAACAGATTCATCTCTTCAAAGTGCTTGTTTTGCAGCGCCATGGCTGCAAGCGGACTTTTAGCCGATCTCCACGAACTCATCTTGATGTGTTTGAACTCGCCTTGAAATCCCAGCTGCCGCAATCGGCGGTGCAGCCGGGAAGAGCGTTTCCAAAGTCGCAACTGAATAGCCCGCAATCGCCTGCGTACCCAGCTCATCAGCTCCCTGAATACCTTCGTACAATTTGCTATCCTGAAATAGTTAGCAAACCCGCGTAGTACTGGATTGAGTTCGTAAATTGTCGATCCCAGCGGTCTCCCGCTGTTGCGTCGGGTCAGTTTCCTGACCTTGTCCTTGAAGGCTTTCACCTTCTTTTCCTGAATCCGGGTGTGGTGACGAGAGATTACTACTCCAAGGTAGCGCACCCCCTCATACAGGTTTGTAATGTGAGTTTTCTCACGATTCACAGCCAGTCCCATTTCTTCTTCCAGAAAATGCGTTGCAGCTGCAAGCCGACGTTCCGCACCTTTTTGTGATGAAGCAAAGATGAGGATATCGTCGGCATAGCGAACTATGCGATACCCTCGTGCCATGCTCCACTGGTCAAAGAAGTCGAGGTAGATGTTCGCGAGAAGCGGACTAATCACCCCGCCCTGGGGACTCCCTTCTTCAGTGTTCTCTTCACCAGCATCCGTCATCACACCACTTTCAAGAAAGAGGCGTATGAGATTCAAGATGCTTCCATCGGCAACTCGTTTTCGTACTTGAGTCAGTAAAAAGTCATGCTTCAGTGTGTCAAAACACTTCGACAAGTCCATATCCACTACCCATTCCAATTCATACCTGCGCATGAACGTAGATGCCTTATCAATTGCCTGATGTGCGCTTCTGCCCGGTCGGTATCCGTAACTGGACGGATGAAAGTCCGGGTCAAATATTGGGTTTAGAATGTCCAGTAAGGCTTGCTGGACTACCCGGTCGCGAACCGAAGGTATCCCGAGTTTCCTTACTCCTCCCCCGTCTTTGGGTATTTCCACCCTCAAGACTGGAAGCGGTCGGTAGCTCTTGTCCTTCAATTCCTTCACAAGTACATCGAGTTGCTCCGCCAGACGGTCGGCAAAGGCTTTGACGCTCACTCCGTCTACTCCGGGGGCTCCGTTCGCTGCCTTCACCTTCCTGAAAGCGGCCTCCAGCCGTGGTCTCTCGAGCATCCTGCCGTAGAGGCTGTACCAGATTTTACGATTTCCTTGTGTCTGCATCTTCTTTCGTTTGAAACCTCGGCGGTGAAACTCCTGCTCATTCTCTCCTCTGCAGCTGTCTCTTAGCCATTTTCCGGCAATATTCAGCTGGTCAAAAAGATACTCAGGTCAACGGTATTCTGGCTCAGCTTCCTGGTTCCCCAGTCGGCCGTGGCCACATACTCTGCTCACTTTCCAGCAACTTTCTGTTTAGGCTTCACGCTCCTTCGGTTGCATAGGCGAGCAGGCAGCGTAGCTGCCGACCAGCCTTTTCATCGAAACAAGATTTACTAAAAAACTTCGTCCCTTCGCATCCGCATCCGGCTTTTGGCCTGAATGCAGTCCTCGTCACCGGGGACGAGGTCATTCCGGTTTTCTCCTCCACACCATTACTGGCTTTCACTGGCCGGAACTTACTCACTACTACGGACTCATCTGCCACCTGCTGAAACTTCGATCTGACTTGCATTTCTGCTTGTCGTTCCCTACCCTTTGCTGGGATTTCAACAGGTTTCCCCAGATACTGTGCGCAGTCCCTGTAAACAACGCCATCCTCAAACACACTACAGGTCTGTTCAGGTTTCGGGCTTCGCGCTATTTTGCACGCTTACCACCCCTGTTGTGCCGTATCAGGTTCGCTTTCGCTATGTGCTGTTCACTTCCTATTGCTTCCTTCAGACCCAACCGTTGCCAGCTGCGCCCTTGCAATTCGGATTGTCTTCCTCCTGAACGAGGCGACACCGGTATCTTCCAACCGGTCGGGTATGCCTGCGCTTCGCTGGGCATACAAAAAAAGCCCGCAGCATACAGGCCGCGGGCTTTTCTGAACATAATCGGATTATGCTACAGTCCACCCCCGACATCAGTGACGTATCCGTTCACCGGCTGAGAGAGAATAATCTGGATGTAGCTGTTTGCACGTGTTTTCATAATATTAGAGATATAATCGTCAATTAACAAAAAGTTTGCAATACCCGCCCCCGATTTTTTTTGAAAAAACCGGGGCATGGCCGACATATTATTCAATCAGCCCCCGGTATTCTGAAAGTACAGATTCAACTTCTCTCACAATCTCTTCCTGCCCCGATACTTCCCCAGCCTGGGCATTGGAAAGCACATGCTTCTCCGACCGTGCTCCTGCTATCACCGATCCCACGGCATCAACATTCAGAGTCCACACCAGGGCAAGCTGCGCCAGGCTCAGATTATGATCTCCGGCCACGGGCTTCAGTTTTTCCAGAATTTCCAGATACTTTCCCCGGTTTTCCGCTGAAAGCTTCCCGTTATGAGCCCGTACATCCCCCTTGGCAAAGGATGTATCCCGGCTGATACCTCCTGCCAGCATTCCCTGCATGAGAGGGCTGTAGGGAAGGAGAGCCATCCCTTCCCTGCGGAGAATGGGAAGTATTTCTTTCTTCACCCGGTAATCAAGGTCTATGCTGTGATATTTTTCCGCATTCTGTTCAAACATATTGAACAGTCCCTGGTAGGAGTCTATGCCGACCATCTTGTGAGCCCGTTCAAGATCGGCGGCGGAAAAATTGCTGAGCCCCAGGAACCGCACCTTGCCGCTGTCCCGGATTTCAGCCAGAGCCTCAAAGGCCGCATCGTGGTCGGAGTTTTCATCGGGCCAGTGAATTTGCCAGAGATCCAGATGATCGGTTCTCAGTCTTTCCAGTGATTGATCGATCTCTTTCCTGAGACTTGCGGGAGAAAGATCCTTCCGGACCCGCTTTTTATTGTTCCATACCAGTCCGCATTTGCTGGCGATGAACAGCCTGTCCCGGCGGCCTTCTATGGCCTTACCCAGAATTTCCTCGGATACTCCCATTCCGTAAATGGGAGCGGTATCGAAAAAGCTGATTCCGTTATCTATAGCGGCGTGGATGGTGCGGATATATGCCTGCTCATCCATTTCCCCCCAGGCACCGCTGATCCCCCAGGAACCGAATCCTATTGCACTGATTTCCTCACCGAAACGTCCGGGCTTTTTCATTTTCATACCTGTCTCCTTTATTTTTCAACTGACACTTTTTGTAGTGGTACATCCCGTCTATTGAATAGTAGTACATTATGTACTACTATTCAACTACGGAGAGGAACCATGACCCAGCTATATGAACAGCTTGAAATTCTCGGGTTGAGCCGGACCGAAGCACAGGTGTACCTCAGTCTGCTCAGGGGCGGTCAGATGACCGGCTATCAGATAGCCAAGGATCTGGGCATCAGCCGCTCGGGCGTCTATAATGTCCTTCAGTCACTGTATAAACAGGGTGCAGTGTACCTCATTCCCGGTGAAAGCCGGGAGTACACGGCGAAAAGCCCCAAGGAGTTCATCGGCGAACTGAAGGACCGGTACACCGGTACCGCAGACAGACTGAGCATGGAACTGGAATCGCTCACCGGCGATGCGGACAGCGAACAGTTCTTCAATATCCGGGGCACCCCCCAGGTGCTCAGGAAGGCCCGCTCCATCATTTCCCGCACCGGAACGGAAATCCTTATTAATACGGATATCCCCGTGGCGGAATTCAATCCCGAACTGCGGGAGGCCTGCGCCAGAGGCGTACAGGTCACCATGTTCTCTTTTTATCCCCAGGATCCGGGGGATCTTCCAATCCGTTTTTTCAATGCTGCCCGGAACCCCGAGCCCGGACACAGCTACTGCGACGGCAGCTCCCGTCTTATGCTCACCTCAGACATGGAGCGCTGTCTCCTTGGAGGACGATCCCAGGGGGATTTCACTGCCACCTTCAGTCAGAATCCCCTGCTCACCTCGGTGATTGCTGAGCATATCCATCTGGATATTTATCTGCTGGGCCTCAGGCGTTCCTACGGTCTGGACAACATACCCGAAAAATTACTGGTGAACTCCATCATGGAGTCACAATCCGAAAATACAAATCAAAATATCAGGAGCCAACCAAATGAGCACTGAACACGTTTCACCCAAAGTCATTTTCGATACCCACCGGGGTTTCGTATCGCCGTTTTATCCGGCCAGACATGAGGAGTTTGAAATCACCGCATTTGCCAAAGAAGATGTGAGTGAATTCAAACTTCAGATGATGATCCAGGGGAGCATGAAAAATGTTGATATGATTCCCCGGGGAGATGCATCCCGGGGCTGGCAGCGCTACAGCTGCAGCATCAGCTACCCAGAACAACACATGCGGTTCCACTTTGCCTTCCGGCTGGGGGAACAGGACCTGTATTTTGCAGCGGACGGTCAGCGCCTCTCACCGCCGGACGACGGCAGGAGTTTCCAGCTCTTCATGGATTACCGCCCCGCAGAGTGGGTGGGGGATTCGGTGTTTTATCAGATTTTTCCCGACCGCTTTAAAAACGGAAATCCCGATCTGGGCGTGCGGGACGGGGAGTACAGCTTTGACGGCGGAACCAGTCAGGAAGTGGCTTGGGATTCCATCCCCCTGGAATGGGACGAGGGCCGCTGTATAGATTTTTATAACGGCGATCTGGAAGGGATCAGGCAGTCCATTCCCTACTTTCAGGAACTGGGAATCACAGCTCTCTATCTGAACCCGATATTTCACTCCCGCACCCACCACAAATACGATGCGGTCGATTTTTTCCATGTGGATCCGCATTTGGGGGGAGACAAGGCTCTGGAGGATCTGAGCAGGGATCTTCATGAAGCGGGAATCCGTCTGGTACTGGATATCTCCATAAATCACACCGGGAGCGGGCACCCCTGGTTCACCGAAGCCAGGAAAGCCCTTGAATCCGGTGCATCGGAAAAGGATGTTCCTGAATCTGCCGAGTATTATTACTTCGATTCTGACGGCTCCTATCTTGCATGGTATGACGTTCCCACGCTGCCCCAGCTGAATTACTCAAGCGAAAAGCTCCGAAATCAGATCTGGGCAGGCAAAGATTCGGTATTGAGAAAATTCCTCCGCCCCCCCTACTCCATCGACGGCTGGCGCTTCGATGTGGCGGCCCAGACAGGAAAAAACCGCCATCACGATTTTGCCGACGAAATCTGGAGGGAAACCCGGAAAGCGATCAAAGAGGAAAATCCCCAGGCCTATATTCTGGCGGAGCATTGGGATGATCCTTCCCCGTGGCTGAAGGGGGACCAGTGGGACGGAAGCATGAACTATTTCGGGGTATCACGGCCGGTGAGAGCCTGGCTGGGCGAACGGGACCGGTATCTGAGCAAAGAGGAATATCCACCCGAACGATGCCGGCCCACAGGTAACCGGCAGCTTGCCGATATACTCACAGAAGCACACCGGGCGGTTCCCGGTCAGTTCCGCGAAAGCCAGTTCAACCTTCTGGACAGTCACGATATCAGCCGGCTGCACACCAACGATAACCATAACAGTCCGGCGAATATCCGTGCGGCGGTAACCCTTCAGTTCATGCTCCCCGGCGCACCGGTAATTTACTACGGTGACGAGATCGGCCTTCAGGGACATGTAAACTCCCACGAAGGCGCCCGATACCCCATGAACTGGGACCGTGAAAGCTGGGATACCGGGACCCTCTCTTTTTACCGTGATCTTATTGCGCTCAGGCGTTCCAGCGATGCACTGAAACATGGAATTTTCAAAATTCTCCACTCAGATATACACATCCTGGTTATTGCACGTTATACTATGGACACGTGTGCGCTGGGGCTTATTAATCGAAGCTCTGAAAAGCAGGATATATCCATCCCCATAGATTCTCTGCCCCCCGGGGTAAGGGAATCGGATATATTTACCACTTCGCTTCAGGGGCTGGAAAGCCGGATAATCCCCAATTTGAAGGCTTAACAGATAGGCTGAACGGCCGTCGGCCTGCAACCGGTGTGCACACCCCTTGATGTTGGCAGTTCGTTCCTATGCATCCCCAAAATGCTTGGTACGGGCTGCCCTTTTTTTATACACGGGGATATCCCGCTGAACACAAGGCAGAAATCAGGTTTTTCCCGGTATATACTGTATGGAAAATACAGCGGGATTTGGTTTTGTCATTCTTCTTCTGGAAGTCTGCGCCGCCCGGGATGTGAGGGAACAGATTATTCCCGATACAGGCACCCTTCTGTTCTTTTTTCCCGGATTGCTGTACGCTGTACACAGAACCCCGGGTGATATGCTTCAGAGCATTGTGCTGGCCGGGGCGATTGTGTGGTTCACCGCCGCATCGGCCCGGGTTTTCCCGGGAAGTTTCGGCTGGGGGGACGGGAAACTCCTGACCGCTTTGGCTCTGTCTGTACCGGCTGCGACCTGGTACAGGGGAGTACTGGGATGCTGCAGCCTTTTTCTGATTCATGGAGTATTCTGTTCACTGAAATATGGCGGACGCCGACGATGGAAATCTCTCAGGGGTTTTGCTGCTCCCGTGGGGCCCTATCTGCTGGCGGGGTTTTTGCTCATGCCGCTGTGGGTGCATGCCGATTGGATGATTTCCAGTATTGTCTTTGACAGTATTGTGTAATATAATGGTGGAAACGTTTCCACTCCGAGGATGATCATGAGTACGATGAAGGATATTGCCAAGCGAGCGGGAGTCGGTCTGGGTACCGTATCCCGGGTCGTAAACGGCACCGGACCTGTGAGCGACGAAACCAGGGACCGGGTGCATGCGGCAATTAAGGAACTGGATTACCGCCCCAATAAGATAGCTCGAAAACTGGTTTCCGGAAACAGGGGCTCCGGCTTCTTCGGCGTTCTCATGCCCCTGTTTATTCATCCATTTTATTTTTACATACTCCGGGGCATCTATCGCTTTGTTGAAGAGATGGATATGAACCTCATCCTCTTCAACCGGGGCAAACACCCTGAACAGGCGATGAGTCACATCCTTCAGGAAGACATTATCGGTCTCTTTGTGATGAGCCATGATCTCAGCAGGGAAGAGGAGCAGATGCTGAATCATGAAAAGCTGCTCTACTGTTACCTGGACTACCATAAGCCTCACAGGCCGTCGGTGTATGTTGATAACCGCTACGGAGGAAAACTGGCTGCGGAACATATACTATCCAAAGGCTTGAAGTACCCTGCATATGTAGGTGACGTGGGCAACCCCCAGCAGCAGATTGACCGCTTCAACGGGTTTCAGCGCCGGCTGGAAGAATCGGATATATCCGTTGTGGGGAAAAAACTGGTTCCCAACCAGTTTGAAAGCGATACCGCAGTGGAAGAATTGCTGAAGGAGCATCCCGAGATCGACAGCATATTCTTTTTCTCCGACAGCCACGCCCTGGAATCTCTTCCGGCGGTAGCCCGCTGGGAAAAGGATCTGGAAATTATCGGCTATGACGATCTGGATTTTACCGGCTTCCTGGGTCTCACCACCATTCATCAGCCCAAAGATGAGATCGGATATGAGGCAGCCCGGCTGCTGTACCGATTAATCAATGATACCGTTCTTCTGGGGGAGCAGGAGATCATCCTCAAACCCGGCATATCTGTTCGTGGCCCTTTGGCCCTGGAGCATCTGAGAAACCGCAGTATGAAGTAACCACCACAGCCAATCATATATCCGCATTTGGCGGAATACAATCAAGGAGAACACAATGCAGCGCACTGCCAGCATCATGATTTGGGGATTTGTATTACTGGCGGCGGTTTTTATCACCGCCTGTTCAAGCCCGCCTCCGCCGCCGCCGGCGCCCAGGGTTGAACGTTTCGAACGGGAGTATCCGGTGAACGAAGAGTTTGAAATCTACCCGGACAGAGTGGTCCAGGGTGAGAAAACCGCAACGGTAATCAGCAGCGAAAAGATCGAGTCAACCTACGGAACCAGGAAGAGAACCTGGCTGCTCCAGGAGGATATCTCTTCTCTTCCGCAGTTCAGCAGTCCCGAAGCACCCATTTACGAAGCCCTGTACAACATGGCTCTGGAAGAAAGCCTGCAGGATATCCGCTCCGACGGAAGCTTCATGGCGGGGAAAAAATGGAACGGTGTGTGGACCAGGGACATATCCTATGCAATACAGCTGTCCCTTGCCTATGTACTCCCGGAAAACAGCCTGACCAGTCTGATGGCCAAGGTGAACGAATACGGAGAAATTATTCAGGACACCGGTACAGGAGGATCCTGGCCCATCTCAACCGACAGAATTGTGTGGGCAATTGCAGCCTGGGAGCTGTATCTGGCAACGGGAGATGCTCAATGGCTGGATGATGCTCGGGAAATTCTCCAGCGCAGCATTCAGCGGGATACGCTCAACGCCCTGGACCGGGAAACCGGCCTTCTGTTCGGTGAAACTTCCTTCCTGGACTGGCGGGAGCAGACATATCCTGAATGGATGGAACCCAAAGATATTTATGAAAGCAAGGCAATGAGCACCAACCTGCTGCATGCCCGGGCTCTGGAAATTCTCTCATACATGTACGACGAAGCAGGCGACTCACCAATGAGCATGGAGTATTTCCGGATGGCCGAAAGGCAATACCGCCTGATTGCCGACGCATTCCGGCTGGAAAACGGATTGTACAGCCTCTACCTGTATCCGCCGATTCAGGGCAGCCGGCCTGTTGATAAAACCGGTACCCTGAGCAACTCTCTGGCTGCAATTCTGGCCGCAGAACAGGATTCACCGGCAGCGGTTCTGGGCGGAGAGATCAGTCTCAGCACAGAAATTCCGGTGGTACATTTCGGGATTCCCACAATCGAGCCCCAGCAGCCCGGGATTCCTCCCTATCACAACAAGGGGATCTGGCCGTTTGTTGAAGCCTACTACGGCATCGCAGGTGTGCGGGAAGGCAACTTGGCAGCCTTCAGCCACAGTCTGGAAGCCATGACCCGGTCCGCAGCCCTCTTCCTCAGTCACATGGAGAATATGGTGTACGACAACGGCCATTACAGCGGTACCGAGATCAACTCAGAACGTCAGCTCTGGTCTGTTGCCGGATATCTTGGCATGGTGTACCGGGGGCTGTTCGGCATCAACGTACAGCGTGACGGGGTGACTTTTGCTCCTATGCTTCCTGAGAACCTAGGAGGCGGGCCTGTGACCCTCAGCGGTTTTACGCTCAGAGGCATGGAATTGAATATGACTGTCAGGGGCACAGGTTCCCGGATCGCATCAATGCAAATCGACGGTGAGCCTGCTGACCCCCGTAACATTCTTCAGTGGAGGCAGGGCCCTGTCCAGATTGATATTGTTCTTGAGCAATCCGGAGATTCGGGGAGCATTAACCTCATCGCCTCGGATATTGAAGCCCCCAAGGATCCGCTTATTCAGGATACCGGAAGTAATTTCAGTTACCGGAGCCTGCAGTCTGATGCCCGAAGCTTCCTGTGGAACGGCCGGGAACGTTCACCCATGGGTGAAGCCGGGCCCGGAAGGCAGGGCAGGGGCGATATCTGGAGCGTCCTTTCCACCAGGGAAGGGGAAAACCGTACACTCCATTCCAATCTCAGCCGCTGGACCTACGATCCGGATTCGGTTTTGAGAACACCCGCCGGCGACGAAGCGGTGGAGATTGTTCCTGATCCCGAACAGATTCTTGAGTTCAGCACAGATGTAGAAGAGGACGGCCGGTTCTACATCGTTTTTGAATATGCAAACGGATCAGGTCCCATCAATACCAATAACAAAACCGCAATCCGTACCCTGTTTGCCGATGAACAGCGGCAGGGAGCGATTATTCTGCCCCAGAGGGGCGAACGAAAATGGGATGATTTCGGCCTCTCTTCAGGACTCTTCATGAATCTTGAACAGGGAAGCCATACATTTCAGCTCCGCTATCTGCCGGAGAACCGGAACATGGACGGGGAGGTCAATCGGGCCCTCATCCGTTCAATGCTGCTCATTCCTGTGAACTGATGTTCTAGGCACATTAAACATCCAGGGGGATGGCGGAGTTCTTCTGCCATCCCTTTTTTAAGCTTCCCCTTTTACCGGTCAGAATCTGGTAAACATCTTTTACAGGGTATACATTTATACTCCTGGATACGGATTCCCCATGGGAATCCGGGGGAGGATTACCATGAAAACAATCTATAATAAAACTCTGCTTTGTTTCGGGGCATTGCTGTTCCTGGTGCTCACACCGGCGTTTTCCATTGAGTCGGAAAACAGCGAAGCTCATCATACCCCCATTGCAGAGGTGTACGATGAAGCCCTGGGATTTTCCGCAGGTCCCATGACCGGCACAGGCCTTACCTATCACAAAACATACGGCAGCAAAGGGTGGCAGATTGTGGCCGGAGCACTCTATTCTCCGGAAATTCAGTTTTACGGCAATCTTCTGGATTACAGCCTGGGGTTTTCACATCATTGGCGGGTGTTCAGCAGTCAGTGGAAGGACATTCTGGGAGGAAATCTCTACATTTTCACTTCGATTATGCACCGGGGATACATCCCCTGGGTGGATGACTCCTATTATGATGAGGAGAGTGAAACCTATGTTGAAGTGCCGCCCTACTCAGGTTCGTATACGCCCCAATTCACCGCAGGTTTCGGAATAGGGATGGAACTGATCGGCTTCAGCCATTTTTCCATTCCCATAGAAGTGGGATACGGTCTCACATGGCTCCCCACTGCCGGTTCCCTGCAGAATCAATTTGCCGTGGAACTCTACCCTCAGATCAGCTTCAGATACCGGTACTGATACCCGGGCAGGGGCAGCCTGAACCATCTGCAGATAGATCGAGTAGGGCAATAAAGGAGGAATGACCTCCTTTATTGTCCCTCTCACAGAACCGTACGTACGGACCTCGTATACGGCTCCTGTCTTCAGTTATCCAGCAAGCTGCCGGACAGAAATTGCGACCTGTACCTTGTCGAGAGAAAACAGATTCATCTCTTCAAAGTGCTTGTTTTGCAGCGCCATGGCTGCAAGCGGACTTTTAGCCGATCTCCACGAACTCATCTTGATGTGTTTGAATTCGCCTTGAAATCCCAGCTGCCGCAATCGGCGGTGCAGCCGGGAAGAGCGTTTCCAAAGTCGCAACTGAATAGCCCGCAATCGCCTGCGTACCCAGCTCATCAGCTCCCTGAATACCTTCGTACAATTTGCTATCCTGAAATAGTTAGCAAACCCGCGTAGTACTGGATTGAGTTCGTAAATTGTCGATCCCAGCGGTCTCCCGCTGTTGCGTCGGGTCAGTTTCCTGACCTTGTCCTTGAAGGCTTTCACCTTCTTTTCCTGAATCCGGGTGTGGTGACGAGAGATTACTACTCCAAGGTAGCGCACCCCCTTATACAGGTTTGTAATGTGAGTTTTCTCACGATTCACAGCCAGTCCCATTTCTTCTTCCAGAAAATGCGTTGCAGCTGCAAGCCGACGTTCCGCACCTTTTTGTGATGAAGCAAAGATGAGGATATCGTCGGCATAGCGAACTATGCGATACCCTCGTGCCATGCTCCACTGGTCAAAGAAGTCGAGGTAGATGTTCGCGAGAAGCGGACTAATCACCCCGCCCTGGGGACTCCCTTCTTCAGTGTTCTCTTCACCAGCATCCGTCATCACACCACTTTCAAGAAAGAGGCGTATGAGATTCAAGAGGCTTCCATCGGCAACTCGTTTTCGTACTTGAGTCAGTAAAAAGTCATGCTTCAGTGTGTCAAAACACTTCGACAAGTCCATATCCACTACCCATTCCAATTCATACCTGCGCATGAACGTAGATGCCTTATCAATTGCCTGATGTGCGCTTCTGCCCGGTCGGTATCCGTAACTGGACGGATGAAAGTCCGGGTCAAATATTGGGTTTAGAATGTCCAGTAAGGCTTGCTGGACTACCCGGTCGCGAACCGAAGGTATCCCGAGTTTCCTTACTCCTCCCCCGTCTTTGGGTATTTCCACCCTCAAGACTGGAAGCGGTCGGTAGCTCTTGTCCTTCAATTCCTTCACAAGTACATCGAGTTGCTCCGCCAGACGGTCGGCAAAGGCTTTGACGCTCACTCCGTCTACTCCGGGGGCTCCGTTCGCTGCCTTCACCTTCCTGAAAGCGGCCTCCAGCCGTGGTCTCTCGAGCATCCTGCCGTAGAGGCTGTACCAGATTTTACGAT
Organism: Salinispira pacifica; assembly: GCF_000507245.1. Lineage (GTDB taxonomy): Bacteria > Spirochaetota > Spirochaetia > DSM-27196 > Salinispiraceae > Salinispira > Salinispira pacifica. The sequence continues at coordinate 123,383 of NC_023035.1, read as the reverse complement.
TTCCTTGTGTCTGCATCTTCTTTCGTTTGAAACCTCGGCGGTGAAACTCCTGCTCATTCTCTCCTCTGCAGCTGTCTCTTAGCCATTTTCCGGCAATATTCAGCTGGTCAAAAAGATACTCAGGTCAACGGTATTCTGGCTCAGCTTCCTGGTTCCCCAGTCGGCCGTGGCCACATACTCTGCTCACTTTCCAGCAACTTTCTGTTTAGGCTTCACGCTCCTTCGGTTGCATAGGCGAGCAGGCAGCGTAGCTGCCGACCAGCCTTTTCATCGAAACAAGATTTACTAAAAACTTCGTCCCTTCGCATCCGCATCCGGCTTTTGGCCTGAATGCAGTCCTCGTCACCGGGGACGAGGTCATTCCGGTTTTCTCCTCCACACCATTACTGGCTTTCACTGGCCGGAACTTACTCACTACTACGGACTCATCTGCCACCTGCTGAAACTTCGATCTGACTTGCATTTCTGCTTGTCGTTCCCTACCCTTTGCTGGGATTTCAACAGGTTTCCCCAGATACTGTGCGCAGTCCCTGTAAACAACGCCATCCTCAAACACACTACAGGTCTGTTCAGGTTTCGGGCTTCGCGCTATTTTGCACGCTTACCACCCCTGTTGTGCCGTATCAGGTTCGCTTTCGCTATGTGCTGTTCACTTCCTATTGCTTCCTTCAGACCCAACCGTTGCCAGCTGCGCCCTTGCAATTCGGATTGTCTTCCTCCTGAACGAGGCGACACCGGTATCTTCCAACCGGTCGGGTATGCCTGCGCTTCGCTGGGCATACAAAAAAGCCGCCTGATTGAAACAATCAGACGGCCTCCTATTGGTATTGCCAGCTGTCTGTATCTCCTAAGCGGAGAGAACAGAATTATTCCGCTGCAACGGGATATGTCAACTCAATGGTGTTGGTTTTCTCGTCGTAGAACTTGCTGCTGTCCCCGATCCGCACTGCGGGATCTGAGCTTACATCACCGTAGGGATCAGCTGCCGCCCATTCCTGCTTGAGAATAAATGCCATGTCACTCTCGAAGGCAGAGAGGTTACGGGTTTCATCGTCACCGTCTTCGAATGCGAAAAGCATTACACCGGGCTTGAAACTGTCCTGGTTTTCCGGGGTGAAAACTGTTTCGGAAATCCATGTATTTGTTTCAGGCATGTTCCACATGATAGTTTTGGATCCTGTGTCCCAGCCAGCGCTTTTTGCGCCGAAGCTTTCGCCGGATTTCACCCACTGACCCTTCAGGTACAGAGGCTCCATCCATTCGGGAGCAAAATCAAGACCAAAATCACCGTAGTTGGCATCGGCGAATTCCTGTACGGCACCTGCATCCACAGTCCATCGTACGGTGATGCTTCCTTCGGGAGCAAGATACAGATAATCTTCGGCGATGGATGTTCCCACCTGAACCTCGATCTGTTCTGCAGGCTCTTCAGGAACCCTGAACCAGATGGTGCTGTCGTCCCAGCCGAAGAATTCATTTACCGGCTGGCCGTTAAGATAAATAAGACCGGGCACATCGCCGAAACCTTCACCCTTAATGGAAACCATGGTTCCCGGGAGAACATTCAGGGGATACAGTCCGTACACCTCTGCCGCGGAAAGGTCCGCTTCGGGAGTTCCCTTAATAACATACTTGCTCATACCGCTACAGCCGCTGAACAGCACAGCCATCAGAATGAGCCCAACGCCAAGAAAACGAAGAACGTTTTTACGCATACTACCTCCATATGTGCGATCTGGAAACGTTTCCAGATAATTCACCTGATTATAAAACTTGAATTTTCAGCTGTCAAATGGATACGCTCCATTACTCCGGAATTACCCGGAAGATATATGTTGCACGGGCTTCCAGACTTCCCAGAACTTTGAAATCCTCAAAGCCGCCCTGGTCATTCACCACAGGCTGGGAAATTTTTCCGTCAAGATACTCCCGGGCATCCTCACCCCGGAAAATATCCTCGGCAGTTGCCGCATACACGGGTTCAAGAGCAAACCCCTCCGCCCAGGGTGACTGCTTCAGGAAAAGGCCGTAGTCTTCCTGGAGAGTACCCAGATTATTTACCACCAGCAGACTCTCCTCGGGTGTGTAGCGAAAATACGCATACACACGGCGGGTGGAGCTGGGAATATGTTCCAGCGTACCCCGTCGGAGGGCAGGCGAATCGTTCCTCAGCTGGATGAGACTGCGGTAGCGGTTGAGAAGAGACCCCGGCTCATCTTCCATGGTTTCCACATTCCGGGTTTCCAGTTTGGCGGCATAATCCTGCCAGGGATCCCCTTCTGTAAAACCGCCCCGGGGTGTCCAGTGCATGGGCCGGCGGAGATGTTCATCGGGTTTGCTTCCCTCCACCCCCACTTCTTCACCATAATACAGGAACGGTATGCCGGGGCCGGTGAGCAGCAGGGATGCGGCGATTTTCTGCTTCTCAAGATCTCCCGAGAGAACCGTTGCGCTGCGGGTCTGGTCATGGTTTGCAAGAAAGCGTCCATACTGACCCTCAGGATACATCTCGTTCACCTTTTCCTGCTGGGCGGTAATATCGGAATTCTGACCGCCCCGCACGGAATTCAGCATGGCCGTTGCAAGGTCAAACTCAAATGCAGTATCAACTTCATTGCCGATATACTTTACAACCTCTTCGGTATTGGTCCATACCTCGCCTATTGTGAACGCATCCGGGTTGATTCCTTTATAAAAGTCATGAAATTCCTGGAACCATTCATGATTGCTGAATGTGTTCATGAGAAGGTTGCCTTCTTCTTTCAGATACATAATTGCATCAAGTCTGAAACCGTGAACCCCCACGTCTTCCAGCCAGAAGCGGATGATATCGTTGACTTTGCTGTTCACTTCCTGATTGTAATAGTTCAGGTCAGGCATTCCGCCCCAGAACACTCCGTAGTAATATTCGCCGTTTCCGCCGTTATGCCAGACCTGCTGCCCCCAGGGGCCTTCAATGCCGGGATCGGTATCCGACCAGACATAATAATCCTTGAACTCCGGGTCACCCCGTTTGCTGGCAATGAACCAGGGATGCTGACTGCTGGAATGGTTAAGAACCAGGTCCATGATTATTTTGATGCCCCGGGCCTCGGCCTCCTCCAGAAGGAGTTCAAAATCCTCCATGGTTCCGTAATCCGATTCGATGGAATAATAATCAACCACATCATATCCGTGATAGCTTGGGCTTTCGTTAATCGGCATCAGCCAGATACCGGAAATTCCCAGATCGCTGTCTGTCTCAGGATCCCCGTCGTTGAGATAGTCCAGCTTCTCGATTATTCCCTGAAGGTCCCCGATACCGTCGCCATCGGAATCGTTGAACGACCGGACGAAGATCTGATAATACGTTCGGTCATTCCAGTCCTGAAACACCGCAGAATCATAATCCCCGGTGAAATCCGCCACTTCATCCATGGGCGGAGTTCTGTCCACCTGAGGCGGCGGAGGCAGAGCTTCCTGGGTCGCACAGGCTGCCAGCATCATCATAATAAAGATTCCCGATAGCACGGGAACCCAGTTCCGTCGTATGAGTTTTCCCCAACTTTGCATATAAACCCCTCATGCATACAGGCGGATATTCGGTTCCCATTGTCCGAAAAGATTCCGCCAGATTCTATTTTACCTTTGCAAACAGTATAGCCCCAAATGTCCGGGTACGTAAGGGGAGAATAAAAAAGCAGCGAAAAGTCTCGAAAAGTGGAAACGTTCCCAGTATAATAATCTCCAATTAACGAGGAGAGCACTATGGTACATAAAACCGGATCCGTTCAGGTTCCATCGATTTTTCGTGGAATATTGATATTAATTCTACCGCTTCTGATTTCTCTCGCAGCGGTTTCCTGCGCAACCGCAGTTGAAGAAGAGCCTGAACCGGTGAGAATTGCTTCTCTCGCATTTCAAAAAGGAGACAGCACAATGAATTATCCGTCTGTCAGTTTTCATTCCGATGGCCTGCCCCGGGAAAGCCTGCCCGCCGGAGCAACGATGGAGGACGTTGAACATTTTATGGGCACAGCGGCCATTGAAATTCCTCCGGGTGAACGGCGGCAGTATGTATTCGGAGACAACATTTCCGGATACCTGGAATTGTTCACCCACTCATACCGCCGGGGAAACGGCTATCAGATAGCCGAGAGTACCGTGGTCGCCGATGTGGCTGCAGCCCGCAACGGCAGTCTGCTGAACCGCAGAATAGATGCCGGCAAAGCTGTGCTCTACCCCGGGTTTATCAGGCATGAATATGACCGGGCTCATGAAACCCTCTCACTCTTTGCCGAGAGCCACAGCATGGCGCTGAACGTTGTATCGCCGGATGACGGGGATGCCGCAATTATCAGCTTTTTCCCGGCTTTCAAGACCAGCCTGAGCCGCTACAATGTGGAGGTGGAGGATGACGTGTTTTTGCTCATTCCCCACCGCCTCAGCGACGATCATCCGTCGGTGATCGCAATTTCATCGGATGTCCCGGTAACGCTGGGGGAAAATCTCCGGGCATCCCTTGGACGGGAACCCCTGGAAACCTCCGTTTTTCTACAGGAATCCGGAGATGCCGGTGCCGGGGAGGCAGTCCCGGTGAGACTTCAGGAGCTGGGTGCGGAAGAACTAGAGCAATCCGAACGGGATGTGCGAAACGCCCTGAAGATTTCCGACCACTCACCCCTTCTGAGTTTCACCACGGTGGAAAAAGTACATTCCGCGGGTCTGTATATCAGCTTCGGAATGGACCGGGATCAGGCCCTTGAGGCAGCCCGTCATGCCCGGTCACGTGGTCTGGAAGATCATGTGAAGGAAATTTTCGATATCACCCTCTCTTCCAATATTCGCTCGGGAAATCCCATGCTGGATTCATCCCTCTACTGGAGTCTCTATTCAGGCTACAGCATGGTCACCCGTCAGTACGGCACCGGTATCTGGGCCGGGCTGCCATGGTTCCGCCAGAATTGGGGCAGAGATACCTTTATTGCTCTGCCGGGTATTCTCCTGGTGAACGGCAGGTTTGACGATGCCAGGGCGGTGCTTCACAATTTCACCCGCTTTCAGAACCGGGATGAAGAGGATGTGAATTACGGCCGGGTCCCAAACCGGGTGAATAATCCCGATGATATTATCTACAACACCACCGACGGTACGCCCTGGCTTCTCCGGGAAGCACTGGAATATATTCACTACAGCGGCGATACCGGCTTTGCACCGGAAATACTGGAAACCGCCCGGCACTACATCCTGGGTGCGGAAAAAAACTATCTGGGTGAGGACGGACTGCTGCATCACGATGACGCGGACACATGGATGGACGCCCGTATCGCCGGGAATGAACCCTGGTCAGCCCGGGGCAGCAAAGCGGTGGAAATTCAGGCGCTGTGGTACACGGCTTTGAAGTCTTCGGCGGAAATTGCCCGTCTCAGCGGAGATGCGGAACTGGCGGGAGAATGGGAAAGAATGGCCAGCCGGACCCAGCAGGCATTCGTGGAACAATTCTGGGACGGTGAAGCACTGGCAGACAGAATCAGACCCGACGGAAGCGTTGATACCAAGCTCAGACCCAACCAGCTCATGGCAATTTCAGTACCATTTCTGGGCGAATTGGATGACCGGAGTTTTCTCACCCCTGAGCAGGAAGCGGCGGCAGTACAGAATACCGTGAACGGGCTTCTGTACCCCTACGGAATCGCAAGCCTGAATCCGGAACATCCCTATTTTCACCCCCACCACGATCAAACCGGCATGTTTCACAAAGACGCAGCATATCATAACGGCACGGTCTGGGGATGGAACGCCGGCCCCGCCCTCACCGCTCTTCTGAAAATCGGGGACGATGAAATCAGTTCAAAACTGATATTGAACCTGGCGGACCAGATTATCAATATGGGCACAGCAGGAAGCATGAGCGAACTCCTGGACGCCCTTCCCGATGAAAACGGACGCCCCATTCCGTCAGGTACATTCTCCCAGGCTTGGAGCGTCAGCGAGTACGCCCGGGTTCTCCTCCAGGATCTGGTGGGATTCCGTCCCCGGCTGCTGGATAACACCCTCCATCTGTCACCCCGGATCGGAGAGGAGATCCTTCCGCCGGGGGAAGAGCTTTCCGCACGGCTGGCCTTCGGAAACGGCGAATACCTGAATCTCCGGGCGGTACGGGAAGAAAACGGAAATACCATCTACGACGTTCAAAACGGCTCCCAACGGGACTACAATCTGGCAATGAGCATCTACGACAGCAACCGGGGCTGGGTGACAAACAGCTACCGGATTGACGGAGGGGCTGAACTCAGCATTCGGGAAGATGATACCTCAGACTGGACCGTGGTATATCCCGCATTTCCTTCCGTACTCAACTCACTGGAGTTCAGAGATCCTGAAAAGGATTCCATGAGGGATTTCCCTGCAATGGAGGAACAGAATTATCTGCAGAAGATAATTCAGAACGGTGAGTTTCGTTGAGGGTTTGATTTTTCCCTGAGGATGGGGCCATACTGGGAACATGGATGAAGGTGCGGAATTTCTGACCCTGGCCCGGGAAACATTTGAGAACATCCAGCTGTTCTTCACTCACCACATGCTCATGAGTGTGGGACTGCTGCTGCTCAGCGGATATTTTTTGGCCCGGCTCGCCTCCAGGGTAAAACTCCCGGAGGTGACCGGGTTTATTATTGCCGGATTGGTGATGGGTGAAAGCATTCTCGGATTCGTACCCCATCACGTAAGTTCGGATATGTCGCTGGTTACCGAGGTTGCCCTTGGTCTGATTGCCCTCACCATCGGTGGGGAATTCTACTGGGTAAAGCTGAAAAGCATGGGGCCCGGGGTGGTGATCATTACGCTGATACAGATCTTCGCGGCCTTTATCAGTACTACGCTGGGACTTTACCTGTTCAATATGGAACTGCCCTATGCCATGATTCTCGGGGCCATTGCCACGGCCACCGCTCCTGCGGCCACGGTGGCCATTGTCCAAAGCCTGAATGCTTCGGGTAAATTTGTGGACTATCTCTACGGTGTGGTGGCTCTTGATGATGCCGGAGCGGTAATCGTGTTCGGAGTGGTCTTCGCCCTTGTGGGGGGCATTATCGATCCCCAGGCAGCTCAGGGTGTGGTTCAGTCCGCATCGGAAGCGGCCCATGGCGGGGGCCACGGCACGGGAAGGGTGATCCTTCACGCCCTGATGGAAGTGGTAATGAGCGTGGGCACCGGCGCTCTTGCGGGCTATATTCTCCATCTTCTGGTGAGAAAAAAGCGTAAGCCCAATGAGATTATGATTATCTCCCTGGGAGTAGTTTTTTTCACCATAGGATTGGCAGTCGCCTTCAACCTTTCTCCTCTGCTCACAAACATGGCTGCGGGAGCAGTTATTATCAATCTGGGGGCAAGAAATCATCGGATTTTTCATATTCTTGAACCTCTCACCCCTCCCATCTACGCCCTCTTTTTTGTGCTGGCAGGAAGCGAGCTGGATCTCTCCATTCTGGGAGATCCCAGAGTAGTGCTTCTCGGCAGTGTATATATTCTCTTCCGTGCTCTCGGTAAATACGGCGGAGTGTGGGTGGGAGCCAAAATCGCCCGTTCACCCCGGGGAATCAGTGAATACCTGGGGCTCTGTATGCTCCCCCAGGCCGGTGTGGCAATCGGCCTCACCCTTATGGTTCAGGCTTCGCCCCTTGGTCAGCAGCTCATGGCGCATAATCCCGCCATACTCAGCGATATGATCAACATTGTTCTCATTTCCGTTTTTATTAATGAGCTGTTCGGGCCGCCGCTGTCGAAATTCGCCCTGGTACGGGGACTGGAACTGGAGGAATAAGCCATGGAACTATACTCTTTTCTGGAAAAACAATGCTGCAGAATCGGGCTGCGGGGAAAAACCAGGCGGGAGGTCATCCAGGAACTGGCCACCCTTGCCTGCCGGAGCAGACACCTGGATGAGAGCAGGATTGAAGAAGTGAGCGCTGCGCTGGAAAAACGGGAATCCCAGGGATCCACCGGCTTCGGCGGGGGGATCGCCATACCTCATGCACGGCTGGACAACATGGATGACTTTGTTCTTGCGGTGGGGGTTCATCCTGACGGAGTGGATTTTGACGCCCTGGACCGGAAGCGCGTACGCCTCTTTTTCGTCATTCTTGGACCGGAAGAACGGGTGAACGACCATCTGAAACTTCTTGCTGCGGTTTCCCGGGCACTTACCCGCACAAACGCCAAGAAGGAGATTCTTGCAGCCCAGGGCAATGAAGCGGTATACGAAGCCTTTCTCCGGAACGCCGAGGGGCTGGTTGAAGGAAAAAAGGAAAAGCCCAAGAGCAGACTGCTGGTGCTCATTCTGTTTCTCGAAGAATACGTCTACGATGTTCTGGAACTCTATCTTCAGCGGGGCATAGATGGAGCCACGGTTATCGACAGTTTCGGAATGGGAGAATATATCAGCAACGTTCCCATCTTCGCCACCTTCATCGGGTTTATGCAGGAAAAGAAAAATCATTCGAAGACAATTCTGGCAATGGTGCCCGAAGACATGGAAGCGGAACTGGTGCAGAGCATTGAAGATCTCCTGGGAGACCTGGATAAAAAACAGGGCGCCATGCTGTTTTCACTGGATGTTTCCATGTACAAAGGCAGCATGAAAATGCTCTGACCGGGACTCGGAGCATTTGATCCGGAGCATTTGATTACCAGCATTTTTTACAATTCACAGCAGCCGATTCACTCATTCATCAAGCAGCAGATGGAATTCTCCGGTATAGATTACGGAGATTTCTATGGATATACGCCCCCCATTCCCCATGCTCCGGATCCTGCTTTGCACAGTGCTGCTCAGTTGTACGGCCCTTCAGCAGCAGACCTTCGGAGAAAACCTTCCTCCCAATGAGACCGTCATCAGAGAAATGGAATTTATCAGCAGACCTCTCGGGGAAATTCTTCTGTCCCTTGCCCGCTTCGGCAATATCCCTCTGCTGCCCGATCCGGGACTGGATGAACTGAGAAGCTATTATTTCCGGGATATCCGGCTGGATCAGGTTTTATCCGAGATACTCAGTGCAAACAGCCTGTATCTCCACGAGAAAGGAAACATCTGGATAGCTTCCCGAATGCGAATAGATATTTCGGATGACAGGGAACTGTTCACCACTCATGCAGTGGATGTTCCCATGGAAAGCATTCTGAACCGCCTGAGCGAACTCTGCGGAATTGCAATCAGACACAGCTCCCTGCCCGCAGAGCCTCAGACCCTTCATTGTGAGAACCGGAGCCTGGCAGATACTCTTGCAACCCTTCTCCTCCCCTACCCCGAATACCGGCTGGAGAAACGGGCAGGAGCGTATGTTATCCGCAATGGACTCAGGGACTCCCGCTCAGGGCACTCCCTCCCCGAGCTCAATGTGGAAATTACCGGGAAAAATCCCCGAATCTACCGTGTTTGGGGAGACGGCGGGTCGGCAAGGACCGCCCTGGAAAAGCTGTTCCGCCTGCAGGAAGCTGAATACCGGTTTTTCACCCAGGGAACACACCAGGTTTCCGCAATGGATATCCGCAGCCGCAGCTTCCATGAAGCCCTGGAGTTTCTTTCCGTCCAGGGAGGGCTGCGGTGCATTGAACACCAGGGGGTTTTTTCGGTTTTTCCCGATCCCGGCAAACAGGAATACCCCGCCATTCAGCAGGAAACCCTGTGCATCAGTTCCTATACTCCCCGAAACCGGAGCATGGAGTATCTGAAAAACTGCATTCCCCCTTCACTTGCCGCAGGCTGCAGCATAGAGCCCCGGGAGAACGGCGCAACCCTGATTATCCGGGGAAACAAAGAGCAGAGCATTCGTATTGCAGATTTTCTTGCACAGCTGGATTCTTCATACGGAATCGAACCTGAGCGCATTCACCTTGATTTCATCAGTCTTGGGGAACTGAAGAGTGTACTCCCCCCGGCCCTGGGAGACGCACTGTTCACCGCCGGTCCGACGGGGAATGGGGTGTATGCACTTCTTGACCCGGAGAATCATGAAGAGCTTAAGGAATATCTGCATACCCTGGATATTCCACCGGTGTTTCACACAATCCATCTCCGACACCGTAATGCCGAAGAGATTATGGAACATATTCCCGCTGAGTTTGCCTCCGGCGGGATTATCCGGGGAAGTACGCCGGGAACCATCCGGTTCAAAGGGACACCCCGATTCGCCCGGGAGTTCAGGGACTGGGTTCGCCGGGAAGATCAGCCCCGGCCTGCACTTGAATATCATATTCTGGCTCTGCAGGTACAGAAAAGCAAACGCCGGGCATACAGTGCTTCGCTGGGAGGAGAAACCCTTACGGAACAGAGCAGGCACTCAGTTTCTTCCGATCTGGGCAGAGTTGTAGGCCTGAATTTCGATGTACTCACCACCCTGGGTTACAGTTTTGCCCTGAAGCTGGAAGCGGATCTCAGCCGCTCATCCGCCCGCATCGTGGCCGACAGCATGATTGCAGGCATTTCCCGTCAGGAAGCAAGGCTGGAGAACACCTCAACCTACCGCTACCGGGACAGCAGCGGAGAAACCGCCGTAACCCGGGAGATCACCAGCGGTCTGACCATCAGTATAACCGGAGAAATTCTCGGTTCGGCCGCTGAGCATTCAAAGAATTCCGCCCAGCTGATGTGGATATGAACATCAGTGTTGAACTGAGCAGGCGGGGTGTGGACAGCGGTGCGGGAAATCCGCCCCCCACCAATCAGCGGAAAATCCGCACCAGGGCCTGCTGCCGTTCCGGGGAGGTACTCCGGGTGGCCGGAAGTCTGGTCAGCGAGGAAGGCCGATCCGGGGGCGGAATACTGCCTCTGGGTTCGCTAGAGCGCCGCAGGGAGCTCAGCGAATTTATTCTCTACATCCGGCCGGTAATCAGGAACCGGCCCTCTTCAGTGGAAGCCGGGCTTCCGGGAATCCCCGCCCTACATTCCCGCTTCTTCCGGGAGCCGCAGAAATGAGAAATTCTCCTCATTATGATCATTCATGTGCAGCAGAGCAGCCGTTCCATGAAACTCCAGAAATTTCATGCCGGACTGCGGCTCACGGGGCGACGGCTCACGGTAACTCGTCTCATAGTGCGACGTCTCACGGTGCGCCGGCCCAAGAGATACCCGCTCAGAGGAGGGATGCTAAACACTCGCCCGTACATGATAAAAGAGTCGGAGCAACAACTGGGGAAATTGCCGATTTTTATCCCCTGCCCGGCGGAGAGCAGCAGTATTCAATGGAGTTTATTGAAACCCAGAGAGCACTGTTTCTCGGGACAACCCGGCAGGATTCGGAAAATATTGCCTGGATAGCGGTGAGCGGCAGATGCAGGGAAAAGACGCGGAGCTTTCTCACCAATTACCACCGATGGCGGGAAAACTCCAGGGTGATGTTTCTTCCCTGCTCGGACATCGATGTGGAAATACACCTGACGCGTCTGAGCGGCGGGGAAGGAAACAGGGCAGATGCTCAGCTTCATGCCCAAACCGGTCCTTTGAGTCAGGGGCCGGGACAGCGGATGCTCCGGTCGATTCTCCTGGAGGCAGTAAAACGACAAGCCACCGATATTCATTTTGAGCCCGGATCGCAGGAGCCGTGCACCAACGGCCATGCCATGGGAACGGATGATTCCGGTGAAGCCGGAATCAGAGTTAATGTACACGGGGAATTGCAGGTGATGCGGAAGATCAGTCCTCAAATGTGTTCCATTCTTGTTAACAGCCTCCGCGTACTGGCCGCACTGGAAATCTTTTCCCACGGAGCACCCCAGGACGGCTCCTTTACCTTGAAAACAGGACTCCGGAATGTGCGAATGCGATTGTCAGTTCTCTCAACCATGCAGGGACCATCGGCCAGCATCCGTATCCTGAATCCGGGAAAAGACTTCCCGTCTCCGGAACAGCTGGGATTCAGCGAAACAACTCTCAGGTTTTTCCGATACAGCCTGAGTTCATCCCATGGCCTGATCCTCTTCTCCGGTCCCACAGGCTGCGGTAAAACCACCAGTATGTATGGCCTTGCCGGTGAGGCGGTTAAGCTGGGCAGGAAAGTTATCAGCATAGAAGAACCGGTGGAAATAATTCTTCCGGGTGTGGAACAGATAGAAGCGAACAGCCTGGCAGGACTGGATTACCCGGCGTTCCTGCCGGCAGCCCTGCGCCGTAAACCTGATGTATTGATAATCGGAGAGATTCGCGACCGTACCACTGCTGAACTTGCCCTTGATGCAGGATTGAGCGGTCACCTGGTACTGAGCACCATACACGCACCCTCTGCTGAGACTGCATCCCACAGACTGAAGAGCCTGGGAATCAGAGACCGGTTCAGACTGCAGGTTCTCAAAGCCGTGGTCGGCCAGCGCCTGATCCATCATCAGGATGGAACCGTTGAACTGGAGGAAAATCTCCATATCCCTCCCTCCTGTAGTTCGGGAGCCATTCAGCCAGGAGAAGAATTATGTAGGGCCTCCTGAAAAAACCTTAACCCTATACATATAAATGAAATACTGCTAGAATTTGTGCATGAAGTGCACGGTTTTTGCGAAAACCAGGCAAAAACCCTTGCACCTGTTTTCTTGGCGGGAGGGATTATGTATAGAACTGAGGACAAAACGCAGCTTTCATTTGAAGATTTCTATCTCCCATTTGGAGGCAAACTGAACCCCAATAACCGCTGGGTACAGCTTGCTGATTTAATTCCCTGGGAGGATTTAGAAGCAGAATATGCCTCACAGTTTGCTATCGAAAGCGGGCAAGGCGCTCCGGCGATCCGTTTCCGTACAGCATTGGGTGCCCTGATTATAAAGGAAAAATTAGGAATTACAGATGAGGAAACCGTGGAGCAGATTCGTGAGACGCCTTACCTGCAATATCTCATCGGAATGCAGGGGTACCAGGATGAGGCTCCCTTTGATCCATCAATGATGGTCCATTTCAGAAAGCGAATCAGCATGGACATGATCACTCACGCAAATGAATTGATTATTGCCGAAGAACGTAAAAAAAAACTGAAGATGATACGGAAGCTGAAAAAGAAGAAAATTCTGAGGTAGAAAACAGCGGAAAGCTGCTGATTGATGCCACCTGCGTACCCGGTGATATTCGATATCCCACCGATCTTTCGATTTTAAACGAGAGCCGGGAAAAACTGGAAACCATCATAGACGTTCTTCACGCAGAACGGGCCAAGGGGGCGACAAAACCCCGAACCTACCGGCAGAAAGCGCGAAAGGATTTTTTAGTGGTCATCAAAAAGCGCAGAGCAAGCAAGAACAAGATTCGCAAAGCAATACGCAAGCAGCTGGGGTACATACGCCGTAATCTCCGGCATATAGAGCAATTAGCGACGGTAGTCGGCTTGAATAGCCTGTCTCGGCAGCAGTACCGGAATCTGTTGGTTATCTCGGAAGTCTTTCGCCAGCAGGCACTGATGTATGAATCCAAAGATCATCGAATATCGGGCCGGATTGTGAGTATCTCCCAACCCCATATTCGACCCATCGTCAGGGGAAAAGCCGGTACCCCGGTTGAGTTCGGCATGAAGATTTCATCCGCCAATATTGACGGGTACATGTTCATCGATCGCTGTTCATGGGATCCATACAACGAGTCTGGTGATTTAGTCATGCAGGCTGAAAAGTACAGGCACAGATATGGCGTGTATCCGGAATCAATACACGCCGATCAGATTTACCGCACCAGGGGCAACCGGAATTGGTGCAAGGAACGGGGAATCAGATTATCCGGTCCGCCGCTTGGTCGTCCACCGAAAGATCGTGGAGAAAATCGAGAACGAAAGAAGCTGGCCCGTCAGGATGAGCTGGATAGAATAGCTGTCGAAGGGACATTTGGCAGAGCAAAACGACGGTACTCAATGGGTCGATTAATGACAAAGCTTGCTGAGACCAGTGAATCGCAGGTGGCCATGATCATGCTGGTGATGAACCTGGAAAAGATTCGGAAGGATCTTTTTTACGTCTTTATCATAGCTATGCTACGCAGCCGAAAAATTACGAAGTCTCATTTCCCCGTGGTATTGGGGTATGGTAATATGGCAGCATAGGGTTTTTTCAGGAGGCCCTATGTACGGTACAATGAAAAGCTGTCCGGGAAAAAAGGTGAGCAGGGATTTCTGCCGAAGTCTCAGAATTTATCTCGAGCATGGGTACACGCTACGAGACAGTCTGTGCCGAATCCACCGAGAAATCGGAGAAAAACAGATGAAGGAATTTCTCCGTGATATCACCGCCGATCTGGAGGACGGTGCAGGCTGGCAGGAGACCTTTGAACGTTACTGCCCGGAAAATTCATCCCTGCAGCTGCTTTCACAGGCGAACTCCGGAACCACAGTGGTCCGGGTATGCTCAGTTCTTGAGAAGCAGCTGGATAAAGAGATTGAACTGGATCGGCGTTTATCCTCCTCTCTGGTATATCCGGTCTGGGTCCTTTTTCTCACCCTGGTTTTTGCCCTGGCCTACTCCCTGGGACCCCTGGGGAAAATGAGCGGATTGGCCGGCAGTCCCGCAGATTGGTTGAACATCATCTTTCCAATTCTGATCACCGAATCTCTGCTGTTATGGGCCGCCGGGCTCAGATTTGCCTGTATGCCGGATAAGCCCTTTTGGATCAGAACTGTTCTGGACAGGATTCCCTTTTTACTCCATCTGCAGCAGCTCAGCAGCTGGGTTCGCATCTGCGCACAGCTGTCCGTCGGAAAGACGGCCGGGGTTCCTTTGCAGGATCAGCTGGAGGAAATGGCCCGGCTGTTGAGAGGACTACCGGAAGCGGGAGTTCTATCGGCATGTGCAGATGCCAGGATATCCGGGGACTGGAACCGGCTCCCAAGCAGGATTGCTGAAACCGGTGCTCTGAGAAATTTTCATGAATTACACAGCATGTGCCGTTCAATTATCTCCGGACAGGATTCGCCGGAGATAATTCGAAACAGCTGGAACCTCCTCAGCATCCGGCTTCAACAAAACATTGCCCGGGCATGCTCTGTACTCCAGCCCCTTGCAATCTCCCTGGCGGGTATTTCGGTACTCCTGCTGAGCAGCAGAATCATCTCCTCATATCACGGACGGATTCTGGAAATCACCGGAGGACTATAAATGAAAACATTCATCTGCAATTTTCAACGGGACCTCCGGTTTTCTCTCCCGGGAGAAACAATCAGCCATATATGTGCAGAAGGCCATAGAACCCAGACCCTTCCCCGGTTCACCGAATCGGATCAGGCATTCGGCGTGAACCTGGGGAAAAATGAATTGTGGCATTACATCAGGGAACGCAGGCCAGGGGTGGCAGCCGGCAGAAATGAGCTCCTCCCGGGAATTCTACTGATGATGTTTGCAGCTGGATTTCAAGACGGCCGTTACAGCGTACTTGGTCGCAAGGCATGGGAATCTCTGATCATAGATGACGGGACATTCACAGCCCACGAGTTCAATTACGGTCGCGCCGGCAAAGAAAGCTGGAACAAAGCCGATCATCTCCCTCATTTTATTCTGAGCGTGAGCAATAGAACGCCTCCCGGAGAGACAGCCCCGCCGAATGCGGCTGCGCTGACCATCACCCGGGGAATGGCTGCCAGAGCCTATGCATCCTGGAAGAACGTTCAGCTTTCCCTTGGCGGCACCCCTGGTTCCAATCCGAGCACCGACGCTGCTCTTCCAGTGGAAAAGCTTCTCAAGGCCTACAGCGGCAGAACCTTTCCCGGTAAGCTCAGCCGCCTTGCCGTGACCCTTCGCAGAAATATACCGTCGGCTCCTGTGCAGATCATGATCCTCTGTGCACTGGTCCTTACTGCCGTTTTTCTTCTGCCCAGATTTTTTCAGAGTCCCGGTGAGGGAAATACGGCGGGAACGGCAACCACTCTGCCTTCCCGGCATTCTTCGGCAGCGGGAAGCTCATCAGGTTCCCATCTCCGCTTTTCGGCTCTCGATTCTCTGGAATTCCTTCTTGACGATCTTCAAACATCCTTTGGTGACATCCGACTGAATTCGTTGGAAATTAATGGCGGTGAGGCAAAAGCTCAGCTTGTGTTTGGCGATTCTCAGCCGGGGATGGGACTGGTCGGGGACACGGCCTGGACCGGCGATTCCATTCCACGGCATGAAAGTCGGCTGTTTCTCCAGGCTGCCGTTCACGGATATTTCAGCAGCAGGGAAGATATCACTCTTCGTACCTCGCTGCCGGATCATCTGACTGTTCCGGGCGTCAGCATCCCGGGGGAACAATACAATGTCCGGCAAAACCAGCTTTCTGCCCGGGTGTTCCGTTGGCTCAGGGGTTTCAGCAGGTATGGAGAATTCGGCTTCGACCCGGATAATAATACTGTCAGAATCCGAATACCACCGGATCAGGATTTCCATGGACTGAGGCTTCTGGCCGGCCTGGACGCAGTATCTGTTCCATTTGATTCGTTGTCACTCACCGGTATTTCATCAGCTCCGGCAACCGTGGGTCCAGCATACCAGAATCCAGCAAACCTGGATTCGGAAAACCGGGGTATAGAGATCGCCATGGCTATCCGTTTTGAGGATGCTCTGAATGCGTATATCGGGGAGTTGGGGAAAAGCAGTACATTTTTTCGGAGAGTTCACTACCCCCCGGAGGTTCCCGAAACCCCGTTGACCGGTGAGAGGGGAGGACCTGAGCGTCTTCATGATATTTTACACAGCTGTCTGCTGCCGGAACCGCAAACCGTCCCGTCGGCTTACAGCGCAGAATTGCCGTCCACTTCGAATCCCCGGGAAAATCCACAGGAAAAATCCCCTGCATCCGCCACCCCGTCCCCTTTGCCTGAGCATCTGGAATTCAACGGAGTTATACGGGATTCCCTGGGAACCTTCATGGTCTTTACCGACGGGAGAACATCCAGCCCCGTAATTCTGGCTCCGGGAGAACGGTACAAGGAATGGGAATGCCCCCGAGACATTCCAAAATCGCATCTCCGGTCATGGAATCCGATCGTTCGGCAGCCGGTCGGAAACTGAATCGGACCGGCAGATACACACGGGAGGTTGTGATGAAGCGACAGAATGAAAAAATTACTGCAAGTCGGCAGGCCGGTGCCTATCACCATGACAGGGGCATGGTTTGTACAGAAAAAGACTCCTTTTCCAGCCTGCTGCATATCTGCTGGGTTGCAATACCCGCACTGCTTCTGATTATCGGGGGCTGTACAACCGTAGGAAACGGTTCGATTGGAACCGTCTGCATAAGAATCAGCGATGAACGGCACAATCCGGTAACCGATGCGGAAATCATCCTGATCACAGAGCGCCGCAGTACTGTGATCGGCCGAAGCGACTGTTACGGAAGGGGAGAGCTTCCGGGTGCATCGGCGGGACCGAAGCTCAAGATTCTGATCCGACACCCGGATTTCGTCGATCATCCGGAAATGATTCCCAATCCCGGTAGTACAGACTGCAGTGCGGTGTTCATTACACTTGAACGGATCAGCGATCGGGTGCGCCGGCTCTACAGGCAGGAGGAAGAACAGGGAGATCTGTCCCCTGCCGAAAACCCGCAGGATGCTCCGGCGATCCCTCGGTTCGCGCCCCATTACCGGCTCTCTCCCAGGGAACGCTATTTTCTCGCCCTGCTTCAGCTGGGCTCAGAAAATTACCAACAGGCTCAGCTGTGGGCGTCTTCGGTGGAAGTTTCCTGTGATGAACTGAGTGCGTTCAAGGCAGCTGTCGACCGGATTCTCCAGGCACAATAAACCGGTAACGAATGATCTAAAGGAGGTTTCCCGGTGAAACACATATCAGTTATGCGGAACCCCGAATATCAGAGGGGATTCAGCTACATCGAACTGATCGTCGTACTGGCGATCATGCTGATACTCGGCGGTGGAATCAGCGTCAGTTCCAGGGGTTTTATCCACTCCGCACGAAGAGTGAGCGCACGAAATCAGATCGAGACCTACAGACTGGCCTTGAGTAAATACCATTTTGACTGCGGGACGTACCCCAGTGATGAACAGGGGCTGGATGCGCTCTGGGAAAAGCCTTATCTCTACCCGGTACCCGAATCCTGGTCAGGACCCTATCTTGAAAGAAAGCCGGGGGAGGACCCCTGGGGCCATGAGTTCATTTACCGCAGAGCGAATCGCTACAATCTGCCCTTTATCATTATCTGCACCGGTGCCGACGGCAAAGAGGGGGGAGAGGGCGAAAATACGGATATTTTGTCATGGGAATAACAGGAAAACCGAGAACAGGCGGCGATTGCAATTCAGGATTTGCCCTGCTGGAAGCCCTGGTACTGCTGCTGATATTCACCCTGATTTTAGGCACTGCTGCGGAGCTTCTGAATCAGCTCATAGAAGCGGAGCAGAGGCTGAAACAGCTCCGGCATGAAGAGAAGCGCTCCGTCAGCCGTTCAGCTCCTTTTCCTTTTCCTCAAGCATTCGATACTCCCGCTCAAGATCACTCAGATAGTGGTTGATCTCCCCTGTCTGATTCCGAAGGGCATCAACCGGAGGCAGCTCCTGAAGTTCGGGGGTACGTCTCATACGTACCAAGTCCAGCTGGAGCTGACGCAGAGAGTTTATGGCACTGCTGAGTTTCGCCTTCAGCATCTGTTGCTGCTTCTCCAGTTCATAATAGGAGTTCTGCTGTTTCTTTACTGATTCTATGGACTTTTCAAGTTCAACCTTCAGATCGGGATTGCCGGTTGCCTCATGCTGTTTCTGCAGATCAAGCAGTTCACCCTCCAGATTGGTCATGGGTATGGCTTCCAGGGTCTTATTTATCTCCTGATCCTTGCGGCTGAGCTCAACCACCTGGCTTACATATCCTTCCAGAACCTGTTCAAAATCCTCTCCCAGATGACTCCGGTCTTTCATCCCGGAAATCTGAGCCAGGACGGCAGCTTTCAGATTCTCGGCCTCCGCTTCCATGGGACTTTGAAAACTGGTGGCAATCTGACTTTCATGACTGAGTTTAAGCCGTTTCGCGTTTTTCAGCTGGGAGACGGGCACATTCAGCGCAGCCAGTTCCTCCAGGGTTTCCTTCTCCCTGTGTTTGGCTGCAGGAAGATGACTGAACACACCGATTGACATGGCGGCAATGGGAATCAGAGACCATGGCACCATGGGACTGGTGATAATATTTATCCCGGCCAGAAACAGGGACGTTGCAAGGGTGGACATAAGATGTCCGCCGAATTTGTTCCGGTTTCGGTGGAGCTTCCTCAGCTTTTTCAGCTGCTGCTTGTTCAAAGCAGGAAGAGCCTGAAGCTCCCTGGCTTCCTGACGCTTCCTTCGCAGACCGCTCCAGTGGGTCAGAAGACCGATTCCCCACCCTCCCGCGGGAAAAAAGAACCAGGGAAATGCGGCCCCGGTGAACGCCCAGATAGCGATGAGCCCTCCGTTCACCGAAAGATAGGATCCCAGGTGGCCGCGGAATTCCGATTCCATTTTTTTCAGACTCTTGTTGGTCTGGGCTCGGTATTCCTGTATCAGCTGCTGATCCTGCCAGCTGTCATATGGAGTATCCAACACCCGGTCCCAGGCCTGTTCAAGTTCCCGGTCACGTTTTTCATCTTCACTTGAGCCCCTGCCTTCAGGGATCACCACACCATGACGCCTCCCGTAGGAGGAATCGGGATATTCCCGACCCATAGGCTCCTGACGGCTCCGTCCGCGGCCCCGCTCAAATTCCCGGCCGAGTTCATGGGCCATTTCTCTGCCGGCCCGTCCGAATTCTCCCGCAGCTCTTCGAAGATTATAGGGGAACTCACTGGGATCGGGGGATTCGTAGGGTGAAGTTCCGCTGCCGGCTGCTGATCCCGGTCGGTTTCCCGGAGACGCAGGCTGTGAGCCTGTTGATTTAGCCAGAAAACCTTTCCGTACCATGGAGTCCAGCATGTCATCAATTTTTCTGCCACTGTAGCCCAGGTTTGTACGCACCTCGTCCACGGTGAGTCTTCTGCCCGCCTGTTTAATCTGGGCCATCACCAGGTCTTTCACCTCTTTTTCACCTATGGAAGGCGTTTCCGCCGGAGCGTTCTCTCTGAAAGCAGCGGGTTTTCGGGGATGCTCTTCCCCTGCTTGTGACACTGCCTGCTCCGGTGCACCGGTTTCGCCTGCTCCGGTCCCCTGGGAGGCTGCATCTTTGCCGGTTTCGGACTTGGGACGGGCATCTCCATTGGTTGCGATTTCATAGGCTCGGATCTCTCTGCTGATATTTTTCAGCTTTACCGCCCCAAGCTCTTTTATGGGAATTTCATCGATTTTGTTGTTCACCAGATTAAAAACATCCTGGGAAATACAGATACGCCCGGGGTTACAAATACTTTGAAGACGGCTTGCAATGTTGATACCTTCGCCCAGGGCATCGTTTTCATAGAAATATATATCCCCAAGGTGGACACCGATCCTGAGGATAATGGTGAAGTCGGGATTTTCCCTGTTCCGTGTTTCAAGATCCTGCTGAATGCGGATAGCGCAATTTACCGCGTTAACGGTATTGGGAAAGTCAATCAGGAACGCATCGCCGATGGTCTTTATTATGGAACCACGGAGATCTTCTGTATGTTTCCTGACAATCTCATTATGATACTCAAGGAGTTCAAGGGTTTCTTTTTCGTTCTTCTCCATCATCCTGCTGAATCCGACAATGTCGGTAAACATGATGGCTGCAAGACGGTACTCTTTCGGGTTCATACAAAAGATGGTAAGTATTGATCAAGGCTTAGTCAACCAAAGGCGGCAGATATGGCAAAAAAGGCAGTCAAATATTTCGAATGCAGCAGCTGCGGACATCGCGAACCAAAATGGAGCGGTCGCTGCACTTCCTGCGGTGAATGGAACAGTTTTGTTGAGAAACAGCCGCCCCGGAGTCAGACATCCGGCGGAGGAAGCATGGGCGGAGGGAAAACCGCCGCTCCGGCACCGGTAAAACTCTCGGATGTGGAAAGCGGTGAGGGAAGACGAATCTCATCGGGAATGAGTGAGCTGGACCGTGTTCTGGGAGGAGGCGTAATGGGCGGTTCATCCGTTCTTTTGGGGGGAGAACCGGGAATCGGCAAATCAACCCTCATGCTCCAGGCTGCCGGTGCATATTCCCGGGGCGGATCAGTTCTCTACATCTCAGGGGAAGAGGCCCAGTCTCAAATTAAAATGCGGGCTTCCAGACTGGGTATTCAAGGCGACCGTATCAGCCTTCTTTCGGAATCATCGGCGGAATTATGCAGTCAGGCGATTCATTCCCACCGGCCCGGAGTGGTAATCGTAGACTCCATACAGACTCTGGGCACCGAAGAATCCTCGTCTTCCCCGGGCAGCCCGAATCAGGTAAAGCATTCGGTACAGATTATCAGCGAGGCAGCCCGGGAAGTAAATGCCTGCGTATTTTTTATCGCCCATGTTACCAAGGAAGGAGCCATTGCAGGCCCCAAACTGGTTGAGCATCTGGTGGATGCGGTACTTTACTTTGATCACTCCCAGGGCGAACTCAGGTTCCTCCGGGCGAGCAAGAACCGCTTCGGCTCCAGTGACGAGATCGGTATTTTCACAATGGATGCCCAGGGGCTGCAGGAAGTGGGTGATCCCGGCCGCCTTTTTCTCAGTGAAGCTGAAGAGCTGCCGGCAGGAACCGCCATTGTCCCTGTGTATGAAGGAAGCAGAATTCTTATGGTGGAGATTCAGGCATTAACCGTCCCCGGGAAGGGCGGTTTCGGCAGAGTATACTCGGATATGATAGATCAGCGCAGAGTGAACCGTGTTGCCGCAGTACTTGAAAAGCATGCAAACCTCAGGTTTTCCGACCAGGACGTGTACGTAAATGTTGCAGGCGGTATCCGCATTCAGGATGTAGGCACCGAACTCGGGCTGGCCATGGCCCTCTACTCAGCCAGAACCGGTATGCCCCTGCCGGCGGCAACGGCCTTTTGCGGGGAAATCAGCTTATCCGGACAGGTGAGAAGCATCAGTCATCTTCGCAGAAGGATTCAGCAAGCCGGGGAACTGGGGTACGGCCGGATAGTCGCCCCCACCCGGGACGCCTCCAGAAACAATCGCCGGATGCGGCGCCGGATGATAGGGCGAGAAGCCGTGAAGCACCGGTTGTAAGGGTGAAATCCATATCAGAATCCGTAAAGGCTGTCTTGGGGAGCAGCTGAGTACGCCGGGAAGCTGCCGCCCTCAGAAATGGATCAGGGAAAAAGCAGGGGCAGTGCGATGAATGTCCCGATGGATGAACCCAGGGATGAGAAGAAAAACACCAGGAGAACACGGGTAATCCTGTTCCGGAAAAAACCCCTGAAAGTGGTAATATCATCACCCAGCTGTTCAAAATCCTGTACTCTGGGTTTTCTCAGCAGAGCTTCAAGCATGCCCGTTACAAACCCCACGCCGATGGTGGGGTTCATACTGGTGACCGGAGCGGCAAGAAACGAGGAGATCACGGTAACCGGATGCCCCAGAGCCAGGGCCGCACCCAGAGCGGAAAGAGTGCCGTTCACAAGAATCCAGCGAAGGAGACTCTGAAGCCCCCTTCCCATCCTTTGGTGATAAACCCGGATATAATCAAACCGGCTATTGCAGCCACCAGCAGCCAGGGGAGGCTCTTACTGATTATCCCCCGGGGAGGCACCTTGGAAATCTCTTTCAACTCCGCCTCTGAGCTTTCTCCGGAAGATGTGTTTTCCTGCTTCTCCAGATCATCCAGCTCAAGGATCTTCCGGACCATTCCCGGTACATGTCCTGCTCCCACAACAGAGAGAACTTTTTCCCGGCCGTTCATTTTTTTCCAGCTGTTGATGGCCAGATAATGATCCCGTTCATCGATGAGCACCTGCTTAACCGAAGGGAGAAACTCCGCCATTTCCTTCATCATGTCATCCAGGGCACTGCGCTGTTTCAGACTCTCAATGGCGTCCTCATCGAGTTCTTCTCTGGAAAATGCCGATCCGATCAGGACGGCAAGAATCTTGTTCTTTCCCCAGAAACCGGTCTTTCTCCATGCCCGGGAGAGGGTCATCTGAATGTCCCGGTCAATCATGAATTTCGTTATACCCAACTCATCCGCCGCCGCAACAGCAGCACGCATTTCATCGCCGGGTTTGGTTCCCAGATTGAGTCCCAGACGTTTCTGGTATGCTGACAGCACCAGATTACTCAGAAGGAGAAACGTCTTTTTCTGTCTGATAATCTGAAAGATATCCAGGTTTTTCCAGCTGTTTTCCTGATTCAGGGATTTATAGCGGTTTTGATCCAGCTCAATGCACACTGCTTCAGGATTTTCATCCCGGATGGTCTGATCAACTTCTCTGGCGCTGTCTTCTGATACGTGTGCAGTTCCCAGAATTACCAGTTCGCCCCGGCTGGTGGAGATCCGTGTGATGGTATCTCCATTTTCGACAACCCGGGGATCCCTGGTAACGGCATCGTCTTCAACAGATGCCTCCGGTTCATGAGTGTTTTCTGAGTTCTGTATCTTCGTTTTATGGGCTGTTTTCATGTATGTTCTGCTTTTTTCTGTTTTCTGTTTTTTCCGGCAGGAATTTGTAGCATATCGGCATTGAAAAGTATACTCATATGCCCGGCGTTCATTCCTGGCCGGGTTTTTCGGGTTCTCCCACTTCTATCTGCTGCCCCATGGCTTCAATAAATCTGTTTCGAAGGGTTTTTTGTCCGGGAAAGAGGTCTCTGGGGATATTTCCGCCCCCCATGTGGACATGTCCGCCGCCGTAACCCACACCCCGCAATGCTTTTCTGATTATCAGGTCGGAGGGACGCATCAGATCCTCGCTGCGCACAGAGATCCGGTACTCATCCCGGTCGGGAACCAGGACAACCACGAAGCGGATCTCCTGAAGCCCGAGGAAAAAATCTGCGGTTATGGCCATAACTTCCGGGCTGCATTCCTTTTCCACCGGTACAAAGGCAAAGTCATCAGCCACCTCACAGGAATTGATGGCTTCCCGGAATACCTGCAAATCCTGAAGGCTCAGGCTGTTTCTCAATAATCTGCTGCCGGTTTCCCAGTCGCCCAGAAAAAAGAGTTCGGAAAAGGCTTTCATATCCGGCCTTGTAACGCCCCGAGTCATAAAGGCAGTATCCATCATGAGCCCCATGAGCAAAGCCGTGGCCACATTCCGCTCAAAGCTGAGCCCGGATTCATGGTAATAGTCATAAATGATGGTGGAGCAGGAACCGATCTCTTCCCGGATATCAAAAAACGGGGTGGTCGGCTTTTCCGGAGGACTGTGATGATCAATAAGACCGATAATTTCGCCGGGAAGTTCACTCACGTTCCGGTTGCCAACAAAACCGTCTACTATGATCAGCTGATCATGATCGGATATTTCTATGTCACCGCTGGGTACCAGAGGGATTTCCAGCTGCTCCACTGCAGATGAAAGGGAATTGCTCTCAATTCTCCCGGTATAGCAGAGTTCCACTCTGAAATCCCTGGGTTCCAGCAGACGCATGAGGCCGAATCCGCTGGCTACCGCATCATGATCAGGGAAATCATGAACCTGAATCACCACCCGCCTGGAAGGATCCAGGCTTGATACAAGTTTATTGAGATAATTCATCGATTAACCATGTACGCACCACGCCTTCGGGTGTGCCTTCCAGCCGTTCCTGTTCCTGGGAATTCAAAAGCGCAAGAGCGGTACTGATCTGCCCGCGCTGAGCGTATCGGAGTGCCGTGAAAAACTGGGCAAGAGCCTTTGTCTGCATATCTTCCTCCTGCTGGATCTGACGGAGAAGGCGGGTATCCACACCATCGATGAAAAACCTTCCCACAAAGTAGAAAAGATCATCCCTGGAAAATTCGCCGAGCCTGTCCTCAAGATAGCTTCGTCCGGCACCTGGTGACTGGGCAAATCCGGCGGCGGCGGAAAACAGAATCAGCGAACCTCTTGCCTTCTCCTCCTTCCACGCCTCATCCAGGAGTCTGCCTGAATTCTGGTGATTTCCGCGAATATATTCAAGGGCTCCCAGATAGCTGTAGGCAGGATAATAATCCGGGCGGATTTCCAGGGCCTGTTCATAGTCGGCTGCTGCATCTTCATATTCACCGAGAAATGCCCGAACCTGTCCTCTGTAGGCGTAATTGAGGAAAACCCCGGGGATACGCTGGATTGCACGGCTGAAATCCTGCTCTGCTGCTTCAAAATTTCCGCTTCGGGCATTCATTCTGCCCCTGTCCAGATAGTTCCATCCGTTTTGCTCATCAAGATCAATAGCCCGGGTCATATCTGCGATAGCTCTGTCGTAATACCCCTGTTCCACAAAAGCCCGGGAACGGTCCACATAGCTATAGCTGTAATCAGGATCCACGTCGATGGCCCGGCTGAAGGCCGATATTGCATCCTGGCTTTTTCCGTTTCTCAAATAGCTGTTGCCCAGCCCCTGAAGGGCCACAAAATTGTCGTCTTCAGTTTCCAGGGCTTTTTGAAACCGCTGTTCAGCCCGGTCATACTGTTCCTTCTCAAGCAGGATTTCACCAATTCCGGTGTTGGCCTGCACATTGGTTTCATCGGCCTGGAGAGCCCGAACCAGAAGGTCCTCTTCCGCTTCACGTCTGCCCCTGGCCCGTTCAATGAGAGAAAGGCTGACAAGGGCATCCGCCCTGTCTTCGTCGGAGAGTTCCCGGGTGGACGAATTTTCTGCTGATGCACCTTCGGCGGAATCAGTATCACCGCTACCATTCAGCAGCTCCCTGAGCATGGTTTCCGCGGTATCCAGTTCACCTGCTGCAATCTGCAGACGGGCAAGAAGGATCCGGCTTGCAGGATCATCCGGGTCATCCAGTTTTGCCTGCTCGTATGCCTGAATGGCCTCCCGGGGATCCCCCAGAAGAATGGCTGCGCTCATGCGGTCATACACTTCTATATCATCTTCGAATCCGTCCTCGGCCCCGGGGGACTTTTGTTCAGAGGAACCGCCTTGAGGCACGGTTGCACAGGACAGTAAAAACAGACTTGAGAGGAGGATTATTCCTCCGCGAATCACTGGTTGAAATTTCATCTGTGGTATCATACTGCCCAAGTCCTGTTTAGGCAAGATTTCTTGATTTAGGGGGGGCAGGCTGATACACTCCCCTCTATGAAGAGACAACTGCATATGGGTGCCTTTTTTGCACCTGTGCTTTATCTGGGCATTATCGCCGGGCTTGTGTTCCTCCAGTTCTCCGGCGGAAGCATTTTTACCGAAAATTTCGGCAGAATCATGCTCAGCGGAACCCTGAACCTGGAAAATGATGCCGAACAAGGCGAGCTGGCCTCTGTTATCGTGGAATTTGAAGGCATTCAGTTCGCCTTTGACAGCGATAACCCCCTCATACTTGAAACTCGACAGAACACCAGAGAGGAAACACGTGTTTCCGGCTACCGGAATCAGGATGAAGGCCTGACGGTGTTTTTTGACAACGGTACAGAGCTGATATTCCAGCATGATGAGGAGGGGGATCAGCTAAGCATCAATACTTCAATCCCCTCCCGATACAGCAGTCTCATGAGTCTGCGCATTCCGTTTATGCTGAGAACCGGAGCATCGGGTAATCCAACAGAGAATTTTCCCGGCCTGGATGTCAACAACGGAGGGGAGCGCTACATTCTCGCCCTTCCTCCCCGCTCCTACATCAATCAGGAGCAGAACCTGCTCAATATTCCGGGGGACGGCCTGAACCGAAACATCCGGTACACCCGCAGGGCTGCGGGTAATGAAAATGTATTTGAACTGTGGTTTGAAAACCAGATGGAAAATATCCCGCAGGATCTGTATCAGACTGAACTGAACGACTACATAGACCGGGTATATCTTGCCTGGAAGAGCAATCGCTACAATTCCACCCAGGGCACCTGGGATATGCGTGAGGGCAGTCCCCGCTTCTCGGAAGAAATACTGGTGAATGTTCTGGCTGAGGCCTGGGAACGGGAAGAATATACACGAGTCTACAATGAGATGCGCAGTGCAGCAGATATCTTCCCCCTGGAACTCAGCTACCGTTCATCGGTCTTCCTGGGAAATCTGCGGAAAATCACCAACGATCTTGATGCCGCCGATCGCCAGGAAAGCATCCGGATCAGAAACATGATCAATCAGGGCAATGCAATGGTGTACCTCACCCCCAACCTGTTCCGCTACGCAACCGACAGAGGCTCTGACAATCTGCTTCCCAACCTTGTGGCGTTCACCGAGAGCCTTGCACCGGCAACTCTGGCTCCGCTGGAGGCATTGGGGCTGGCCATGAACTACTATCTGGGGGACTTTCCCGATAATGAGGTTCGCCAGATTCTCAGCCGTTTCGAAGGCATTCTCGAAGAAAACATCATGCCGGAAATTGTGAAAGTGGATGAGGGGTTCTTTTTTGTCACCGAACCGGGAATTGCCAACAGCTACTACACCATTCTTACCGGTCAAACTCTCATCGCTGCCGGCCAGGAGAAGGGTAATGAGCAGTTCATCAGCCTGGGTAGAAACATGGTGCTGTCGGTACTCAGACTCGGAGATCAGATGGGATTTCTGCCCTCACAGATAGAACTCACTGCCGGAGCTATTTCCGCAACCCAGGGCACGACAAACCCGGAAGAGATCTATCCGATTATTTCCGACAACCCGTATTATCCCCGGCATATCAGTCTTGCCCAGTATTTCGGCAACGGAGCCTGGGCATATACCATCATGAACGACTATGAAATTATCAGTCAGCCCGGCGAATTCACCATCAACTTCGATAATACGCCCAACCGTACCCATTTCATGTTCTTCCGGGGCATTCCCGGCATCGATCCTCTGAACGGAATGGAACTGTTTGGAATAATCTGGAGAAATGCGCCGGACTTCGAAATTTACAGCAAAGGCCGTTATTACAATGCTGACAGCAACACGCTGATGATTAAGTTTTTCGATGACGATCCGAATCAAACTATCAGGCTTTTTTATCAGTAGATTATATCAGCAAACACATTCTCCCGTCTGTCTGAGGACCGGCGGGAAGGTGCCCAATTCATTGTGAAACCACAGGAGAACCCGACATGCATAGAAATCCCATACCATTCGAATCCATCAAGGAAAAGACTCATTTTTATTTTCTCCGCCACGGTGAAAGCGAGGGCAACCGCAAACGGATGATTCAGGGGCATGTGGATCTGCCCCTTACTTCCCTGGGAAGAGATCATGCCCGTTCCGCCGGGCTCTATTTTCAGGAAAAAGGCCTGGATGCCATCTTATCGAGCCCCCTTTCCAGAGCACTGGAAACCGCTGAAATCGTTGCAGGCCACAATAATGTGGATGCCGGGAATATTATCAGGCGGGATGCCCTGAAAGAATTGGATACGGGCATTTTCTCCGGACTCACCTTTGATGAGATTCAATCACAGTATCCGGAGGAATGGAACTCGTTTCAGCATCACAGCTGGGAAGCGGTACCATCGGCAGAGCGGCTTCATCAATTAATGGAACGGGGATTTTCGGTGTGGAATGAAATGATTGAACTGGCAAATCGGGGAAACAGAAGAATTCTCAGCGTCTCCCACGGAGGGCTGATTCAGTGGATCTACAAGCTGAGCTTCTCC
This sequence comes from Salinispira pacifica, assembly GCF_000507245.1. Classification (GTDB taxonomy): domain Bacteria; phylum Spirochaetota; class Spirochaetia; order DSM-27196; family Salinispiraceae; genus Salinispira; species Salinispira pacifica. Next base: position 94,858 of record NC_023035.1, on the reverse strand, counting down.
GATCGCTGGGAAAACTGGCTTCCGGTCATCAGAACCGGCAACTGCGGCATTTATCATCTTGCTGTGACCCCGGTTCCCGGTGATGAAAGCACCCAGGGGCCGGGGTATTATTCCGAATGGGTCAGAATTAACCACCTCCCGTACTGAACCACCCGCCGTGCGGGCGGTTCAGACAGGATGACGGACAATCAGTTGTTCTTCAACATTTCCAGCAGGGACCGGGAATTCAGCCCCAGCGCCTGAGCAGCTTCTCCTCCCGGGGCACTGGTTCCGAATCCGTCGATAGCCAGGATTCGTTTCCTGCTTCCTGTGAGCCCTTCCCATCCCATGGAAACCCCGGCTTCCACGGCAAAAACTCTCCCGGCCTCGGGAACTATGCGTTCACGGAATTTATCATCCTGCTCATAAAAACGCTCCCTGCAGGGCATGGAGACAACACGCACCTGAAATCCCTGGCCTTCATACGTTTTGGCTGCGTCCACGGCCAGGTTCACCTCTGAACCAGTGGCCACGATCACCGCAGGAGCAGGATGGCCGTCGGCAGCCTTTTCCAGAGCCGAATCAAAGCCTTCAGACTGGTGGGCCACATAGGCTCCCCGCCTGAAATCCTTCTCCCAGTCCTCAGGCTTGGGAAAAACCGTAAGCCCCTGTCTGGTGAGGGAAAGAGCCGTGGGACCGTCCAGGCGAAGAAGAGCTTCCTTCCATGCAGCGATGGTCTCCTGGGCGTCCGCAGGACGGTACAGCTGAAGGTTGGGAATGGTTCTCAGCGCAGTGGCCTGTTCCACCGGCTGATGGGTGGGCCCGTCTTCTCCCACAAACACCGAATCGTGGGTGAACACGTAAATGACCGGAAGATTCATTAATGCGGCAAGGCGGATGGCCGGCCGCATGTAATCGCTGAAAACCAGAAAGGTGGCAGCGTATACTCTCAAACCGCCATAAAGAGCCATTCCGTTTGCCACAGCGCCCATGGCATGTTCGCGAACACCGAAATGGAGATTTCGTCCCAGAAATGCATGGGGGCCGAAATCACCTTCATCCTTGATCAGCGTATTATTCGAAGGCGCCAGGTCAGCAGAGCCGCCAATGAGATTGGTAAACCGGGCCGCCAGACTCTGTATGGCGGAACCGCTGGATTTCCTGCTGGCTTCCGAATCGCCCACCTCGTACTGGGCAAAGCTGATATCTTTCAGATCATCTTCGTGAATTTCACTGTGCCACTGTTCCCATTCCGCAGCAAGTTCGGGGTTCGCCGAGGCCCAGGCGGCGAAAAGCTCATTCCAGTCGGCCTCAGCCTTCTGCCAGCTCTTCCGTTTTTCCGCAAAATACTCCTCGACTCCCGGGACGATGTGAAAATCCTCATCGGGCAGACCGATATTTTTCCGGAATGCCGTTCGCTCATCTGCGCCAAGGGCTGCGCCGTGCACTCCGGCGGTACCCGCCTTATTGGGAGCCCCTTTTCCGATGGTAGAGTTCAGGATAATCAGACTGGGTTTTCCTTCCTCTTTCTGAGCTGCATCAAGAGCCTTATCCATGGCTGAAAAATCATATGCATCGATTTCCTGCACATGCCAGCCCAGTGCCTTGAATTTTCCGGCGCTGTCCTCTGAATAGGCAAGCTCGGTGTCTCCCTCAATTGATATTTTATTGCTGTCATAAAACGCAACGAGCCGTCCAAGCCCCAAATGACCGGCGAGACTGGCAGCTTCAGTGGATATTCCCTCCATCATGCAGCCGTCGCCCAATAGGGTGTACACATAATGGTCAATAATCCGGTGTTCCGGAGTGTTGAACTTCTCCATGCTGTGAGCCTGAGCCATGGCCATTCCCACGGCATTTGCAAAGCCCTGTCCCAGGGGACCGGTAGTGGTTTCAACACCGTCGGTATGTCCGAATTCAGGATGACCGGGAGTGAGGGAATTCAGCTGACGGAAATTTTTCAGCTCTTCCAGGGGAAGTTTGTATCCGCTGAGATGGAGAAGGGAATACAAAAACATGGAACCGTGTCCCGCAGAAAGAACAAAACGGTCTCTGTTCATCCAGGAGGAATTCCCGGGATTATGATTCATCCGCTCTCCGAACAACCAGGCTCCGAATTCCGCCATTCCCAGGGGCAGCCCCGGGTGTCCGCTGCTGGCTTTTTCAACCGCATCCGCAGAAAGCGCCCGGACAGTCTTTGCAATTTTTTCAAGACTCTGTATATTCATGCATATCCTCCGTAAAAAAATGCTTTTTATGGTGATACAATTTCCAAAATCAAAGATTTTGAAATTGCTGGGACGATGGAATTGTGATTACCTCCAGCAGGTATGATCCTGATTTCGCCCGTTTTCTGTGACTCTGTTCCAACAGATATTAAAAGAGTCTAAGAATAGCGTATCTTTCAACAGGTTGTTAACTGATGGAGAAAACTTTCCTGCGGAAAATACACCAGCTTAATTTTACACGCACCTGTAAAGGAGAATAAATGAATCAGGACAAGAGTACAATACGAATTGCCGTTCTGCCCGGGGATGGTATAGGTCCCGAAGTGATGGCGGAGGCGGAAAAGATCCTTTCAAAAATCATGGATGATGATGGAAAAACGTATGAGCTTATCCACGGTGATGTGGGCGGAATAGCCATAGATAATCACGGTTCGGCACTGCCCGGGTCCACTCTGGATATCTGCCGGAATTCACAGGCCATTTTGTTCGGAAGTGTGGGGGGCCCCAAATGGGAAGGTCTTCCTCCGGAACAGCAGCCCGAGCGCGCAGCCCTGCTTCCGCTGCGGAAAACCTTTGGTCTCTATGCCAATCTCCGTCCGGCCGTAATTTTTCCCCAACTCCAGGACGCATCTCCCCTGAAAAACGAGGTTATCGGTACGAATTTCGACCTGCTGGTGGTGCGGGAGCTCACCGGGGGAATCTATTTCGGAGAGCCCAAAGGCAGAGAGAACGACAGGGCATTCGACACCCTGGTATACACCAAGGATGAAATACGGCGCATTGCCAGAGTGGGCTTTGAAACAGCAATGAAACGGAATCGGAAGCTCTGCTCAATCGATAAAGCCAATGTACTCACATCAATGGTGATGTGGAGGGAGGTGGTGAACGAAATGGCCGGGGATTATCCCGACGTAAGCGTATCTCACATGTATGTGGATAACGCAGCCATGCAGCTGGTGAAAAATCCCGGTCAGTTCGATGTAATACTCTGCGGCAATATGTTCGGAGATATTATCAGCGATGAAGCAAGCATGATTACCGGCTCACTGGGAATGCTCCCCAGTGCCAGCCTTGCGGACGGAAGCTTCGGGCTCTACGAACCATCCGGAGGAAGTGCGCCGGATATTGCGGGACAGGGCATTGCAAATCCCATTGCCCAGATTCTCAGCATGGGCATGATGCTGAAATACAGCTTCGGAATGAACGAAGCCTACAGCCGCATTTTCGCCGCAATCAGTAAGGTTCTTGATCAGGGATTCCGTACAGGCGATATTATGAGCAAGGGCTGCACCCGGATCGGAACCGCCGAAATGGGCGACAAAATTCTGGCCGCCCTGTAAGGCCGGCGGGGTCAGCTGTGGCGGCTGCGAAGCACCTCCACGGCGTCCCCGAATTTCATTCCCCGCTGAACAAAAAGCACCATCATATGATACATCAGGTCAGCCGCCTCGGAGGCAAGCTCCTGATTGTCACGGGCCAGAAGCAGCTCCACCGCTTCTTCGCCGGTTTTTTTCCGGATCTTCTCTTCCCCCTTCTCAAAGAGGTGGGTGGTGTAGGATCCCGGAGGCATCTCCTCACGGCGACGCCGGATTGTCTCTTCCAGTCTGCGGAGAAACATTCCGTATTCCCCGTACGATGGGTCTTCCGGGTCTTTTTCAGCTCCCGCTGCAGAGCCGGTAACGGGCTCGTTTTCTCCGGAACCCTGCACATCCCCGGCGTCTGTCATTTCAGCCGTTTCCGTCCCTTCCCCCGGCGTCTTCTGAGCGGCGTCGGCGGGAGCAGGATCAGTATCAGCTGATATTTCCCGGGAAATAATTTCGTAGTAGCCGTCCCTGTGCCGGATTTCCTGAAAACCCCGGATGCGGGGAGCCGGTAACAGCCTTCCGGTTTTTCCGTCCAGAAGCCATGCTTCCTGCCGCTCTATGCTCTTTCGGAATCCTTTTTCATTGCTGATCCCTGTGCCCATCAGCTCTCCCCGGGAATTCCGGATGAGTACCGGCAGAATTTCACCGTCTTTGGGATTAAACATCTTCCCCCCCATTCTGATACAGCATAATTGCTTCGGCCAGGGAAATACTGCCTTCATACAGCGCCTTGCCGATAATCACCCCTTCTATCATTGGGATATTTTCCGCACCGGGATTCGCTGCGGCTGCTTCGGCCACATCACGACAGTCGCTCATACTTCCCATCCCGCCGGATACCGTTACAGGAAGGCCGGATGCCTCGGCAATGTGGAGGGCCCTCTGAATATCAGGTCCCTTGAGGGTACCATCCAGGCTGATATTGGTATAAATGATTCCTTTCACCCCCAGGTCTGCCATGGAGGAAGCCAGAACATCATCCTTCACACTGGACCCGTCCTCCCAGCCGGCGATTTTTACTTCACCGTCCCTGGCGTCTATACCGGCGATAAAGTCGGCGTCGTAACGCTCAATCCAGCTGCGCACCATTCCCGGGTTTTTCACAAGCAGGGTACCCACCACCAGGCGCCGGATGCCTGCATCCATCAGCTCCCGGATATCCTCATCACTTCTGATGCCACCGCCCACTTCCAGAGTCATCTCTGTTGCTTCGGCAATGCGGCGGATCTGCTCCCGGTTATGCTTTTTTCCGGAAGGATCTCCGCCCTTCCAGCGGGCGGCATCCAGATCCACCACATGGAGATGCCTGGCACCCTCCGACTGGAATTTCAGGGCGGTCTCCACCGGATCCCGGGAGTAGCTTTTCACCTGATCATAGGATCCCTGATACAATCTGACGGCTTCACCGTTCAGAAGGTCGATAGCCGGTATAATATTCATAGTACCCTCCATTGTAGTTCGCTGTTGGCAAGGAATGGTACCACCCCGTGGTACTCCGCCGGAACCTTCCAGGGGGCATTTTCCAGAATGAGTTCACCCCGGTTTTTCTCCAGACCGTAGAAGTCGGCGCCGTGTGCTGAAGTGAAGTCCTGAAAGAGCCGGGTATTCTCTTTATCAATTGCGCCCTGTTCCAGAAAAAACTGGAACAAGGCAGGGATTGCCACAGGCGCGGTATAGGTTCCTGCGCAGCCGCAGTCGCATTCCTTGTCCCCCCGCTTGTGAGGCGCGCTGTCGGTTCCCAGGAAAAAGCGGTGACTTCCGGAAAATGCGGCATCCACAAGCGCTTTCTGATCACCGGGTGTTTTCAGCACCGGTTTGCAGAAAAGATGGGGGTTCAGCATCCCCCCCAGAAGATGGTCCAGATTGCGCATCAGGTGATGAACCGTCAGGGTTCCGGCAGTTCTGTCCCCGAGCTCCTGTACCGCCTGGATTCCCGCTTCAGTGCTGATATGCTCAAGGACAATTCTCAGCCGTGGAAAGTTGCTGCGGATATCCCTGAGTACAGGAAGAAAATCCTTTTCACGGTCCAGAACAAAGGAGTCCGGCTTCTCTCCGTGAATGCACAGTACCAGATCCCGGTTCTGCATCTCATCAAGTACAGGGAATATGTTTCTGTGATCCGCCACGCCGTCCTCGGCATTGGTTGTGGCTCCCAGAGGGTAATACTTTCCCGCGGTCACCCCGCGACGGAACATCTCTTCCAGCTCCTCTCCGGTAATATCACCGGAGATCTTAAACGTATAGAGAGGCTGAAAGTCCGGGAGATCTTCGCCTGCCCGGCTGATTTCCTGCTGATACTCCCTGAGCCTGGCGGGGTTGTTTACCGGTGGAAGCGTATTGGGCATAATGAGCGCCCGGGCGAAACTTCCTGCGGCATCTGCAAGATAGGCCGGCAGATTGGGGCCCTGGCGCAAATGAATATGAAAATCGTCTGGTTTTCGAATGCGAATCATGGCACTATATTATTAGAAACGGAGGCTTTATGAATAGAGAAAACTCAATGACTTTCAGCTCCTCGGCAGTAATGTCCAGGAATCTGATGCGTAATGTGTATATTTGGATGACCCTTGGTCTGGCGCTTACCGGTGTGGTTGCCTGGGGAACTGCCCAGAACACCCAATTGGTGCGCACGCTGGCTCAGAATAACGGCTTTCTCATCCTCATGCTTGTGGAAGTGGGCCTGGTGTTCTTCATCTCTGCACGGATTATGCAGATGTCCCCCATGACGGCAACCCTTACCTTTGCCGGATATTCGGCCCTCAACGGGGTTACTATCTCGTTTATCTTCCTTGCATACACCCAGCAGTCCATTGCCACAACATTTTTCATTACAGCGGGAATGTTCGGGGCCATGAGCATTTTCGCCTTTGTAACCCGTAAAGATCTATCCGGCTGGGGCTCCTACCTGTTTATGGCCCTCATCGGTGTAATCATTGCATCCTTGGTGAATTTTTTCCTGAATAGTCAGGCACTCAGCTATATCATCAGTTATGTGGGTGTTCTGCTTTTTATGGGGCTCACAGCATACGACACCCAGAGGATCAAGCGAATGAGCGATGCCATGGGAGAGAACATGAGCGAGCCCGATTATATCAGGCTGAGCATCATGGGGGCATTAAAGCTCTACCTGGATTTTATCAACATGTTTCTCTTTCTGCTGAGAATTTTCGGCGGCAGACGATAATGCGGCGGCAGCAGATCATCATGCGGCAACAGACGATGTCGCAGCGGCAACACAAGGTGGGGAAATACCTCTTTTGAATAAAATCGATGAGCTTCTGGAGAACATCAATTACTCCCACTTCACCTACCGCATAGAAAAACTGAAGGCCGTCCCGGAATCCGAAAGTCCGGTTCTCAAGGGGCGGCCTCTTCGTACCCTTTCACATGACGAAGTACAGAGCCTGGAAAGACAGGGTAACGTATGCCATGACTGGTCGAGAATCCGGGTGGTAGAGGATTTTTCAGCAGCCTTCATCACCCAGAATCTATTCATTGGCGATGTGGTTCTTGGGTATTTTGACGGACGGATGATCTGCAATCAGGAAAGTGCGGGCTCACTCCCCTCAGGTATTCACCGCAGCACCATTGAAAGCAGTCACATTGCCAGCGGAAGTGCGGTACATAACTGTCCCAGAATTTTCGCCACACTGGTAGTGCGTGACAGCCTTCTGAGTAACTCCAGCACCGGACTCACCGCAGGTTCCCGGGGAACCCTGTACGGGAACGGTGTGAATATTCCCGTGGGAATCGAGACCGGCGGCCGTGAAATATCCCTGTACTCGGATTTGAGTCTGGAACTTGCCGAGTACGTGCTCATGCACCCCGGTTCAGCTGCCGTGGAAGATGCGTATGGAACCCATTTGTCCGAATATCTTGAACGCATCAGATTCAACTGGACCATCATCGATAAACATTCCCGGATTCTGGACTGCCGCTCTATTGTGAATTCCTATATCGGCCCCTACAGCCGGGTTCTGGGAGCCGATGAGATTTCCAACAGCAGCATATTTTCCACCAGCAGCGATCCCAGCGTGGTTACCAACAGCAGCATTATCCGCAATTCAATTCTTCAGGACGGAGTGGAGGTGAGCGATGCATCAATCATCCAGAACTCCATGCTGTTCGAGCACAGTCACGCCGAGCATCACGGGAAAATTGTGGATTCCATCATCGGCCCAAACTCCGGCGTGAGCAAAGGGGAGATCACCAGCTGTTTCCTGGGTCCTTTCGTGGGATTTCATCACCAGAGTCTGCTCATCGCCGCGTTCTGGCCCGGCGGACGGGGAAATGTGGGGTACGGCGCAAATGTGGGGAGCAATCACACTTCCCGTATGCCCGACCAGGAGTGCTGGCCGGGAGAAGGCATGTTCTTCGGTCTCAGCTGTGCGGTTAAGTATCCGGCGAATTTCCGCAAAGCCCCCTACTCCATAGTTGCCGCAGGGGTTACCACGCTGCCCCAGAAACTTGAATATCCTTTCAGCCTTATAAACGAACCGGTGGGATACTTTCTGGAAGTACCGCCGGGATTCAACAACCTGATTCCCGCCTGGGGCCTGTCGGCGAACCTCTACTCACTCAAGAGAAATGAAGCCAAATACTACAAGCGGAACAAAGCAAGGCGGAACCGGTTTGACCTGAGGGTCTTTCGTCCGGAAATCCTGGAATATATGCGGGATGCGGTGGGAATGCTGGAAAATATCCGGGAACGGAAAACCATATATCTTCCGGGCGATATTCCCGGAATCGGGAAAAACATGCTCACCGACGAGAACCGTCTTAAAGCCATTGAAGCCTACCGATTCTTTCTGGATCTGGTTGCCTTCCGTGAAGAACGCGAAACGATTCTCGCAGCCGGTTCAGGCAGCGGGGGTGCCGCTGCCCGGAACAGGACTGGGAAGGAATGATGCTGAGAATGCAGAGACTGAAGGATATGCTTCCGGATATTCTCAGGCGAACCGAAACATCCCGCTCCAGGGATATCAGCCGCGGCTCGGACATTATCCCGGATTATCCGCAGACTCATCCTGCGGTCTCTGAAGATGGTTTTGTGCTCCAGGTCCGCAGAGAAATTGAAGAGGAGCTGGAGCGAACCGACAAGGCCATTCAACTCATCAACGGCACATGATACCCTGCTGAATATCCTGATTCTGCTTTGCATACGCTCCGTTATTGGATACTTTACCCCCTATGGAAACTTCTCCGGCAGCACCCGATCAGGACATTTCATCGCTTCTGGATTCCTCGAATATTTCCTGGAGCTGGGTCGCATTCAGCGCACTGGACAGATATTACCGGGGCAGAAACCGGGCCACCTCTTTTGGACAGGTGCCCCGGAGCATTCCCCATGAAACAATTCTGGTTCACGGCGATCTTCCTGATCTGGCGAAGACAGGAATCCCCCTTGAATTTCCCGGCATTGAAGGTGTGGATGCCGCAGCATGGAACGGCCGCGGAAGAAGCTGGTTTATATTCACCGAGGCTGAGGAAAACATCCGCGAAATGCCTGAAGATGCCAGTCAGGCAATAGAAGCTCTGTTCGGGTTCCCTGGAGAAGTACCGGGAATTCTGAATGCACTGCACCGGCCCCGTCATTTCCATTTTCCCGGAAACTATCACTGGATCAAGGACCGTTCATTTGTATCGGCGATTCGCAGCAGGCTCGCTGAACTGCACAGCCCTATGAGTTCTACACCTCCTGAACTGAGGGTTCTGTTCTCTGCAGCCATCATCTTGTCCAGATACGGAACAGGAGCCGCCCGTTTCTCCTCCAAAAGGCCTCTTGCAGACTCCCTCTCCTGCCCTGATATTGGGGATTCGGGGGAAAAGCAGGAGTATATTCAATCTCTGGAGTCGGAAGCAGGCAGGCTGTCCCCTGAATACATGAGAGTCTGCATGGAATTGATCCTCAGCGGACCCGCGGCGGACCTGGGACTTGATCTGCTCCACTGTGCGGGGGTGTTTTCCATGCTATTTCCCGCCCTTGCAGATATGGACGCCACAGAGCAGGCCAAGGATCACCATCCCGAAGGCAATGTGTGGCGTCACAGTCTTGAAAGCATGAAATACCGTAAAACTCCGGATCTCCGGCTTGCCTACGCTCTTCTGCTTCATGACGCAGGAAAGCCGGACGCCAGACCCAAAAACGGAAAACGTTTCCATAACCATGCCCAGCTGGGCGGAGATATTGCAAAAAAGCTGTTGGCAGAAATCGGCGTGGATCAGCAGACAATCGAAGATACGGTGTGGCTCATTGAACACCATATGTATCCGCCGGCTCTTTCCAGGCTGCCGGACAGAATGAGGGATCCGGTAATGGCTGACCCTCGTTTCCCCCTTTTGCTGGAACTGTACCGTTGCGACATCAGCGCGAGTTTTTCCGGACCCCAGCGCTATTATCAGGCATGCGATATTTATAACCGATACCGGAAAGACCGGGGACTGGGGAAATGGAGGGGAGAGACGCTCTCAGACCAGTTTTGAGCGGAGATATCCGGAAAGCTCTTCCAGAGTATTCCCCAGAACATCCGCTTTTTTCTCTTTTTTAAGGGACTCGGCCAGCCTGGAAGGCATGGGAGGCTCTTCGCCGCAGGCTTTCCTGCTGACTTCCGAGAATTTCGCCGGGTGCGCCGTACCCAGACTGATAACATGCCCGGGCTCAGTACCCTGCTCTTTCAGAAAGCGCTCTGAGGCAAGAATTCCCGTTGCGCTGTGAGGACAGAGAAAAATTTCCTTATCGTCATGAAACCGCTTCATTGTGGAAAGAATTTCCCCGTCATCCACAGCCAAGCCCCGCACCATTCGATCCATCTCCCCATGTCCGTCACGGAAGAGAGCCTGAAGTCGTTCAAAGTTGCTGGGGTTACCTACGTCCATGGCATTGGCATAGGTGTGTAATGAAGCCCTGGGCTTGAAAACACCCGTCTGAAGATATTCCGGAACCACATCGTTCAGGTTGGTCGCTGCAATAAACCGATCCACAGGCAGCCCCCAGCGCCAGGCGAACGCACCTGCTGTGAGGTTGCCGAAATTTCCGCTGGGCACGGTGAAATACAGCTTGCCTTCCAGCCGTTCCCGCATGCGGGCATAGGCATACACATAGTAAAAACTCTGGGGGATCAGTCTGCCCAGGTTAATGCTGTTGGCGCTGGTAAGAGGCAGTTCCTTCTGAAGAACCGGATCGGTAAACGCTTCCTTCACCATCCGCTGGCAATCATCAAAGCTGCCTTCAATTTCCAGGGCATGAATATTCCCCCCAAGGGTGGTGAGCTGTTTCTCCTGGCTGGGACTCACTCGGCCGCTGGGGTAGAGGATTACCACATCAATCTGCTCCCTCCCGTAAAATGCCTGGGCAACTGCCGAACCCGTATCGCCGCTGGTGGCGGTAAGAATTACCGCCCGCCGGCTCTTGCCTTTGAGGAAATATTCCATCACCGTTGCCAGATACGAAGCACCAAAATCCTTGAACGCACAGCTGGGACCATGATACAGCTCTAGAAGAGAAATTGAATCTTCAATATCTATCAGTCCCGGTGAAAAGGGAAAAGCGGATTCCGCAATTCTTTGAGCATCCGCCGGCGGAATTTCCCCGGGAAAAAGAGCCGATGTAATCCGGGATGCGATCTCAGTAAACGGCGTGGCTGCATCGAACGCCTGAAACAATTCAGAAAGATCTGCATGCTCCACCGGGTGATACAGTCCGCCGTCCGGTGCCAGTCCCTGAAATACGGCATGTTCGAAGCTGACCTCTGTATTCTGATTACGTGTTGATGCAAATTTCATGGACTACTCCTGTGATTGGGGAAAAAACGCTGTATGAATGCAGTTAAGACAGGTTGAATGGTCCTTCTCATCGATAACGAAGGAGATATTCATTTCAGATGATCCCTGAGCAATGGCAAGCACATTGATATTTTTACCGCCGAGAGCATGGAACAGCTGTCCTGATACCCCCGGCTTGCCCCTCATGTTGCCTCCGATCACCGCCACAACTTCCAGACCGTCAATCTCCTGGATCTCCTGAATAATCTTGTGACGAATTTCATGCTCCAATGCTTCCCGTAAATACCTGACCGCCCGTGCAGCCTCGGAGCTTCGAACCACAACGCAAATACTGTGTTCGCTTGAAGCCTGACTGATCATTATGGCATTGGCACCTGCACGGGCAAATGCGGAAAACACCTTCATTGCCGTTCCTTTACTGCCGACCATTCCCCCGCCGATCACATTAATCAGACTCACACCGGGGATGCTGGCTATTCCGGTAATCAATCCGGGGCCGGAACTTACATTCCGAGCTATCCTGGTTCCCCGCACATCAGGATTCAGGGTGTTTTTTATCCACACCGGGATTCCCGCCTCCACAGCAGGAATCATGGTGGAAGGATGCAGGACCTCGGCGCCGAAATAGCTGAGCTCCATGGCTTCTTCCACGCTTAAATCCCGGATAACTCCGGCGCCCGGTACAACTCTGGGGTCAGCCTGGAGAACCCCGTCCACATCGGTCCAGATCTCGATATCATCGGCCGAAAGGGCGGCTCCGAAAATAGCTGCGCTGTAATCACTGCCGTTTCTTCCCAGGGTTGTGGTGATTCCCCTGGGGGACGATGCGATGAAACCGGTCACTATGCCCGTTCCCTCCCGGCTGTGAAAGCGGCTGCGGATTCGCTCATAGCTTTCGGCGAACAGCACCTCCGCTTCCCCGTGGGAGTCATCGGTGAGCACCAATTCCCGGGCGTCCACAAAAAACACTTCCTCGCCTCTGGAGGCAGCATATGCTGCGATAATCCGGTTGCTCATTCGTTCGCCGAAACTCATAATGAGATCCAAGCTCCGGGGGCTGCACTCCCTCACAAGGAAAACCCCGTGACAGATATTATTCAGTTCCTCCAGCTCGGCCTCAATGGCCTGTTTCATTTCTTCGGCGGCGCGGATATCAGAAAACAGCTCCTGAATCGCCTCCAGTTTTCTGATCCGGATTGCAGATATCAGGTCACGATAGCTTTCATCTCCGGCTGCGGCACGGTTTGCTCCGTCAATCAGATCATTGGTGATTCCCTTCATTGCAGAGCATATCACAGCACGGGTATCGGGAGATGCAGAGAAAATATCAACAGCACGGCGAATGTGGTCGGCATCCCGTACAGAGCTGCCGCCGAATTTCATCACTTTCATAATTGCCTACTATATCAAAAAAAATACAAAACGGAATAGATATTTGCATAAACATACGGCTTTTTCACAGGGGGGCCGGGAAGAGCAACATACTTTCCCACCAACAGTAACGGAATAATTGACATATGGGGACAAAACAGGGAAACTCGGCTCATGCATCAATATAGAATAGAAGGCGGATACCCGCTCAAGGGTACAATCAAGGCAAGCGGAAACAAGAATGCCGCGCTACCCTGCATTACCGCCGCAATACTCAGTGAAGAAGAAGTGGTCCTCAAGAATATCCCCCTTATAGAAGATGTCTATGTTCTGTTCGACATTCTCCGGGAGCTGGGAGGAAGCGTTCAGGAAACCGGAAACCGGGGTGAGTTCAAAATAACCATGGGCAGCATTAATACCCATGACGTTCCCCCGGAACTGGCCAAAAAGATCAGGGCATCCATCCTGCTGGCAGGTCCCATGCTCGCACGGAGCGGGAAGGTAGTGCTATCACCCCCCGGCGGCGATGTGATCGGCAGAAGACGGCTGGATACCCATATGCTGGTACTCAAGGGTCTGGGGGCGCAGATCGACATCGATGGACAAATATCTTTCAGCGCCAACAAGCTTAAGGGTGATGATATTTTTCTGGATGAAGCATCTGTTACGGCGACAGAGAATGCCATCATGGCAGCTGCCCTGGCCGAAGGAACAACCATTCTCCGGAATGTGGCATCCGAGCCCCATGTGCAGGACCTGTGCAACATGATCAACTCCATGGGTGGGAAGATCTCCGGAATCGGAAGCAACATTCTCACCATTCAGGGCGTTAAAAAGCTCCATGGAACAGAATTTTCAATCGGCGCCGATTTCATGGAAGTGGGCTCTTACATAGGACTGGCAGCCGTTACCGGCGGCGACCTTACCATCACCAAAGCCGACCCCCACCATCTGAGAATGGTGAAAATGGGATTTGCCAAATTGGGGATTCATTGGGAGACCCAGGGTGACAGCATCCATATCTCCCCGGTCCAACCCATGAAGGTTGTTTCAGACCTGGGAGGAATGATCCCCAAAATTGACGATGCACCATGGCCGGGTTTTCCACCGGATCTGCTGAGCATCATTCTCACTGTAGCAACCCAGGTGGAGGGAACCATTCTCATTCACGAGAAGATGTTTGAGAGCCGGATGTTTTTCGTAGATAAACTGATCGGAATGGGTGCAAAGATTGTACTCTGCGACCCTCACCGAGCGGTAATCTCCGGCCCGTCGCGCCTCAGCGGCTCACAGCTGGTGAGTCCGGATGTGCGGGCAGGCATGGCCATGGTAATCGCTGCATTGGCGGCGGAAGGCTCAAGCACTATTCAGAACATTTATCAGATAGAACGGGGCTACGAAGGTCTTGCTGACAAGCTCAGCAGCCTGGGTGCAGTGATTTCCCGGGAAGAAGCTTAGCATTGACAATACGTCGGGCTCGGCACCTTCCAGCGGATACATTCGACCGGGCATATTAGACTCGGTACATTCAACCGGGTACATTCCCATTAAAAACAGGATACTCCGGGAGGGCGGGGAGGGTTATATTTCTTCTCCCCCTTCCCTCCCGTCAGCCGGGGTATACAGGCGAAACTGCCAAAGCAGGTTCGAATATGCTTCCTGGAGACGGCTGAATTCCTCACGCTTTCGTTCCTCCCCGTCAGACGGGGAGGCATTTTCATCATACCCGATTTGAACTTGAATATCCGGATGCAGCCTGGCCGCCATCTGTCGGTAGCGGGCTTTCACATCTGCTTCGCTGCAGCCCTGTTCAAGATCGAGAAGTGAAAGATGCCGGGCATCCAGATAGGGCATGGATCTGAGACGCTGGCGAATTTCCCGGATTCCAAGTCCCATTGGTTCAAAAATTTCCTGCATCAGTGCATATTCTTCCCTGCTCAGGCCCCGTTCATCCATTCCCGCCAGGCGGTGCATGAGGTTGAACAGAAAATCCCTCTCGGTTTCCCCTCCGTAACTGTACATCTGGGAAAGCTCGATAAATTCCGGAGGGCTGATCCCGTAGACCCGAACAAGCCATTGAATATTCAGCCCCGCCTCATGCCGTACCGCGGCATTCCAGAAATCCTCAAGATGTTTCTCATCCAGACTGCGAATAGAAAAAAACTTCCGTACCGACGAGATAACCAGTTCTTTCAACCTGTCTTCATAGGCCTGATCAATGGAGATCATTTTCACAGAAAGTGCGATTGCAGCGGCTGGCCGGGCAAGACGCTTCATCCGGGAAATAAACACTCCCCGGGTGAAAAAGGCTTCAAGGTCACGGGTATTTCTTTGGAGGGCCAGAAGCTGATCAACCAGCGTACCCACGATCACCCCGAACACCACACCCGGAATACCAAACGGAAATCCCAGAATGGCGCCGGCGATCTTGGCTCGAATCATCATTCCAGACGCTGACCTGCAATGAAAAACAGAATGAGAATGAACAGGAGTGTCTGGAGAACCACCAACGAAATCATGGCCGGAATAAAGCCGAAAAGAATAAGAACGGAGTTCAGCATGTTTCTGAATACCAGTCGATAGAGCTCGAAGAGTCCCAGAGAGAACACCGGAATAACCGGAACGAATATCCAGGTATACACGGGAGGACCGCTGAGATAGCGGCTGCGCCCCCGCCAGGACATGATTATCACCAGGATGGAAAGGTTAATCAGACTGAAAGGCAGAAGAATTCTGTCCAGTATTTCCGCCCTGGGAAAATCGGGGTTTCGTCCGTATTCGGGATAGATCCGCGATAAAGCGAACAGCTGAAACAGGTTTACATCATCATAAAACGCCGTGCCCGGCGATACTGACCATAATTCATCATTATCCAAAGCCATACGGATTACATGCTCGTCCACATTCGCATCGGAACCGGCGGGACTCCGGAAAATCACGTCGCCCCGGACAATGTACCGGGGTTTGTAGGAGCGTTGGGGATTCTCTCTGTCAATTGCATGAGTGATCAGGTAGTTGCCCCTGAGCTTTGCCCTGGGAGCTTTCAGATGCTCTTTTACTCCGCCGTCCCGGTCAACAACCAGATATTCCAGATTAATAAAGTACATTCCGGTGGTTGATCGCATCATTTGCTCAGCTGCGATAAAACGCCGGTAATCCCGGGGATTCAATGTATCCGGATCGTCCCCCGCTTCCCCGGGTACCTGCAAAAATACATGTCGGCGCAGGTCACCCTGTGCCGCCCGTGCAATTTCATCAATAAAAAAACTGATTTCCCGTACTTCCGGCTCTAAATATTCAAGATAGGTGGCTGCATCAGGATCACCGGGGTGGCTTTGAAGTATTGCCTGAAATGTATAATATGAATCCAGATAATTTCCTTCATTATATTCCTTTGCCCCCCGTGTTTTTTGTGAATACAGCTCCTGTGCGTCGCTCTCACGGTCATCCAGGTTCAGGCGGGATATCTGGCGCAGACTGTCGGAGAGGATTCGTCTGGCTTCAGGCTCATCACGGCTTTCGTCGGGACCAAGGGCCAGCCGGCTGTAGAAAACTGCGGAAAAATAATCCTCTTCGGCATAGTATTGCCTGGCCCGATCAAGAATTTCACCGTAGCTGAGATCCAAGGGAAGCCTGGGCTCGGGCTCCTCACCCCCTGAGTCTGAGCTTGACCGGGGCCGCCGTTCCTGCACCTGCCGGAAAATTTCCCGGCCCTCATTATGCCGGGGAACCAGATCAAGAATTGCGTTGGCAGCTTCTTCTGCAGTTGCATAATCCTGCCGTTCCAGAGCAGCCTGCCCTTCCTCCACCCGGTCTGCGATAAAATCAGACCGGTATTCCGCATCCAGACGGTTCTGTTCGGCTACAGGCAAAAGCAGGAGAAGCAACAGAGTATACACAATCACAGCCGACAGCAGAAAAACCAGAGCTCCCTGAATTACTGCGAAGAACGAGCCTTTACTCCGGCCGCCCTGAATATCATCATGACCCGCAGCCATGGAAAAACAGATGACAAACCCCACCGAAACAATGGGGATAAAATAGTCCAGATAGTGAACAACGGAAGATGAAAAAATCCATTGACCTGAGAAATAGCTTTCAAAATTGGCGGGTATGAACACAATGGTTAACACCACAATAGTCAGCATTGCGGAAACATGAGTGATCAGCTGAATGAGAAGCATTTTCCTGTTCAGAGAATTCATTCTCCCACCTCCCGGGACCACTCCTTAATGCTGGGGAGAAATACATTCATGATAATAAAAATGATTGCGATAAAACTGAGTAATCCCGGAGCGATGTACCCCATTGCCCGTTCTCTCAGAAAACTGCCGGCAATATCTCTGATAAAAAACAGTTCATGTACCCGGGTGAGCATCAGACCTGCAATATTCACAATCACAGCAAGGATAAAATTGATCAGCGGCCATCGGGTCAGCCGCATAAATACAAACGTACTGAACAGAAACAGCATGAGGCTGAATATAAGTGCCGCATATCGGTATGACATGTCATCAGCGTATTCATCCAGGGTTTCAAAGAGCAGACCCACCGTGGTGTCGATATCGCCGATTATACCGCTTCGGTGGAACAGTGCGGCCCTGCTGTTGGAAATTTCATCCACCGGAATTACCAGTGCCCGGGAATCCGGGGTGGCATTGCTTCGCTGATTCACAATGATTTCTTCTGCAGAGCTGTTGTACACTACGGATTCAAGACTGCTGAGCCGGGGAATTTCAGATTCAACAGGAACAAGGTGAACCCCCTCCTTCAGATCTTCAGGCCCGGGATACACCGGCGTGCTGTGATGATACAGAACCACATCCAAAAGCAAATTTGTGTTGGTTTCCCGGTGATACACACCACCCCCGGAAAACTGATGGATGACCGCCGGGCTGAGACCCGTAAGGTGCACATAATCCGGAGACAACGCAGAATTCTCCAGCTGACGAACTCCGTAGTACCCGAAAAAGAACGTGGGCATGGCGACAATAAAAAGAAGCATCAGAGCCAGAGATCTTGCTGACCGCAGTGAAAGTACCGAGCGGATACAGATAATTACCGCAAGAATCCCGCCAAGGTAGAGACCGCTCTTCATCCCCCGTACCAAATACAGCAATGTGAGGGTACTTCTATCTCCACCGTCCATGCGTTGAAACTCGGCTGCTCCAAGAAGTACCGAATAACCGATAATGAGACCGGTGAGCAATAACAGAATGAGAATATAACGAAGCGGAATTACCAGTGCAGCTTTCACTTAATAAATGTTAGCATGTGGGGTTGGAGAATGCAACGAAGAAAGATCATAATGAATTCGTAATTTTTCGAATAATTTTCCGGGTTGTAAGTACTTAAAGGACGAAACACCCGCTGTGGAACAAGACCGAGGAGAGAACACTGAATCAGCAGGAATTCAACAGCTTTATCACTCCCTACATCCCCAGGTTATACAGAAGCATCCTGTCCATGGTACGGAATGCCACAGATGCGGAGGATATTATTCAGGAGGCGGTGATGCGGGCGTACACAAATATTTCCCGATATGACAGCAGCCGTCCGTTTTATCCCTGGCTGCTGACCATAGGTCGAAATCTGGCCCGGAACTTTCTCAGCAGACGAAACAGCCGGGAAAGCAGCGCAGAAGTGCCGCTTGATATCCCGGAAATACACAGCAGTAATCCAGAACTCAGTGCCATCAAGAGAGAGGAGATCAGATCCCTGTACAAAGCACTGGAAGAGCTGTCACCGGAACATCGGCAGATTATTGAATTAAAGCATTTTCAGGAGTGCTCCTATAACGAAATCAGCGAGATACTATCCATTCCCCGGGGAACGGTTATGTCCCGTCTGTATTATGCCCGAAAGCAGCTTCAGGCTGCATTGGAGAGTCAGGAATGACAAGTAAAAACACCACCCCTTCACTGTCAGACCATGACCGGGAATTGCTCATGAGGGTTCAGGCCCTGGTGGATAATGAAATTCCCGGAGATGAAATAGATACCGTCATAGCGGAAATCGAGAATAACCACAGACTGAGGGATGAATATATCAGACTGCTCAGACTGAAACGGGAACTGAGCAAACTTCCGAAGCTTGAACTCAGGCGGGAATGGTATGAGGAATTTGAGAAAAAACCCCGCTACAAGCGGGCTCTGGTACTGGGAACAATATTTGCTGTAGTATACATTATAAGCTCTTTGATTATGGGAGGGTTTGCGCTCATGGATCGCGGAATACCGCATTGGGTTCGCATCGGCGCCGTAATCTCCCTGGGAGGAACTGTAGTTTCCTTTTTAGTTCATACCTATGCAAGCAGACGAAAAGAAATGCGGGATGACCGCAACTACAAGGATATTATACGATGATGCTCTCCACAACGGATTCAATCCCCGATAAAAAAATCATTAAGCACTATGGACTCGTATACGGCAACACGATCCGGGCAAGAAATATCGGAAGAGATATTGCTGCGGTTTTTAAAATGATGGCGGGCGGAGAGATTGCTGATTATACAAAAATGCTTGCCGAATCCAGAGAACAGAGTCTTGACCGTCTTATGGACAGCGCAGCTGAATTAGGCGCCAATGCAGTCATCGGCATAAAATTCTCCACCACCTCCATGATGCAGGGAGCGGCTGAGATTCTCGTATACGGAACGGCCGTTTTGGTTGAATAACCCATATATCGATATTCAGAAGGCAGTTTTCCCACAAGTTGTCCACAAGATGTTTTCCGATAATTTTGCTGAACATTGGCCCGATTTTACATCCGTCGGTCCCGTTGCTTGCAAACCAGCGCCTATTAATTCGCTAACTTCCTAATCAACAAGACTTTATAACGTGTCAATATGATTTTTACCGTTTTTATATCTTTTCCGGCGGAAACAACTCAACAAATCTATAGCTCTTTTAATTTACCCCAATGTTATCCACAAGTTATGCACAAAAAAAGCCGGGGTCGCTCCCCGGCTTTGTCTGTTGCACTGATACGGTTCCGTTTCTTACTCATTCAGCTTCTTTTTCAGCTCTTCCATCATGGAATCCACCTCGGGATCTGCAGGTGAAGCCTTGGATGAATCACCTTTTTTGGATGCGTTCCCCGGGCGTTGATCCTCCAAAGCCATCTTTTTCCGAAGATCTTCCAGCATGGCATCGTCGGAACCGCCGGATTCCAGTTTTGCAAATTCATTCTCAATACTGCTGGAATCAGGTCCTTCTATTTCCCCGATGGCGTCTGCTTCGGCTTCAATCTGATCCACCCTGCTGGCCATCTTCTCGAAGGCATCAAAGGCTGAAGTATCGCTCAGTCCGGATATCTGATCCTGAATCTTTTTTTGCGCTTCCGCTCTCCGGGCCCGGGCAATAAGCAGGTTCTTTTTCCGCTGGGCTTCCTCAATGCGCTGCTGAAGCCCCTGCAATGCACCCTTCAGTTTTTCCACCGAATCATGCTGGGCTTCGTACTGTTCATTATATTTTTCAGCGGTTACATCGCATTCTTTTTTCTGGGCAAGCGCTTTTTTGGCCAGATCCTCATAATGACTTTTTCGTTCAGGTTCTTTGTCTGCGGCCTTCAGTGCTAAAACCGCACGTTTTTCCCACTCTTCGGATTTACGTCGGTGTTCATTTGCCTGACGCTCCAGCCGCTTTTCATCGGCTATTGCACTGGCTACGCTCTTCTTGGATTCAACCAATTGCTCATTCATATCCACAATCAGCTGATTGAGCATCTTTTCAGGATCCTCGGCCTTACTGATCATCTGGTTGAGATTCGATTTTACAACCCGTCTAAATCTGTCAAAGATCCCCATAGCTCGGGCCTCCATTTGCTGTTTTCAAACTAAAATGCGAAGCCTCTTCAGGCTTCCTGTTCATGTCCCGGCAGAAACTGCTTCAGTCGATCATAATGTTCTGCCAGACCCAGACCGATTGCATCAAGACTGGCCTGAAGCTCCTCCCGGTCCATTGTTTCAAGCTCCAACGTATCCATGAGAATAATATAATCATCCTCAATTGCATAGGCTCCGTGTACCAGATCACGGTTCAATTGAAGCAGCTCACGAAACAGCCGGAGGCTTTTTTTGTCATCAGTTACCGGATAATTCATCACCTTGGTACGGACCGTCAAAAGCGATTCATCCACAAAAAGGACGATCTGATTCAGTCCCTTATCCGGATCATTGATTATCCAGACATCCTCACTGACCTTCTCATAGGTCACCGCAAGAGCAAGCAGATAGCGTTCTATTCGTTCTACATTCATATATTTGTCCCCGTGTGGATCCCTGCTGAAGGGAATTGGATTTTAGCCGAGGAAAATCTGTCCGGAGTTATCAATCGCAAGTATGGTTTTACAGTTTGAACATCTGAACCGTCCGGGTTTTGAGGCCCGCAGGCGGGTTGAACAGATCGGACATTTGAAAATCTTGGGGAAAATGTCGGTATCGCTGGATGCGGAACCTTTGGAAAAGAATTCCACCGCTTCATCCAGATTATCCTTGATATTAAAAAATTGCGCGAATCCCAGAAGCTGGAATACTTCATACACCTTGGGCTGTATTTCAAGGAGAACCAGATCGCCGCTTCTTGGTTTTACCGCCTTCAGGAATGCGGTAAAGGAACCGATACCCGTACTCGATACATAGTTCAGACCGCTGCAGTGGAATATGAGCTTTGTGTATCCGGCCTCTATTGCCCGGTTTACCCGTTTCTGGAAAAAATTGGAATTATAGGTATCAATATATCCAGTCAGGTAGAGCACCAGACAGCCTTCAGTACCATCAATCTTTTGAAGCCGAATTTTGAGGCTCTCATCCTTTTCTTCGTCAAATCCAGGTACGATGTCGTTATTACTCATGGTTCCCCTAAGACTTTGCAGTCCACTGTTAGTATTTTAAGCTGTTTTAATTGTATTCAGCCCTAAATTTTTTGTCAAATAAATCGGACTATTTTTACCACTCAAGTCCTGCTCCGGCATTAATTATAGATCCATTTACAGCCGAGGAGCGGAAGGACATCAGATATTCAATAATATCAGAAATTTTTTCAGGTTCAAGCAATTTACCTGATTTTTTCAGAGTATCGAGAGATTTTTTAGAATAATACTCGGTTTTCACGTATCCGGGAAGCACGGCATTCACTGTTACCCCGGAAGCAGCGAATTCTGCAGATGCGGAACGCACAATACTGTTGAGGGCGTATTTTGCCGCCCCGTATACGGGGATTTTCCGGTACGCACGGTTATGGTCCGAGGCTGTCCCCCCCATTACAACAATTCTTCCGAATCCGTTGGAAGCCATCACAGGTCCCAGAAACTGAATAAGCCCCAAGGGGAGAAGAACATTCATATCCAGAATAAATGAAGAATCTTCAAGGTTTTCCCTGCTCAAGGACGACTCCCGAATGGGACCGTAGCTGATTACCAGACCGTCTATCATTTCCCGGTGGGGTTTGATTTTTGATATGAGTTCATGGATATCATCCCTCCCGGAAAGCTCCTGTTCCAGCGTGTAAACCTGGGAGGCACCTGCCCTGCGGAGCTCGGAAGCGGCAGTTTCCAGACGTTTTGAATCCCGCCCGTGAATGTAGAGCCTGCACCCCCTGGCAGCCAGCCGTGCGGCCAGGCTTCTGCCGATCCCTCCGGTGGCACCTATTATCAGACACCCGTGATCATTCATTCCTATTCCTTCGGTCCTGTTATCTCCTGTGTTCTTGACTGCCGTCAACGGCAATCTTATCATGGAAACGGAGGTAGTAGCTATGATCCGGATTGCAAGAACTCTTTTCTCATTTGTGGTGGTTTTTTCTCTATCTGCAGTGCTGGAGGCGCAGGATTCCGGCCTCATCGGCATTGATGAACTGGAGAACTACATCGATTTGAACACCAGTCTCGTTGAACTGTATGAGTTCATAGAAAACGGCGAGGAGATACCCTCAGACAGATACTATCTGATTCCGGGAACAGTTACTTCCATATCCACCCTGGATCCCAATCCGGAAACATTCTACTCGGAGGTGGAGTTCAGCTCCGCCCGCTGGATCGGTCAGGAGGAGATCCGATCCTATGATTCACTTCTGGTGTTCCTTGATCCGTCATTTGTATCCCGGCTGCCTCAGCGCAGCCCCAGAAATCCCCCGGAAAACATCATAGAAAAAAACAGCCGGGGAATGGCGGTTGCCGAATACTACGATATTCTGGAGATGCCCGACGGCTCAATCATTCCGGTATTCATTGCTCACATCTTCAGAAATCTTGAATAGAAGGATTAGAAAAGATGCATCCTTACTTCCTTCTGTGCATACAACGGCGTTGCGTCCGGGCATGAAACCTCTGTTCTCTTTCCTGTATGGAACCCTTGAGTTCAAGGGGCTCAGTTCTTTCATCAACCGGCTTATGCTTCTCGGTCTTATGTTTCTTGTCGACGGATACACCCTTCTTCAATGTGCATCGGTCATGGGAGGGGTCAGCTCCCTGACGCTGACAGTGTCCGCAGCCCTTCTGGGAGCCCTTATCGGCGGGAGCAGCTATCATCGCTACAGTATAAAATTGAGATCCAAAATTTCGGCGGGAATATACCCCCGCCGGGAGTTTATTCATATATCCGCACTGCTGCCGGGTCTGGTTCTTATGGCCCTTCCGGGTCTGGGAAGTTCGTGTATCGGTTTTCTGTTGTACATTCCGCCATTTAGAACGGCAGCGGGAAAAATAATCTATCGCCGCTGGGAAAGCGGGTTTCAGGATCTCTACAGCTTCCAGAGAGCCTCGGAGGATTAGACTCAGCGGAACAGACGGTGCAGAACCAGACGAAGCCAGAATAGAAGAAATACCGGCACCCTGAAAAGCTTCCCGGGGTGGCTGTATAATTCCCAAATCCATTCATGACCTTTGCGGACGGCTACTTTTCCCGGTCTCCGGCGTTTCTGAATGATAAAATCAAACCACTCGCCGCTCCAGATCATAATGCCGCTGTTCAGAACATTTCTTCGAACATGCAGCCATCGATCCCTGCCCTTCAAACCGGAGCCTGCGATAAGAAGATGAGGATTGGCCTTATGAACCGCCATGGCAACCGATTCGGACATATGCTTCGGAAACACTCCGGGGTATTTTCCAAGAAACCTGATGTGCGGGAATGTCTGCCGGACATTCTGCTCCACCGAGACGATATCCTGCTTTCCCGAGCCCAGCAGAAACAGACTTCCCCCCATGGATTCCAGCCAGGTGAGAATTTTGATAATCGTTTGAAACGGGTAATAGCAATGCAGACGGGGGTGACCGAGAAACCTGGCCATTCCCGATATGGCCCTGGAAACCGGCAGCACCAGAGCAGCCTCCTGCATGGTTCTGAGAAGCATGGGGCTGTGATGTGCCCGGATAATATCCCAGCTTCTTACAAACATTACCTGAGAGGCCTTGGTTTTCCCCTCCCCGAGAAGTCCGGATAATACGATCATGAGATTCCGGGGTTCCACAATATCCACCGGTACACGGTTGATATATACCCGTTTTACCAATCCTGATCTGCCGCTGACGGTTCTTTCAGTTGCCAAGAATATCCCTCCAGTAAAATCGTGCGTACCGCGGCAAGGGCATACAGGGCTGCGGTCTCGGTTCGTAGAATGGTATCACCAAGAAATACCGGGTGAAAAGCCATCTTCTGCATTTCTTCACATTCATCTGTGCTGAACCCTCCTTCCGGTCCCACCGCAAGGTAGATATGCCGGGGCGGGGCTGAAGGGGAAGCAATCCGGGAATAATCCGATAGCAGATTATGAAGACTTTCTATGCCCAGAGGGACCTGGTGAAGAAACAGTCCCAGAGCCACCCGGTCGTCCGCCTCCCGGACGCGGCTGCAGGCCTGATTCATGTCGCCGACATAATTCAGGAGGGGCAGCCGTGGCGCATTGGATTGCTGCACCGCCTCCCTGAGGATTTTCTCCCAGCGCTCTGCCTTTTTGCCGAATTCAGCTTCTGTCATTTTTACCTGTGAATTCCGGCTGGGAACCAGGGTGATTCCGGATACCCCCAGTTCCCCGGCCTGTCTGAGAATCAGATCGGTCTTCTTGCCCTTCGGCATTCCCAGAATCAGATGGAGATCTGGAATACCGGTTACGCTTCTGTCTTTGTTGCCGTCCCGATGCCGGCTCTCTCCCGGCCCCGTTTCAGCTGTGAACTCCAGAATGCGCAGTTTCAGGCTGTCCCGGGCTACAGAGTGCATTTCAGCCAAAGCCGCCGAGCCGGCTGAATCCCTGATCTGAATTTTCGCTCCCGGCTCAAGCCGCCTGACTCGTATGAGGTAGTGAAAATCTTCACCCTCCAGACGGATTGTGTCTTCCGGCTGGAGGGCGGTTAATGACTGTGGAACAATAAATTGTTTCATAACTGTCTGTGGGTATCTGAGCCTTACTGAAGCGCCGGTTCCGGAAGGGCGTTACCACGGGATGACATGGAATTGGATTCTTCCCGGGAATTGATAATCCGCCGGGTTTCATTCTCCCGGAGAATCCTCACCGCCTCCTGAAGAACCAGATCATAATCCAGGTCGTATGGCGCACTCTCATTTGTTCGCATTTCCAGTTCCAGGGTGATCAGCCGGCGTACCAGCCGTTCATTCACTTCAAAGCCTTCATTCCGAAGGCCGTTGAAAAACTGACGAATCCGGTTCTCTCCGGGATTATTACCAGCCTGGTTCAGAAATTCCTGTATGCGGTCTTCCTGTTGTATGGTGATGAGATCTTCACTTTCCTTTTCGGTCAGCTCCGGTTCTTCCACGGTGATATCGGGTTCGATTCCCACTTTATCGATAAACGTTTCATCGGGAGTGTAGTACCTGGCCATGGTGAGGCGAAATCCTCCGTCACCAAGACTGCGCACCTGCTGAACCGAACCTTTACCGTAACTGGTGGTTCCCACCACCACCGCACGATCCCGGTCTCTGAGAGCGCCGGCAAGAATTTCCGCAGCACTGGCCGTCCCTTCATTGATAACAACAATTAGTTTCGAGGTGTCGTCCAATACGGTGCCCTGGCGGGCATAAAACGCCTGATTTTCCCCGGCGACACGTCCGGCGGTACCCACGACCAGTCCGTCATCAAAAAACAAGTCTGCGGTGTCAACAGCCGAGGTGAGCAATCCGCCGGGATTGGTTCGCAGGTCCAGGATAAACTCCCTGTGACCGCTTTCCTTCAATTCCCGAAGGGCTTCCTCCACCTTCTCCGCCGTCCTTGGTGTGAACTGAATAATTCTCAGGTATGCAATATCATCGTCGATTGCTGCATGGCGCACGGTGGGAATTTCAATGATGGCCCGTTCAAGTTCAATGTTCAGCTCATTTTTCATATTCCTGAGAATAGTGATCTCCACCACAGATCCGGGTTCTCCCCTTAATCTGTCCACCACTTCATCTATGCTCATTTCGATGGTGGATTCCCCTTCAATTTCGATTATCAGGTCTCTGGGGCGCATTCCGGCCCGGTACGCAGGAGTTCCCTCAATTGGACTGACCACTTCCACCCATTCCTGAAGCTGGGGACGGTCTTCGTCAGGCCTCACCTTGTTGATATACAGCCCTACCCCGCCGAATTCACCGCTGGTGGTATCGGTGAGGCTTCTCATATCTTCGGTGTCAAGATAGGCGGAATACGGATCGTCCAGACTCTCGAACATCCCTTTCATCGCCCCTTCAATAAGCACATCAGGATCAACCTCTTCCACATAATTATCCTGAACAAAGTCAAAAACCTGTCGGAATGTACGCAGAAGCCGTTCTTCCTGAAAACTGCTCATATCCTGCCCGTATACGGCGGGTGAAAAAAACAGAAGAGCCGTCACTGAAAGACCGGCCACCGCAGTAAAAAACCAATACATTTTTTCCCGTGAAAGAATTTTCATGAAACCACCTGTTATTATTCCATTCTAAGATACCACAAAAGATAGAAGAGATCATTCTTACATTCTTGACTGCCGCTTGTCACGCACCTACACTTCATACTAATGAAGCAGATAAACTACTACGCATTCTTTCTCTTTTTGTGGGATATTTTGCGGTTCGGAATACTCGGTATTTTCCTCCTCCCCGCATTTGCAACATCCTTTTCTATTGTAGATAACCCTTCTTCCAACTATCGGTTACTTCTGTGGCTGGCTGCACCCCAGCTTATTATCCCCAGCTACCTTGGCGCAGTGGCGCTGGGGTTCACCGGCGATACACTTCTGAAGCACATAAGCCTGGTGGTGAAAAGTCTCAGTCTCGTACCAGGGTTGGCAGCGCTTATTATTATTGTACTCGGTAATATGCGGCAGACAGGCAGTGCATTCAGCGATTTCAGTGAACTCCAAATGATTCTCAGGCTCAGTATGATCATGCTATTTGATCTGGTTTTCTGTATAATGGCTCTTGCCTACAGGCGAAAACAGCCCGAGCAGGAGATTTGAACATGCATATAGTACCAATAGCCAGTGGAAAAGGCGGGGTTGGAAAGTCACTTTTCACAGCCAATCTGGGCATCGCACTGGCCAAGGCAGGCAAACGGGTTATCCTCATCGATCTGGATCTTGGCGGTTCGAACCTCCACCTTATTCTGGGGATACGCAGGTACAAACTGAGTATCGGTCACTTTCTCAACAACGGGAGAATGAAGCTTGACGAACTGCTGGTGGACAGCGGATATGACGGTCTCAGATTCATACCCGGTGATGCAGAAGTTCCCGGCCTTGCAAATATCACCGCCGCACAAAAAAACCGCATCATCAGGCAGCTTGGAAAACTCGATGCGGACTATGTCCTGCTGGATCTGGGTGCGGGAACCCACACCAATACCATCGAGTTCTTCCTTGCGTCCCGGCACGGGATCATCGTAACCAACCCCACACCCACTGCGCTGGTGAATGCCTACCTTTTTATAAAAAGTACCGTGTTTCATCTGCTGAACAAGGCTGCAGCGAGGAATTCCCCGGGAGAACGTTATCTGAAAAGTATTCAGAAAGACGCCGACAACATGCAGCGCATTTACATTATGGATTTACTGCGAAAGCTGCAGGATATCGACCCCGAGTGCTACGATACTTTTCGGGAAAAAACCGGCAAATTTCTTCCCCGTCTGGTACTGAACATGCTGGAAGACCCCAAGGATGCCGAGAAGGTGCAGAAACTTCGGCGTTCCATTCAGCAGTATCTGGGAATGGACATGGAACACCTGGGAGTGATGTACCGTGATGATGTGCAGGATATCGCCCTGAGCAGCAGGCTGCCGATCATTATTTACAAACCCAGGTCGGTCCTTTCCCAGGCAATAACCCGTATTGCAGACAAGCTTCTCCAATATGAAGACATGGAAGATGAAGAGCTGATAAGCTTCGATGACTACGACGATTCATATGAAAATGCCGAAAATGAAGCACAAATAGATTACGAATCCAGAATTGAGTATATTGAGGAATTGCTCCACAGCGGTACGCTGACTACCGGTGATCTGGTAGAAACAGTGAAGTCACAGCAGCTGGAAATTAATGCTCTTCGGCGGGAAAACACCCTTTTGAAGAAAAAACTCATACAAGCTGCGGATCAGGGGTACGACGTATAGATTCATAAAACCCCGGAATGCTGCGGTTGCAGGTTGCAGGTTGCAGGTTGCAGGTTGCAGGTTGCAGGTTGCAGGTTGCAGGTTGCAGGTTGCCAGTTGCCGAGGAATGGATAGTCCGTTCAGGAATTTATAAAAAAGAGGACCGTAACGACGGAACATGGCCAAAAAAGAGAGAAGAATACAGGGTTCCCCCCAACTCATTATTGATGATAACAAACTCCAGGCCAGGATCCAGTTTACCAAAAGCTCCGAAGGTGCCGACTGGAACGGTGAAAAAATTGTCGCACTTCTGAAAGAGGAAGGGATCCGCTACGGATTTAAAGAGGATGATATCTCCGAGCAGATAAAAATTGCCGGAGAAAAAAGCGACAAGGAAGTCAGTTTCATAGCCGTCAAAGGGGATCCTGCCACCGATATGAGGGCGGAGGAGCCTGAATACGCCAGTCTGGAAATACCCGAAGAACTCGCCGGTCCCATTTCTGAAAAACTGCAGCTGAGCAGTTCACCCGACATTCAAAAAAAGAATGTGAATAAAGTGAAAAAACAGAAGACCGTGCAGAAAAAGTCACCCATTCCATTCATGCCCGCCAAAGAAGAAGTGGTATCCTATACGGAAGAAGAGGTGAGCTTTGAAAAGGTGTATGTTGATCCCACAGTGGAATCCTATTCCTATGTGATCGGGGGTCAGCTGATCGCCCAGGTGCACCCGGTAACCCCCGGGGTTCCCGGCAAGGATATTTTCGGCGATATTATTCAACCGAAAAGTCTTCCCGACCCGTACTTCTATAACGGTGAAAATACCACCCGTACCGGCAGCGATATTCGGGCCGACCTCAGCGGAATTGTACGCCAGGGAACAAACTGGACTGATGTGATTCCCTTCAGTAATCATGAATGGGAAATCCGCCTCAGTGAGGATAAGGCAACCTGCCTCCTGGATTTTTCTCCAGGCGACAAGCTCATCCCCCTCCCGGCATATGATGAAATCCGCAACAGGATTGAGCAACTGGAATATCCCATGGACACCATCATGCCGGAAGGGGAAATCGCCAACCTCCTGGAACACGCTCTTGAACACCAGACACCCATTAAGGACAAAGCCATCAGCGACAGCCAGGATGCGCATTTTGAAATAATGGTCAGTGATGACGGACTCCGTGCGGAACTCCAGGTGCGGAAAGGCAGGGGAGACGGTCGCCCCCTGGTGCTTAAAGAGCTGGGCAAGGCCATTAATGCAAGCGGGGTTTCAATAGCAGACCGGGCACAGCTGAAACAGGATATTCTGGATTACTATAACTCTCCGGAACTGGAACTTCACAATTACCTGCTTGCCGAAGGAAAGCCGCCCAAGGAGGGTGCGGAGCAGCCTGTTGACTGGTCCGCCCGTTTCCTTGATGAAAAAGAATACCTGGATTTGAAAAAGGAAATTGAAGAGAACCGGGAAGCGCTCCAAACCGATGAAGACGGCAGTTCCTTTCCCCTGGATGCAATTGATGCCCTTGCGTATGTTGAGAATGAACAACGCATAGTCACCATGGGGCAGGCGCAAAAAGGCGAACCCGGTATGGATGTGTACGGCAAACCCATTGAAGGATTGCCGGGAAAGAGTGTTGATTTTGTACTCCACGATTCAGTTGACCGGAAAGATAATATCATTATTACCCTGAGATCCGGACTGCTTGAACGCGCCATTGTGGAAAACGTGTATCACCTCAGGGTACGTCCCCGAAGAGACAGCAGAATTTCCATAGAAGCGAATGATAGCGCAATGGAAGCTTTCATAAGCATCGATCCCGGTGAAGGCAGCGGGGCTGTCCTTACAGAACAAATGATACGGGACAGCATAGAGGCCTATGGAGTAGTCAAAGGGATTGATGAGAAGCTCCTGGAGGATCTGATTGCCCGCTCGCTCCAGGGGGAGAAGATCCAGGATCAGGTGTTCGCCCGGGGGCTGCCTCCCAGAGAAGGAGACAGCGAGACCGTGAATTTTCTCATCTCCCTTGCTGATAATGAAAAAGTAACAATCAGGGAGGACGGCAGCGCCGATTTTAAAACCCGAAATACCATGACACGGGTAAGCCGGGATCAGGCAGTCGCCCGCATCACCCCGCCGAAAACCGAAGCCGTCCCCGGCTGGGATGTATACGGCAGAACCCTGGATGCGGACGATGGGTCGGGATCGACCCTGGAGATCAGTGATAAATTCCGCCGGGAAGATCAGGAGGACGGTACCGTCATCCTCTATGCCACAGTTGACGGAGAACTTCTGAACGAAAAGGGCAAGCTGGATCTTCTGGAGGTTCACACGGTTCAGGGAAATGTGGGAATGGAAACCGGAAACATCAAATTTCCGGGAACCGTGCAGGTGGCAGGAAATGTGGAAAGCGGTTTTTATGTGATGTCCAATGATGATATCAAGATCATGGGAGCTGTTGACAGGGCCCTATTATCCGCCGGCGGAGATATTTTGATACAGGGCGGTATCAAAGGCGGCGGCAAATCCCTTCTCCGTTCCAAGCAGAACATCCTGGCCGCATTTGTGGAGCAGGCCACCATCCTTTCTGTGAAGGATATGAAAATACAGAAAAGCGTGTTCCGTTCAAATGTGAAATGCAACGGTAAACTGATGATGGGAGATAAAAGCAGCATTATCGGCGGTGTGGTGAAAGTGAAAGAGGGTCTGGATGTCCATAATCTGGGATCTGAACGGGGAATTCAAACCAGAATTCACTTCGGCCAGGATTATCTGGTTGAAGACCAGATTCACGTTCAGGAAAAGGAAATAAAAAAAATACAGATACAGATTGCAGAGGCGGATGCAACCATGAAACGCCTTGCAAAAGAGCGCAATCAACAGAAACTCAAGGAAGTTTTTAATAAGAAGACCAAACTGCTGAAGATGATGGAAAAGCGAAATCTCCATCTCTTTAATTTGAAAGAACGGTTCGAGCAGCATTTTGAATCCAGACTAATAGTCCGGGGCAGCCTTCACAATGGAGTTGTGCTGGAAAGCCACGGACGGGAAATGGAAATAATTGAAGAAAAAAAGAATGTGATCATTCAATTCGACACCGGCCTGGGCCGGATCAATATAGAAGAGAACAGCTCGGAGTAAATACGTTATGATGTTACTGCAATACCCCGCATGGCTGCGCCCGGAGGTAATTCCCGGGCTGCCTTTCAGATGGTACAGCATTATGTATCTCGTCGCCCTGCTGATCACCTATCTGCTGGTGATCCGTCAGGTAAAGAAGCAGCGGCTCGACAGCAATTCAGACGATGTTTTGACCATGCTTATCTGGATCATGATCGCAGCTTTGCTGGTGGCCCGGATCTTTGCCACCACCGTATACGATCCCACAGGCAAGTATCTACGCAGACCCTGGCTCATTTTTTGGCCCTTCGATGCGAATATGAACTTCACCGGTTTCCAGGGGATGAGTTATTTCGGCGGCCTGCTGGGAGCGGTGGCGGGGATGCTGCTGTGGGCACGGAAATATAAAAAAAACATCCTGCTCTGGGGGGATGTAATCGTGCATGCCTTCCCACTGGGCTATACCTTCGGCAGATTGGGTAACTTCATAAACGGTGAATTATACGGCCGGATAACCGCTTCCCCCCTGGGAATGATATTTCCTGCGGCCAGGAGAGTGAGCGTGAAGGATCCGCTTGCGGGCCGGATCATAGAGCAGCTTGAATTTCCTGTATCCCCGGATCAGGTTGCCGTGAACCTTCCCCGTCATCCCAGCCAACTCTATGAGGCTCTTGGAGAGGGAATCATTCTCTGGCTGCTGCTGTGGTTCGTGGTACGACCCCGCAAACCGTTTCACGGATTCAGTGTGGCGGTGTATCTCATAGGATACGGAACGGCCCGCTTTATTATTGAATTTTTCCGGGAGCTCGATCCCGGCTTTGATTTTTACACTCCGCTGAATCTCAGCCTGGGACAGCTGTTCAGCCTGGCCTCGGTGCTGGGAGGTACAGCATTAATGGCAGTGCTCTATTTTCGCTACAAACGGCGCCCGAAGGTGGAAACCTTCGACAGCTGATCAGCCGTCCCGGGGAGGATGGTCACAACATCGCGCCTCCGCCGTATCACCCTCCATGACGGTGATACGCCCTGGGCATATGCCAGTCTTTGTATACCGAAAGAATTCTGAAAATTGCAATAAAAAACGCAATAGCCAGAGCAATCCAGGGCTCCAGCTGTTCAGAGGGCTCAAGAACACGGACAATCAGCACGTACCCGGAACCTCCGATAAACGCAGCCATGGCATAGATTCCCCGCTGGAGCACCAGAGGCACCTCCCGTGCCAGCAGATCCCGAATCATCCCCCCGCCGGTACCGCTGATCATGCCGATCATCACGGCTGAGTACAGCGGCAAACCGTAATCAAGGGCCAGCCGTGAACCCAGCACGGTGAAAATACCCAGCCCCACCGCATCAAGAATACGCAGGGGATACTGCAGGGTCTCTATCCGCTCATAAAGAAGGTACACAATGGCGGAAGCGGCTGCGGCCACAAGCAGGTAACTGGCATCGCTGAGCACCAGGGGAGGAATATTTCCGATCATCACATCCCGGATGAGCCCCCCTCCCATGGCCGTCATCAGCGCCAGAATCAGACTGCCGTACAGATCCATATGCTTTCGCACCGCCATAATGGAGCCGGAAACGGCGAAAGAGAGCACTGCAATGTATTCAAAAACAGTAAGAACGGCCATCTTCAGTAATCATTCCCGAAACGGAAAATGGAAACTCCCATGGAAATCAGGATGGAAGCCAGAAGAACGGCAATTCCCAGAAATATCAGCCAGATATACCAGTCACCGGCAAGGGTGTAGAATGTGGGACCTCCGGGGGTCTCCACAGGAATATCCACGGCACTTGCTGCGGCGGTGTACCCGGGCAGCTCAAAGATGATTCTTCCCATGGGATCCACCGCCGTGGTCACGCCGCTGGAGGTGCTGCGAAGGAGATATTTCCGGTGCTCTGTGGCCCGGAACAGGGCGGCGGCAAAATGCTGTTTCGCTGCAACCTCGGTAAGGCTCCAGTAATCGTTGCTGATATTCAGAATCATTCCGGCCCCTTCACGGACAAAGCTCCGCACTTCCAGGGGAAAGGCATCCTCAAAACAGATGGGGGTGGAAAAGCTCAGCTTGGGGTGCTCAAACACGGTAGGCTCTGTTCCCGGCTCCCAGAAATTCACATCGTAGTCCAGCAGAAACTGATACAGCCGGGGAAACTGCCTCTCGTAGGGAAAATGCTCGGTAAAGGGCACCAGTTTCATCTTATGGTAGGTTTCCCGACGGCGGCCTTCATTATCGAAAAGCACCGCCGCATTATAATTCAGGCGTTCAAGTTCACGGCCGTCGTCATCAAGCACAACGGTATAATCATCATTACCGGTAAGCAGCCATGTCTCCATGCTCCGCTGATATTCCAGCATTTGCCGTACCAGACGAACCAGTCGTCGGTCAGGATCCTGATCCTCGGCACCCCAGCGGGAAATATTCGGTACAAACGCAGTTTCACTCCATGCAACAAGATCCACTTCCGGGACTGCATTGAGAATGCCGTCAGTGAGCCGGGTAAGGGTGCGGAAAACTTCTTCATAGTCGTGTTTTCGGGGGTCGGAGTTTTGCTGCACAAGGGCAATGCGCACGCTGCCTTCTTCAACTTCAGCGGGATCTCCTGGCGTTCGTTCATCCGGTATCACCTGAACCATGTTTTCATTGCCATCCAGGATAACCCGGGCTACTTCCTCCGCCTGTTTCGGTCCTGCCTGGAGAAGTGCGATGGCACCCAGAAGATGTATTACTGCGATATACACGGCAGCCAGAGAAAAAATCAGTCTTCTTGCAGGTTTATAGGCTCCGGGAAACACATACAGAGAGGCGATAACTGCGTTTGCCAGATAAAGAATTTGGGAGATTCCCCACATTCCGGTTACGGCAGAGTACTGTATGAGAAGAAGGTTTTTCCACTGGCTGTGAGGCATGAGAGTCCAGGGATATGCGGTAAATCCCTGGGTCTGAACCCAGTCGAACACCGTCCAGGCGGCACTGTACAGAAGTGCAAACATCAGCACGTGGAGGATATAACGCTCTGGGAATATCTTCTCAAAATATCTGAGTATCAGTTCGATGCCCCAGAGAACCAGGAAAAACAGAATTCCATACAGCCCGAGAATCAGGGTTGCCACCTGTAGACTCACCAGACTGAATGTTCCCAGCCAGTAATTCTTCAGAAGCACGGTAAGGATCATCCAGAAAACACCGTAGAACATGAAGCGGGGAAAATAGCTTCTTCTGAGAATGATGAAGAGTGGGATGAGGGCACCCCAGGCAAGGAATCCCAGTCCGTCATGATGAAGAAATGACGGGAAGCTGAAACTGTAGACAACTGCGGATGCGATCACCAAGAGCAGCCGGAAAAAGCTTTGAAGATTTTTCCGGCGCTGACCTTTCACCGAGGTGAGCAGCCGCATCCAAACCGCCGCCGGGTATGCAAGAAGGTATAATCCGTATCTGAACATTACCCGCACCCGCTGGCTCCTGCTGTCCAGGGCCAGGTCCAGCTGTCCGCCGGTTTCAATAAAGCGCTGAACATAGTCCATGTTCGCCGCAAGAGCAAAAATATAGTTGAACAGAAATATTATCAGGGTGAGGGCGAAAATACCTTCGGGCAGGAACATCTGATCGTCCGGGTAGGGCCTATGTCTTCCGTGTCCTGTCTGTTTACTCAGATCATCAGCCATTTTCCAGGCATGCTCCACCTGATTCTTAGGCTGGGCCTGAATGAAAAATACAAATCCTGCCGCCACATGCAGGACGGCCATAAAAATCGGGACTATGTCCGATTGCTGAAAACTGTACGGAATCCCTTTCTCAAAGAGAAAAAGCACAAAAGACATGACGCCTATGAGCACATACAGGGCCGCCCAGGAGTATAGATGTTTTCTCATACAGATATAATATTTTTTCCTGGGGGGAATGAAAAGCCCCGGCGGCGGGCTTGAATGAACTTGCCGCCGCTGCAGGGCATAACTTCAAGGCAGAAGCCTAATTCTCCATTACAGAAACCAGTTCTTCAAGTCCTGCATCATTCATCACCAGTTCTATGATTTTTCTTCCCATTGGATCCAGTTCAGGGGTGAGATACTGTTCAAGCTCCTGTTTGAAAAAATCTCCCAGAATTTTCGCACCGGCGTCATACCCTTCTTTTCCAACCTCTGTCTGATCCTGCACATGCAGCAGAGTGTGGGGAATGGTCTGACCGTTCACCCGGAGATTGGGAAGGGTGTACCCAAGAAGGGGACACCTGCTTTCCACAAGCTGGCCT
This sequence comes from Salinispira pacifica, assembly GCF_000507245.1. Lineage (GTDB taxonomy): Bacteria > Spirochaetota > Spirochaetia > DSM-27196 > Salinispiraceae > Salinispira > Salinispira pacifica. The sequence goes on along the minus strand of NC_023035.1, from coordinate 59,211 downwards.
TCCCGGAATTTCACGGATCCCCGCCGGGCAACGTATTCCCGGACAATCCATTCTGCTTTGAACCCCACATGATAGGCTCCGATATACTGGTTGGGAATAAGAATATGGTCGGTCTCCGGCGTGTTCCTGGTCACATCCAGCAGGATGTTGGCCTGGTTCACCCGTTTGCCGGTTGCAAAGGGCCAGTAGGAACCGACTCCCTCGCTGGAAAGCCCTTTGGTGGCCACAATGCTGGGGTTCGCATGTCCCCGGGGGGCAACAAGTCTCCAGAGCCAGCCCAGTGCAGGGGGAAGAATATGCATCATCCCGATAATTCCGTAGCTGGGTTTTTCCCGGGTGGCAGGGGGGGTGCGGACCCCGAAGCTCCTGACATCAACAGAAACCTTTCCCTCCACGGTGTTATCAACAAACTTCCGGGGCATGATTACCCGGGGGTTGGGGCAGGGTTTTCCCGGCTCATCCATGGTGTGTTCCCATATGAGGGCAGTGGCTCCGGGCTTTCCATCGATATTCAGATATATGAGGGGTTCCGGAGGATCTATGCAGAGTTTTTCTATGTAGGGTTCTTTTCCGTATTCGTTAAGATGATCCACCCGAAGGAACCAGCCGTTTTCAGCATCGCTGATAATGAGTTTACCGTTCTCGGCATGGTGGGCTATGGCCATATCATCGGCAATGGGATGCAGGTCACAGGTGTCATGCAGTTCCAGGTAGAAATCATCCTTGGTAACGGTATTTTTCGCCATGAGTATACGGCCGTCGCTTTCACGGTGGATGGCCTGGGTCATTTCGCTTTTCCCTCCTCCTGAAGCTCCCTCATGGAGAATGACAAACTCGTTGTCATAGGGAGTCACCAGGCGGACCGCCGAAGAATGAAGCGTTGTCCAGTGCTCCTCCTCTCCGATTGTGAGCAGGACGCCGTACACTCCTTTCTTTGCGCTTGGCCCTGGATACAGATTGTAGCAAAACAGCTCATGGAGCTCATCAGTACGGTTATGCACAACAACCTGCTTTCCGTCAAAATGGGTGTGCCGGAACGGGGGGGCCACATAGAGTACGGCCCGGGGTGAAAAATCCTCGGGGATCTGGGACGCGGGTATGAATCCCTGGAGATCAGCCAGGCCGGTTACGAAAAACCCTGCATTTGAGGGGGCAATCAGGAGAGAAGGATAGCCTGAGAAACGGTCGTTCCCGCTGAGGAAGGGGAGAACCACCACCTCACCAAGAGAATTGAACCAGTCCATTGTCTCTGTTCTGGTCGGATCGAAAGAGGTACCGTAGCGCTGGGAATAGGTTTCCTTATCCGTGGGTTTTTCATCCGCAATCAGCATGGCATTGGGATCCCGACGCCGCATATAGGCTTCAGTGTAATTCACTGAAGCACCGTTTTTGCAGCGGGTCACCCGGGCTTCAACATATTTCCCTTTGCCGGGAATATCATAACTCACCTCGAACTCATCGGGCCGTCCCTGAAAGGTCAGGTCCAGAAGTTCCTGCCGGCTTTCCGGCAAAATGACGTGGTTATTCTCAAGAATTTCACGAATATCCGAAGATACATTCAGTCGGTTAAGGTACTTTTGTTTCATGCCGTCTCCATCTTTGTATAATTATACGGCATGATATGTATATATTTTCAAAACATCAAGTCCCAATACCGGCTGACAATGAGGATCCGTTTGATTTGTGTCGGTATATTCTTATATAGCAATGAATTTCGGAGACGGCCGATGAAATTTTGTTGACACTGGAATCTTTTTTATTGTATTCTCCCGATCTACTACTCAAAAGTAATAAAGGTGGTTTGGTATGGCAAAAGCAGCAAAGGGTGCCACCAAAGTGCGTCTGAAAAGCACTGAGAGCGGTCACTGCTACTATACAACCAAAAACAAGCGGAACTTACCCAATAAAATGGAACTTAAAAAGTACGATCCAATTGTTCGCAAGCACGTACTTTATAAGGAAACCAGCAAGTTCTAAGGGACATTCTGGAGGATACTGTGGCAAGGAAATGTAAAATAAGCGGAAAAAAGCCTCTCTCTGGTCATAAAGTTTCAAAGTCTAACATCAAGACTAACAAATGGCAGAGACCTAACATGCAGACCAAGAAGATCTACGATCCCGAACTGGGACGCGAAGTACGCCTTCGCCTCTCCACCCGGGCACTGCGAAGCATCTCCAAGGTAGGCCTTTCCGCATATCTGCGCAAGAAAGGACTCACACTCAAGGAAGTAATGTAGCACCGGACTCCCGGCACCTGACTCAAAGGTGCCGCCGGACTACAGCATTCCATCGATGCTGTGAACCGCATCGGCAGGTCAGAACATGACCTCCCGATGCGGTTTTTTTTGCATATCACCATCTTTGCTTGATATTTCAGATGCTTTGTTCGAATATAATAGTGAGATGTCTGTGATTACCAGTGATAGTGATAAACTGAGGGAGATTATCGCAATTGATTCTGAACTCAACAAGATTCAGGATCAGGATATACTCCTTGAACGGATCCTTTCTGTTGCCCGCCGCATTACCAACGCAGATGCGGGATCCATATATATAAAACGCGATAATAATCTGGATATAAAGTACGCCCAGAATGATACTCTACAGAAAGACCTGGATCCCGGTCAAAAACTGATTTATAAGTTTTTCACCCTGCCTGTAAACTCCAAATCCATTGCCGGCTACTGCGCTTCCGAGAAAAAGCTTCTGAACATTCCAGACTACTACGGCATTCCCAAAGATGCTCCCTACTCCCACAATGCAAAATATGACAAGGATGCGGGATACCTGTCCAAATCAATGCTGGCCATCCCCCTTCTCAACAATATGGGTGCGTGCCTGGGGGTGCTGCAGATCATTAATAAGATGGACGATGAGGGTGAACTGATCGCCTTTACCAATGAAGATGAGCAGCTGGTTCGCCATTTTGCGGTAAATGTAGTCATTGCACTGGAGAAGGCTCAGATGACCCGTGCCATCCTGCAGCGAATGGTTCAGATGGCCGAATTGAGAGACCCCAAAGAAACCGGTCCCCATGTAAACCGGGTTGCCGGTTTCAGCGTTGAACTGTATGACCGCTGGGCATTTAAAATGGGCATTCCTGAACATAAGCGGAACAAGGACCGGGATATTTTCCGAATGGCCTCCATGCTGCATGATGTGGGCAAAGTGGGAATATCCGACACAATCCTGAAAAAGCCCGGCCGATTCGATGAAGATGAATACAGCATTATGAAATCCCATACCCTGATCGGTGCACGGCTGTTCAGGGACAGCCAGTCGGAATTTGATCAGGTAGCCCAGACGGTGGTGTTGAATCATCATGAAAACTGGGACGGCACGGGCTATCCGGGGCATATTGATCTTGATACCGGAAATGCGCTGAAAACCGATGAGGACGGCCGCGTTCTGGGAAAAAAAGGTACCGAAATTCCGGTTTTCGGGAGGATTGTGGCCATAGCCGACGTATATGACGCTCTTCGCTGCAAACGCGTGTATAAGGAAGCATGGAAAGAGGAGGACGTCCTGGAAGAAATCAGAAAACTTTCAGGCACGAAATTCGACCCCGACCTTGTGGATATCTTCTTTGAAGTCTACGACAGACTGCAGACCGTGGCAGATCAGTATCCTGACGAAAGCGAATAGGCTGCTGCAGCACGAAAACCGCAACAGCCGATGTCCGGTAGCCCTCAGGCTTCCTTGAACGCAGCCACCAGCTGCTCAACCATATCTTTTCCGTCTCCGAACAGCATGAGCGAATTGTCTGCGGCAAAGAGAGGGTTGGGAATCCCTGCAAAACCGGGGCTTAGACTCCGCTTGATCACAACCACCGTGCGGCTTTTATCCACATCCAGAATGGGCATTCCGCTGATGGGGCTGCCGCTGGCTTCCCTGGCCAGTGGGTTCACCACATCATTGGCGCCCAGCACGATGGTGACATCGGTATTGCTGAAACCGGGGTTGATCACGTCCATTTCCTTCAGCTTGTCATAGGAGATATTTTCCTCGGCAAGGAGAACATTCATGTGTCCGGGCATACGCCCCGCAACCGGATGAATCCCGAATTCCACTTCTATACCTTCCTGCTCCATAATCTCTGTAAGCTGGCGAACAGCAGTCTGCGCCCTTGCCACCGCCATACCGTAGCCGGGTACAAATACCACACGCTGGGCCATTTTCAGAATCATGGCAACCTCATCCGGTGATGTGGACTTTACCTTACCTGCATACATTTCATCTGCAGTTTCCGTGTCGTCGTCATCCGCAGCACCCAGCCCGCCGAACAGTACGTTCAACAGACTCCGGTTCATGGCCCTGCACATAATCTGAGTGAGGATAATTCCCGAAGCACCCACCAGGGAACCGGCGATAATCAGGATACTGTTGCTTATGACAAAACCGGTTGCCGCAGCAGCAAGACCCGAGTATGAATTTAAAAGGGCGATAACTATGGGCATATCCGCCCCGCCGATGGGTATGGTAAGCAGCAGCCCCAGAATTGAAGAAAGCCCGATGAGCAGCCACAGGTACAGGAGGTTTCCGGGATTCATGACCAGAAGCACTGCAAGAACCAGGATTCCGGCCCCCGCCAGGGCTTTCACAAACTGGTCGGCAGGGTAGCGCACCGCTTTTTCAGTCACAATACCGGAAAGCTTGCCGAAGGCAACCAGAGATCCCCAGAAGGTCACCGCACCGATCAATGCGGATAATACGGTGGCTATCAGAAACTGAAGATCCACCGTTGACGCTCCGCTTACCCCGGCACCGCCGCCTGTGACGGCTTCAAACAGTGCGGCGGTTGCAACAAGAACTGAAGCCCCGCCTCCGAAACCGTTGAACAGCCCCACCATCTGCGGCATGGCTGTCATTTTGATTGTAAGAGCAATGATGGTACCGATCACAGCCCCTGCGGCCATCCCGATAATGATCAGCTGGAAACTCAGTATTTCAGCATTCAGTAGGGTTGCCACAATGGCAATAAGCATCCCCACGGCACTCAGGAAGTTGCCGCCCACCGCAGACCGGGGATGGGAAAGCCCTTTTAAACCCAGGGTAAAAAATACCGCGGCAATCAGGTACATACCGGCTATTAAAACGTTCATATCAATATTCATGCATCACCGCCTATTTCTTTTTGAATTTGCCCAGCATTCGATGAGTTACCAGATATCCTCCCACCACATTGATGGTGGCAAAGATCAGAGCCACCATTCCCAGAATCATTCCAAGACGGGTGTTCTCAGCACCTGTGGCAATGAGTGCACCGATCACGGTTATTCCGGAGATGGCATTCGAGCCGGACATCAGCGGCGTATGAAGTATGGGCGGCACCTTGGTTATCAACTCAAAACCGAGAAATACCGCCAGCACAAATACGGTCAGCAGTTGTAAAAGTTCCATATATCCCCCTTATAATCCCAGAATTCGTTTTCGCTCTTCCACAGGCAGCTCACCATTATGGGTAAGCATGGTGGAGCTGATGATTTCATCTTCCATGTCGATGGAAAAGTTCCCTTCCTTGTCGAAAAAATTCAGAAAGAAGGTTTCGATGTTTTTTCCATACAGCTGACTGGCGTGATACGCCAGGGTTGAGGGAATATTCACCGGCCCGAGGATTTTCACCCCTTTATGATCCACCGTTTCTCCGGCCCTGGACAGTTCGCAGTTACCGCCCCGTTCCACGGCCATATCCACAATTACTGAACCCGGATTCATTGCATCCACCATTTCCCCGGTAACCAGCACCGGAGATTTTTTCCCGGGAATTGCGGCAGTTGTGATTACCACATCACTGTCACCGATTACGTCGGTCATCATCTGCCGCTGTTTCCGGTAAAAGTCCTCATCCATTTCCCGGGCATATCCGCCGCTTCCTTCGGCACTGTCAGTTTCAAGTTCCATTTCAACAAATTTGGCGCCCAGGCTCTGGACCTGTTCTTTTACCGCAGGTCTGATATCGTAGGCGGAGACAACCGCCCCCAGCCGCTTTGCGGTGGCTATGGCCTGTAGACCGGCTACACCCACTCCCACAATAAATACTTTCGCCGGCACAATTGTACCTGCTGCGGTCATCATCATGGGAAACATCTTCGAAAGCTCTCCGGCAGCCAGAAGCACAGCCTTGTAGCCGGCAAGATTCGCCATGGAGGAAAGTACATCCATGCTCTGCGCCCGGGTGATCCTCGGGATCAGCTCCAGGGCAAAACTGCTGATATGCTTATCCCGAAAGATCTCAAAACTGGGGTGGGGCTGATATGGATCCATTGTGCCGATCACCATCTGACCGTCTTTCATGTGAGATGCATCCTTGGCTCCCTGATCTCCGGCCGCAGCACCGCTGCGCACCGTAAAAATAACATCAGCTCGTGAGAACAGATCATCTCTGCCCACCACCTCGGCGCCCTTCTCTGTATAGCTGTCATCGGTATACCCCGACATAAAACCGGCATCCTTTTCAACCATCAGCTGATGCCCGGCTTTGACCAGCTTCTGCACCTGGGAGGGTGCACAAGCCACCCGGTTCTCACCGGGATACAATTCCTTTGGAATGCCTATTACCATACGAACCCCTTTGTAAATGTGGTGTATCTCCCCGTCGATCGGGGCGTCCGGATTATTTGCACGATACCGGAATTATGAATTGAACGCGTAGTCTGTTCGAAAAAAAGCCTGGTTGCAGAACGAAAAGAAAGAGATGATTGCGCACCCTGCTGAACCATGTTCAGTCAATGGATCGTCCCTGTCCCTTCCACCCTGACATACTGCTGTGAACATTCAAAAGCCGTGTGAACCCCTGAAACCAGGAATCTGGAAGAATGGCCCGGAAGAATATCGCAGACGCCACCGAGCGGGGAAGCATTACACGGTTTTTTCGCTTCCGGATGCTTCGCACGATGGCTTTCGCCACATCTTTATGACTTTTCACCAGCGGAACAATGAGTGCTCCCAGCCCTTTCAGCCGTGCTCCCTCAAACATTCCTTTGGCCAGATAGGACGGATGAATGGTGGTGACCCCCGGATTGGTATTTCCCCTGGTATGGATTTCCTGCCGAAGAGCCTCCGAGAACCCCCATACACCCCATTTTGCAGCGGAATAGGCCGCAAGACCTGCGGTACCGATCACACCCGCAGCTGAAGAGATATTCACAATTCGTGAATCTGAGGATTTTTCCAGTGTCTCCAGGGACTGATAACTGAGATACATCAGTGCTTCGAGGTTGATAGTAAGGGTACGGGACCAGAAATGAAATTCCCGCTCCTGAAAAAACCCGTTGGCCACATATCCCGCATTGTTGATGAGTACATCCAGGCCCGAGAGAGCCTCCACCGACCGTGCCAGGGCCCGGTCAACCTCCGGATAATCAGTCACATCGCAAATTTCGCAATGGATGCTGTAACCCAGATTTGCGCACTCCTGCTGAAAGGCATCCAGCGCATCCTTGTTGAAATCCCACACCGCAAGTCTGGCACCAAGCCCCAGAAGAAGCAAAGACGTTTCCCGGCCGATTCCGCCGGCTCCTCCGGTGATAATCACTCTGCTGTCCTGAAACGTGAACCCCATGCTGCCTCCCCCGGATAATTGGTTTGTGCTAGTTCTGCGGTTCTCCCTCCCGGCCAAGAAGATTCCGGGCTTTCTGGAGATCCGGCATATCCTGATTATACCATATTCCCTGAGTAATTTTCACAGAAATTATTCTGTGTACCGCCTCATCCAGTCTCCGGGGCGAAATTTCCCTGCGGATAACCGCGGTACGGATGGCGTCCCTCTGAGCATACGGGGACGGAGGAATCAGAAGCATGTCCGAGCCCGCCTCTATGGCCATAACCCCGGCCTCCTCGGGGCTGTCCACTGCCCTCAAGCCCTGCATCTCCAGAGCGTCCGTAATTATAATCCCGTTAAACCCCATCTCCTGCCTGAGTAGATCTCTGTTGAAAACCGGTGAAAGAGATGCAGGAATGTTCCGGGGCTCGATTTCCGGAAAATAGAGGTGGGCTGTCATAATGCCCAGTGCGCCGGCCAGGATTCCCGCCTGAAAGGGCTTTAGCTCCACTTCCCGAAGCCGGTCCAGGTTAAAGGGCAAACTGATCACCTCATAATGGCTGTCCCCGGAACTCTCTCCATGGCCGGGAAAGTGCTTGAGTACCGAAATAACCCCTTGTTCCTGCAGGGCTTCCACGGCGCTGCGGATATAGGGGATCACCTCCTCCGGGGTGGTGCCGAAGGATCTGGTAGCCACCAACTCATTGTCCGGATCGCTTTGAATATCGGCCACCGGGGCAAAATTCATGTTAAAACCAAGCACCCGCAGTTCCCGGGCCAATATGCCGTATAACCGCCGAAGATGTTCTGTCCCGTGCCGGGCGATCTCTTCTGCGCTGGGAACCGGGGTAACGGGAATTTTTCCGCTTCTGGGGAGGCGGCGCACCAGCCCGCCCTCCTCATCGGCGGCAATAAAGGGCGGGTAGCTGCTGTGCTGTATTATGCCCCTGTTCAGATTGACGAGCTGTTCCGTCTCATCCATGTTTTCCCTGAAAAGTATGACTCCGCCGGGGGCCAGGTCTCCTAAGAGCGCTTTTTCAGCCTCACCCAATTCAAGCAGTCCTTGTCCCCGGGTATCGTAGCGGAGCTGGACGAGAAGAAGCTGCCCGATCTTCTCGTCCAGACTCATCTCCGACAGAATCCTCCAGGCGGGATCGGAATAGGCGGGGAAGGCTGACTCGCCACCCTCTGTCGGGGAATCAGTACGGTTTTCTTCTGCCGCCCTGCCTCCGCAAGAACTGTTGATCAGTGCCGCATACAGTGCTACTATTAATAAAGATACTCCGAGCAGTTTTGTCAGGGACCGCAGGGCTTTCATGAATGAATCTCCTTGTCCCGGCACTTACAGTACCGGGAGGATCAGTTTTCCGTTTCCCGCCCCCCCGCCAGTTACGAAAAGTTCAAAACTAGCAGTCTTAGAAGAATTCATCTGTATACAAATTTACACATCTGAACAGGTTATCATGAAACGGTAAAACCCGGGGTTTTTAATTTCTTTTATTACATGCTTTTATGAACGCATTTTTTCCATATATAGATGGCACGCTTATTGCTTATATATTCCCAGAAGCATGTAAAAGGGATATACAATTATGAGCGATCACAGTTTACCATTAATCGTTACACATAAAGGCAGGATCAAGTCAATCTCCAGGGAAATCCGGACGGAAATCATCCGCAAGGCCATCCATATGCTCATAGCCTTTGTACCCCTGCTGGCCCAGTCGCTGGGACGCACAACAGCGGTGGTTCTTCTGCTTACCGGTATCCTTTTTTACAGTTTTGCCGAAGCTCTTCGGCTGAAGGGCGCACATGTATTCCTGATCACCAAGCTCACCCGACTCTCATCCCGAAAACGGGATCAGGGACATTTTGTACTTGCTCCGGTCACCCTGGGCTTCGGAGCCCTGCTGGCCCTTACGTTTTATCCTGAGCCTGCCGCATCTGTAGCCATATATGCTCTGGCCTTTGGAGACGGTCTTTCCAGTCTCTTCGGAAAGATATTCGGAACCACCAAAATACCTTATACGGGCGGAAAATCACTGGAAGGTTCATTCACATGTTTCACTGCAGTATTCTTCAGCAGTTTTATCGTTCTGCAAATCAGTTTTCTGGCACTGAGCATTGCACTGTTTGCAACGGTACTTGAAGCTCTGCCCACACGGGACTTCGACAATCTGGTGCTTCCTGCAGGAACCGGTCTGTTTGCAGCCCTCCTGCTTATGTAGACCCGGCGGATCAAACCCGAATCACCTGACCATCAGTACCAAAAGAAATCGTAAAAAAGCCGTAAGAAGTACATAACAATCCCAACACCCAGCAACACCGAACCCGCCGCGCTTCCGGCTATGCCTTGGGAAAAAAACATCAGACTGTGTCCGATCATAAACATGGATGCGGATAATACTCTCAGAAACTCATCTTTGCTGAACCGTTCCCAGAAGTGGAGTGCGTAGCCGAGAATGGTTATCAGAATAACCCCGCCTGCCATCCACTGCAGCCGGCCGCTGTAGGCAAGGGTGTAGAGAAAATTCCGTGAGAAACTGGATGTATCCACCGGAAGATAGAGAGAAATGAACATTGAAACCGCCACGATAATGATCATTGCAGTACCCTGATGCTGAAACTTGATTCCCACAAAATAGAGACTGATGAGAAAAACCGAAAACAGCCCTCCCAGATACATGCTCAGGCATACCCTGGTAAGAATTACCAGTACATCCAGGTCAGCCCCGAGAATATACAAATAGAGGGAGAACGCTTTCAGTGATTCCCCGCTGAGACTCACAAGAAACAGAAAAAAGAACATCAGATGAGAGGCGCTGATCCTCCGGAAAAACCGCAGGAACACCCCTGCAGAAGCCAAGGATATGATGAGACTGCCGGCCGAAATGAGCGTTACCCGTAGAAGGTTCACCCGTCCTGTAAGATTTCCCCCGTCCTTCAGCAGGTCGGGAAGAGAGCTTTGGGGAGTGCTGATAAAGGGAACCCCCGGCAAATCCAGAGATAATTCCGGCAGCATACCCGGAAGAAAGGTGTAGATGGTAAGAATTGATGCTGCTGCGGTGGATACAATTATCAGAATAAAAAGCAGCCAGTAAACTCCGTTTCGTGTGCGTACCGTCATACATCAAAGTATAGCATGCACAAACGGAGAAAAAGCTATAGAATTTTCCATGAAGTTCGATAAACTAAATGGAGGATCATCCATGGAAACGAAATCACATCGGTGCTCATTCAGCATTTTTCTCCTCGCATTTATCCTGACCGCAGGCTCCGGCCACCTGTTTGCCGGGGATATAGCATCCTTCATGAACCTGGGCTTCTCCCCGGATGGATCAACATTTATGTTCGGTCAATACGGCATTCATGACGACAGTTCAAAGCCCTACGCCGAAAGCTATATTGTTGATGTGGCGGCAAATGAATTTGTTCCGGGTGGAACGGCCCAGTTTCTCTCCGATAATGCCGCTCAGCCGGGACAGGACGGAATCGGCGCCCTCTTCAACCTGGTGGGCATGCAGCATGAAATAGCACAAAATTATGAAATTGATCATCTCCGCTCGGGAAGACTCGTGTATCTCTATATCAACGGCAGTGAACCCAGGCGTCAAATCTCATTCCGGGATTTCAACACAGGGAATTCCTATACCATCGAACTTGTACAGAATGTCCGGGGTGGTGATGAAAATCCTGAAGCCGCCTTTCACATCAATTTAAACAGCGTGAGCACCGACGGAACCCGGAGCGCAAAGACCATCGGTCTGCCCAACTATTACCGGAAAGGCATTAACGATTACAATCTCAAGCAGGTGCTGGTTTCTCCGGACGAACAGTCTGTAATAATCGTTGTGGAAAAAATACTCGATGACGAAGATGGCCGCTATCTCCGCTATATGGTTGAAACTGCGCGTCTTTCCAACTAATATCAGCACCAAATCACATATCCATATACTCCGGATTAACACAGGAAGAAACAATGGCAGAAAAGATTACTCCCCGAAGCGAGAACTATTCCGATTGGTACATTGATATCGTTACCCAGGCGAAACTTGCGGATTACAGCCCCGTACGGGGAAGCATGGTGATCCGGCCAAGGGGATATGCCATATGGGAGAAGGTTCAGTCAGCCCTCGATACAATGTTCAAGGAAACCGGGCATGAAAACGCATACTTTCCCCTCCTTATACCTGAAGAGTTCATGCGCCGGGAAGCTGAACATGTTGAGGGGTTCGCCCCGGAGCTTGCGGTCGTTACCCACGGCGGCGGTCAGGAACTTGATGAGCCCCTGGTTATCCGTCCCACATCCGAAACCATCATCTGGAGCATGTACAAAAAATGGATTCAGTCCTACCGTGATCTTCCTCTGCTGATCAATCAATGGGCAAATGTAATGCGCTGGGAAAAGCGAACCCGTCTCTTTTTACGTACATCTGAATTTCTTTGGCAGGAGGGACATACCGCCCACGCCACCGCCGAAGAAGCTGAAGAAGAAACCAAAACCATGCTCAACGTATATAAAACCTTTGCAGAGGAATACATGGCTCTGCCGGTGCTCACCGGGGTGAAAAGCGAAAATGAAAAATTTGCGGGAGCCATCGACACATATGCAATCGAAGCCCTGATGCAGGACGGTAAAGCTCTCCAGGCAGGCACAAGTCATTTTCTCGGTCAGAACTTTGCCAAAGCGTTCGATGTAAGCTTCCAGAACAAAGAGGGAAAGCTCGAGCATGTGTGGGCCAGCTCCTGGGGTGTATCCACCCGTCTCATCGGTGCGCTGATCATGGCCCATTCCGACGACAGCGGCCTGGTTCTCCCGCCCCGGCTTGCACCCACCAAGGTTGCAGTAGTCCCCATTTTCCGGAACAAGACCAAAGAGCAGGTTATGGCGTATGCCGAAAAGATTTTCGGAGAAATAAAGGAAGAGGTGGGCGGCCTGCCGAAATCTGTGATCCTGGATACCGACGAACAGAACTCTCCAGGCTGGAAATTCGCCGAATATGAAATGCTCGGCGTACCTGTCAGGGTTGAAATCGGTCCCAGAGATATGGAAAACAACAAGGTAATGGTGGTTCGCCGGGATACCAAAGAGAAAATTCTCATGGATGCCTCCGAAGCTCCGGCAAAAATTCCCCGGCTGCTGGAAGAAATCCAGCAGGGGCTTTTCCAGAAGGCCAAGGCCTTCCGGGAGGAAAACAGCCGAACAGCGGAAAGCTATGACGAATTCCGGGAAATATTCAGCGGTGACGGCGGCAAGGGCTTCGTGACCGCAGCATGGAACGGAGATCCTGCAGTGGAGGACCGGATTAAAGGGGAAACCAAGGCAACCATCCGGGTATTACCCTTCGGAAATGAGGAAGAAGCCCGTGGGAAAACCTGTATTTTCACCGGTGAACCGGCCAAACACATGGCGGTCTTTGCACGGGCCTACTGATCCCCCATATCTGAGATCTAAATCAACCATACAAATCAATGGCAATGCATTATCCACAACAGGGCCTGCTGAAAGGCATCAGGCCCTGTTTTTTTCCCTGGCCAGACTCTTCAAATCCGGAATTTTTTCCCCGCCCTCTGCTTTTACCCATTCCTCATGATATACTGTGAACTATGAAGATCCGGCTTGTATGCGTTTTGCTCATGGTGTTCCTCATCATTCCTGTTTGGGCGGTAGAAACAGATATTCAACTCTTCAGAGGAGGACTTCTCTGGCAGGGACAGTCACAGGAAACGGATTTTACCGGAGGTGATGCAAACGGCATTTCCGCCAGCCAGATCATCACCTATGCAGGCACCGGCGTTACCATCTCATTCAGTGATTTTCTGGGAATCGCACCGGCGTTGGATCTCTATACGGACGAAATGGTGTACCTTGAGGACTACGGACGGGCGTTCCCCACCCAAAAGACCACAGGAAGTTTTACCGGCCCGGTTGCCGTGCTTCTGGCTCTGAACCTCAACATTCCCTGGTATATGCAGGTTGATATCAGCAGCATCACATCGTTCTCCCTGGCCGCAGGGCCGGGGCTTTTATTCAGAATCCCGGTAATTCCCCTGGACGGTACAGAGAGCATGTCCGAAATTTCCAACTACACCCTGGGCAGGGGACGGTGGATCAATCTTCAGTTTGAACCTGCTCTAAATTTCCGGATAAACGATTGGTTCGGATTCAGCGTGGGTTCCAAGGTGATCCTCCCCATCTGGCATCTCTGGGACGGGTCGGACCTTCCGTTTTGGGACAGCCTCAGTGCAGGCACCATGATCAGGATGAACATCCTCATGTGAACATTCTCACATAGATTCTCACATAGTATAGATGGACGCCCCTTGGCCGAGGCTCCCGGGCTGTGCCCGGGGTACCGGGTCAGCGAAGCGGTGTTTAGAGAAAATCCTTCACCGGGACGCTGCGCACCATGGATTCACGATCAGCCACCAGCTGGTTTATCAGCAGTATCACCATAATATCAACAAGAACCGAAAGTGCCGTGAGAATGGGGGCTATGGGGAGAAGTATGAGAAACCCCTCTTCCAGACCCTGCCCGTACCAGGCGGATATTAGGGATAAGCTTACAACCATTCCGCTGCCGGGAACCGTTCCCAGCATAAAACTGATGAGAATGCTTGATCCGATGATCCAGAGGTACTGTACGAAGGTTACATCCAGACTGGAATATGATCTGAGTATCAGGACGAAGCTGATTGCGGTAACCAGGGCTGTACCGCTCCTGCTGAAGACCGCTCCCAGAGGCAGCATGGCCGATCCGGCTTTCTGCTGGATTCCCATGTTTTCCCCCACGCTTCCGTGTGCTGAACTGAGGGTGAAATACATATCTCCCGAAAGAAGGGCTGAAATTCCTGCCGGCAAGGCGGAAAATATCCACAGAAACGGATTACGTTCGCGGTTCCCCAGGAAATAGAGAAGTGCGGGAATGAGAACGAACAGAACAAACAGAACTGCGCCGATCACCACGAACAGCAGCTGGGTGAACAGTTCAAGATCAACCATTCCCCGAAGCTGGGATGTACGGTATGCAGCCATGAAAAAGAGTCCGAAGCTGAGAATTTCAAGTACCACCCGGTTCAAGTTCCGGAAAACCCGGCTGAGACTTTCAAAAACATCAATCACCGGTGCGGAAACAGACCGGTTTCTCAGAAGACCGATTCCAAGGATCACTGCAAAAATAACCAGGGGAAGAAGGAAGTCACCGTTTCCGGTAAACACATTGAAGAGATTTTTCGGGAAAACTCTGGTGAACTGTTCTGCAAGACCCGGCAGGGGGGTGACCTGGGCCTCTTCTATGATAATCGGTACCCGGTCGGGGGAAAAAACAGCTACAAATACCGCTCCGATAACCCCTGAGCTGATGGCCGCAGCAACAATATAGGCCAGACTCCGGCCGTATAATTTGAAGAAACGGTTTTCCATCCAAAGCTCGTACGTCCCGATGGTCAAACCGAAAAACACCAGGGGAAAGATGAGGTACCGCCCTATGTGCAGCACATAGGTATACAGATTCTGTAAATATACTTCGGTATCGCCGCCGTTCAACGGGAGCAGAATTCCCAACAGAATTCCTGCTGCTGCGGCGATCAAGTATTTGATCCAGAGTTTCATGAAATGAGCTTAATAGAAAGCCCGGGGCAGGTCAATCAGCGCCCGAAACCGAAGAATCCGGTTTTATTCTTGTTATACCATTTTCCGCCGGGACGGTCCTGGAGAACCGTATCGCAGATAAAATCTGCATACCCATCTGTATCATGTTCATTGTCCTGAAACCCGCGGATTTTGAATTTTTCCCGGCCGTAATAGGTGAAGAACGCATTGCTCATAGCTTCTATGCCTCCAAGAATGAGTGCGTCGAAGGGGGCGGGAACATTCGGACCGGTATTATGGATAACAATGTTTATGGATCCGCCGTTCCGGTTCTGAAAATGTCCAATGCTTTCCTTGAGCAGGAAAACAAAGCCTTTCACCTCTTCATCTATTCCCGTTTCGATCTGCCTGCTTGTCATCATCTGAAGCTGATCCGAGTTTCCCATAATTGAAAAAAGAATAAATATATGATCCAGCTCGATCTTTTTATTCCGGAGATCCAGAAAGAGCGCCCGGGATGAAAACGGTGATCGCCGGTCATGGGACGTAATAATCAGTTTTTCAGGATCCGCATCGGGATACAGTACGGTTTCATCCTCTTTCTCAACTGTTGCAATAATTCTGCCGTCCTGCTTCAGCCAGCGGTTGGCCAGACTGGTGTTTAGAGGACTTTGATTTCCTGTTATCAGAAGGGTATCTTCCATGCTAACTTGAGTCTATATTCAGGTATATCCATGGTCAAGTGGAAGCTTGCGAAGGATTGCCCGGGAGGTTAGATGAAAATCGCAGTGGGACAAATCAATTCGGTAATCGGTGATTTTTCCGGTAATGTGAAGCGCATACTCAGCTACAGCCGGGAAGCTGCTGATGCGGGTGCGGAGATAATTGTATTTCCCGAGCTTTCGGTATGCGGATATCCTCCCATGGACCTTCTGGATCATCCCGCCTTTCTACAGGACAATCTGAAGGCTCTCAGACGGCTTCAGCATGAACTCCCGCCGGAAACCGCCGTAGTTGTTGGCTATGTGGAGAAGAACCCGGGACTAAAGGGCAAAGCCCTGCAGAACACCGCCGCCGTGATATACGGAGGCAGAATTGTTCACCGACAGGAAAAAACGCTTCTTCCCACATACGATGTATTCGATGAAGCCCGGTACTTCGAACCCGCCCATTCCAGAACCGTCTGGAAATTCGGCCATCGCAAAATCGGAGTGGCCATCTGTGAGGATATGTGGTGGGAGGATGAGGATGCCGGGAATCTCCGGTATGCCGTCGATCCTGTGCAGGAACTGCTGGATGAGGGCGCCGAACTGATTCTTGTGCCCTCGGCAAGCCCCTTTCATGCAGGGAAGCTGAATACCCGGAAAAAACTGATCCACAATATCGGCAGCTCCAGCCGGGTGCCGGTGGTATATGCCAATATGTGCGGTGCAAACGATAATCTGATTTTTGACGGCCGGTCATTAATATCAGATTCCCACGGTGATATTCATGCCATGGGCGAAGGGTTCCGGGAACAGCTGCTGGTTGATGAAATTGTAGAGAACGGCAGGGCTCTGGACGTCTCAGTTGATTCATATGAGGAAATCGAACAGGCTCTCCACCTGGGGATCTCCGACTATCTGAAAAAAACGGGCTTCCAGCGGGTACATCTGGGACTGTCCGGTGGAGTGGATTCCGCCCTGGTTCTTACCCTGGCAGTCCATGCTCTGGGAAAAGAAAAGGTGGAGGCATTTATGCTGCCAAGTCAGTATTCCTCCAGCGGAAGCATCAGCGACTCGGAGAAGCTCTGCCGCAACCTGGGAATTACCCCCAAAACCATTGCCATCGAGCCGCTGTACAACGCATTCGAATCTTCCCTCGCCCCCCATTTTGAGGGTACCCAACCCGGCCTTGCGGAAGAAAATATTCAAGCCCGCATACGGGGTACTCTACTTATGGCCTATTCCAACAAATACGCCAGTCTGGTGCTCACCACCGGAAACAAGTCGGAACTGGGTGTGGGATACTGTACGCTGTACGGCGATATGGCCGGTTCACTTGCGGTGATCGGGGATTTATTCAAGACTGAAGTGTACGCTCTGTGCCGGCATATCAACAGAAACGGGGAAATCATTCCCGAAGAAATTATCAGTAAGCCCCCTTCTGCGGAACTCAGACCCGACCAGAAAGACCAGGACAGCCTGCCGGATTATGAGATACTGGACGGGATTCTCAAGCTTTACCTGCACCGGGGCTATACAACCCGGGAACTGATCGACATGGGTTTTGAACAGGAAGTGGTTCAGAAAGTTATCGGACTTGTGGCCCGTTCGGAGTACAAACGACGGCAGGCACCGCCGGTGCTGAAAGTATCACCCAAG
This sequence comes from Salinispira pacifica, assembly GCF_000507245.1. GTDB lineage: Bacteria > Spirochaetota > Spirochaetia > DSM-27196 > Salinispiraceae > Salinispira > Salinispira pacifica. Next base: position 41,717 of record NC_023035.1, on the reverse strand, counting down.
GCCTTCGGTACCGGACGCCGGATTCCCATTGCCCGGAATATGTATGAGCAGAAGCTCAGCAGAGATATTTGATACAGTGCAAGTATCTTGCGAAATCAGTTCACACCGGCTAATATATGCTGGGCCGGATTTGTCCCGAACCGAGGTGTGGTAATTAATGGAAACTTCAACGCAGAAAGGTGTTTTAGACATTCCCATGAAGGTGATCTTCACCGATGAAGGTGTGTCGTATTTCACCAAAAGCGGGAAAAAAATCAACCGATTTAAGCTTTCCGACGGCGTTGAGGAATACGGAATTCATGTGGTGGATTTCTCCCCGGCCACCATACAGCGAATGCAGCTTCTCGATTATATCAGCAAGATGGAGCTTCCCCTTGAAGATGTGGTCTCCAAGCGGAAAGAGATTATCGATCTCATCAAACTGATGACCTACGGAATGCTCTACCGTCAATTCAACACGCTGCTCTTTGAAAATGTGGTGGAATCGGAGCTGATTCAGCATTATAACCGCCACAACATCAAAAACCCCATTGATTACCGAACCAAAATCAACCAGAAAGTTCTGGATAATATCCTGACGAAAAACATATCTGCGGTGAATGAAATCAAGCAGATGATGTGTCAGCCCGTTATCAAAAGAATTGAAACGAATGAGAGCATGCATGAATCTGAAAAGAACATGTATAAAAATCTTGCACGGAAATATCTGGACACCCTGGATCCCCTCATCTATTTCATTCTCTCAATTCACCGGGGTTCTACGGGGTACTTCCAGCTGATCCGGAAAGGTCAGCAGCTACTGGCCCAGTTTATGGATAAAGCAAGCATTCCCGAGTATCTGGCCCTGATGCTGGTTGAGCTTCTGATGAACATGGCAATGGGCGATGATCAGTCCTCGGCGCTGAAAAAACTTCTGGACGATGACAATATTTATATTCTGCTGCGCCTCAGTAAAAAGCGCCATGAAAAAGGTGACAGGGCCCGCATGCACTTCATGATCTCAAACCAGAAATCCGGGTTTGATGATATGAAACAGAAGATCAACCACCGGATTACCGCCAATATCAGCGGGAAAAGTTTGAAAGACTTCTATGAAGGACAAACAGAACTCCAGGAGAACATGAATCTGGGGTTGTATTATTTGTCATATCTGAATGAAGCATGCAAAAAGGTTCACATAAACTTTGAGAGTTTTGTGAACCGAAGCGAAACCGACGCAACCACCACGATCCACATAGTTCTCACAATTTAGGTCCCGTTTTCCATCAGTCCGCCATAGGACCCGTTAGCTGCCCGGGGGAGCTGCTCCCGGCCTCTTTATGATAAATTTCATCAGCATTTATCTTGAATTTGATTCAGGAATGCGCTAAACTTGAATGAGAGTTCAAAAATAACAAAAGAGGTGCTTATGGCCCGTCAGCAGGATGAGGAAAAGCGAAGTAAAATTCTTCAGGCCGCAATCAAAGCCTTCGGAGAACAGGGCTTTACCAATACTACCATGAAAGATATTGCAATTGCTTCAGGTATTGCCCCGGGCTCAATTTATACCTATTTTAAGGATAAGGAAGTACTGTTTATTTCGGCAGTCAATGCGGTGTGGAAAAAGTTCAACCGGCAGTTAAGCAGTATACTCCACTCCGACCGCCCCTTATCAGACCGTGTGACAGCGATTACAGATTACGGGTTCGATATTCTGAAAGAACTGCATCCGTTGGTTCGGGGAATGTATCAGGAAGCAAACCGTCTGAATCTGTTCCGCAAAAACCTTGTGAGGGTGAGCACACAGCTTTCGGCAATTTTTGACGCCCCCGAGGCTGCAAATTACCCGTTGGCCCAATATGATTCAGAATCCCGGGCATATCTGCTGAAATTATGGATTTCCGGGATATTGTTTACATTCTCATCTGTTTCAAGCACCCGGTTGAAGGGCGAAATTGAGAAGATGCGAAGCCTTATAGTACAGGGAATAATGCCTCAGGAAGACCGACCCGGAAAATAAAAACTTCCGGGTTCATTCTGAACGTACCCGGGAGATGAACATTGATTAAAAAGCTAATACCTCTGGCAGTTATAGGATTACTTCTGGCGGCTGTTGCTGTTCAGCTGATAGTTCAGGCAACGGAAGAAGAACCTCCGGTGCAGGCTACTCCGGTCAGAACGGGGCAACCCTATATGGGCGATCTTCAGGTCGAACTTTCATATAACGGCAACCTCAGACCGGAACAAAGCACGGTGGTCACCCCTCTCATTTCCGGAGAAATACTGGAAATCCTTGTGGATGAAAATGAACGGGTGGAAAAGGATCAACTGCTTGTCCGTCTGAATGATGATGTGGTTCGCCTCCAGGCAGAACAGGCCAGAGCGAACTGGGAAGCGGCGGAGGCCGTCCTTGCAAAGTCAGTTCAGGGTGTACGACCCGAGGAGCTGCAGAACGCCCGGGCCAGCCTGGAACAGGCGGAAAATGAGCTTCAGACCGCCCGGAACAACCTGGAGCGAACGGAAAACCTGTTTGAGTCGGGCACCATCGCCCGAGCCGAGTATGAAGAAGCGGAGAACCGGGTAACCGCCGCAGAGACTGAGCTGGAAAATGCACGCCGGAACGTACAGCTCATGGAACAGGGCGCACGGCAGGAAGACATAAATGTTGCCAGGGCCCAGGCCCGTGCCGCACAGCGTCAGTACGAACTTGCCAGTCTTCAGCTTGATTATGCCCAGGTCCGAAGCCCGGTTGCCGGCCGGGTAGTGGAAATCTTTAATGACGCAGGAAACACCGCAGCTCCCGGCAATCCTCTTCTTTCTATTGTAAGCGACAATGTGATCTATGCCAAAATCACCATCCCCGAACAGCATTACGGGCTTTTCCAGCAGCAGAGAGACAGCATTCGAGCACGGGTCTCTCCCATTGCCTACCCCGATTCTCCTCCCTTCGAAGGGTTTATTACCAGCATTGCGGAGGTGATTCAGGCTGAAAGCAGAACTTTTGTGGTGGATGTTGCGGTGGAAAACCCCGCTTCTCTTCTGAAGCCCGGAATGTTTGTGGGTGTTGATTTTATTGTGGAGGAGATCAACGATGTTCTCCTGGTTCCCGATACAGCGCTGGTGTTTCGTGAAGGCGGTCAGGTGCTGTTCACCCTGGAAGCTGACGATGAGGGAGACCCCGAAACCTTTATTGCCAGAAGCAGAGAGGTGGAAACCGGTTTAAGTGACGGCGGAGTAACCGCCATTACCTCGGAGTTAAGCCTTGAACACCAGATTATTGTGGAAGGAAATGCATTTCTTGAAGATGAACAGGAAGTGCGGGTGATCGGCAGGGGAGATGCGAAATGAGCATTCCCCGACTGGCGGTAAAGCATCCTGTTACAGCTACCATGGTGTTCGCCGCATTCTTTGTACTGGGAATTCTCTCTTTGACCCGGATCGGTCAGGAGTTATTTCCCGATGTGAACCTGCCCACCGCCATTGTCTTCACCACCAATCCCGGGGTGGGTCCCTACGAGATGGAAAGCGGTGTAAGCCGGAGAATAGAGTCCGCCTTCGCCGGTCTGGACGGCGTGGAATCCATATCATCAGAATCCTATGAAGGCATGTCCATGGTTCAGGTGGGTTTTGTGTCCGGGACAGACCTGGATATTATGCTCCCGGAAATACGGGAGGCAATCAATACTGTTTCCCAGAATTTTCCCCAAGGAACGGAACGTCCCCTCATTTTCAAGTTCAGCTCAAATACTCTTCCCTCACTTCGGGTCAACGTTTTTACCGGAAGCAGCGGAATTAATATCCGGGATCTTATTGAATCCGAGGTGGTTCCCCAGCTGGAACGAATTCCCGGGGTTGCCCAGGTCGATTTTTTCGGAGGACGGGAAGCCGCCATGATGGTTCGGCTGGATATGGAAAGCCTGATAAAACTGGAAATCCCCATTCCCCAGGTTATCCGAGCATTTGAAGGCGAAAACATCAGCCTTCCCGGTGGAACCATCACCGCCGACAGACGCACCATCATTATCCGGACCATCGGTGAGTTCAAAGACAGTACGGATATCGGAAATACCCTTGTGGGCTACAAGGGACAGGTCCCGGTCTACCTGAAAGATATTGCCGAAATCTCTCTGGATTACAAACCTCAGCAGGAATACGTGTATGTCCGGGGCAACGAAGGGGTAAACCTGGCGATCCAGAAACAGTCCGGGTTCAACACCGTGGATGTGAACGAAGCCGTCCTTGAGCGGATTTCAGAAATCCGAAGGGTTCTGCCCTCCTCCATCCGCTTCGAGGTTCAAAGCGATCAGGCGGTTCAGGTCCGGGGCAGCATCGGCGGAGTTGCCACAACCGCATGGCAGGGAGGAATTCTTGCCATCATTGTACTTCTCATATTCCTGCGGAATGTGCGCTCAACGGTAATCGTTTCCATGGCCATCCCTGTTTCAGTTATCGCAACCTTCAGTCTTATCGATTTCGGCGGCATGACCCTGAATATTACCAGCCTTCTGGGGATCACCCTCGCCATCGGAATGTTTGTGGATAACGCCATAGTTGTCCTGGAGTCAATTTACCGGAAGCAGCTGATGGGGATTTCCCGGCATGACGCGGCCATCGAAGGAGCCGAAGAGGTAAGCAAGGCGATTATCGCTTCAACCCTCACCACCATGGCGGTATTTATCCCCATGCTCTTCGTTGAGGGGCTTGCAGGGCACCTGTTTCGGGATCTCAGTCTCACCATCAGCTTCAGCCTGGGTATGAGCCTGATTACCGCCCTGGCTCTCATTCCCATGCTGTCCTCACGCTTTCTCAAAGTGGAAAAACTGACCGGCCTTCATCCGGACAAGCTTCATGAACTGTCCCTGGCGGATGTGACAACCCGCACCGGCAACCGGGTTCTGGACAAGCTGGGTGAATGGATACAGCACGGGCTGAAAAAACTGGATGAAGGTTATGAATCCCTGATCAACTGGAGTCTCAATCATCGGTGGACGGTCATCATCTCGGCAGTTCTGCTGCTGGTGTTCAGTTTCGGTTCAATTCTTCTTCTGGGTATGGAATTTATTCCCGAAGCCGACGAGGGAACCTTTCAGATCTCCATTGAGACCCGGGTGGGTTCCGACTATGCACTCACGACGGAAAAAGTATATGGAATTGAGGACATTATCCGGGAGGAAGCCGGGGACTATCTTGAAACCCTCTCAACCAGGGTGGGCGACGGAGGAAGCAACTTCGCCAATGTTGATATCGCCCTGGTGGGCAAGGATGAGCGCAGTGAAGACATCTGGGAAATTACCCGCAGAATCAACAGGCGGATAGAGCGGGAAATTCTGGATATACAACACAACCTGACCATTACCGGCATGAGCTCACTGGCGGGCATGGCAAGCGGCGGTGGCGGCAGCCCCCTGGTGGTGCGGCTGCTTGGAGACGACCTGGAATCAATGCAGGATTATGCAGAAATTCTGGTGAACCGGATGGGCGCCGTTGAGGGCACCAGAAATTTCCGCTCCAGTTTTTCAACCGGCCGTCCGGAGCTTCAGTTCCGCATCAAACGGGAACAGGCGGTGAGCCTGGGTCTGAGCCCTCTGGAGATCGCCGCCACCGTACGTGCCGCATACAACGGTCAGACGGTTAGCCGCTTTTCCAGAGACGGCGATGATCTGGATGTGGTTATCATACTCAATGAAGAAGACCGGAACAGCCTGGACAAAATGACAAATCTGACATTTGTGAATCAGGCGGGAACTCCCATTCCCCTGGAGAATGTAATAGAAATTGTGGAAGAACAGGGTCCTCAGGGCATTATCCGGCAGGACAGAACCCGGGTGGTGGAAGTGCTTGGAAATACCGACGGCTCCCGGGCTCTGAACAGGGTGGTAGATGATATGGAGGCCATTCTTGACGATATGGGCCCCGCTCCTCTGGGTATCAGCCGGGAAATCGCCGGTTCCGCAAGCGAGATGGATGAATCGTTCCAAAGCCTGCTGTTTGCTCTGATCATGGCCCTGAGTCTGGTGTACATGGTAATGGCCAGCCAGTTCGAGGACTTTCTGAATCCCCTGATCGTGATGTTCTCCGTGCCCTTTTCCATTTTCGGGCTGGTTGCCGCCCTGCTTCTCACCAATACCACATTCAATATCCTGTCATTCACCGGGGCGATTCTCCTTACCGGCATTGTTGTGAATAATGCCATTGTACTCATCGATTATATTCATCTGCTCCGTTCACAGGGACTGGATCTCAAGTCGGCAATCATTCGCGGCGGTACCACCCGGTTGAAACCGATTCTGATGACCACAACCACCACTCTGCTGGGGTTGATTCCCATGGCCCTGGGGTACGGAACCGGTGCGGAGTTACGGGCGCCCATGGCCAAGGCGGTGGTTGGAGGGCTCACAACATCCACCCTCATTACCCTGGTGCTCATACCCACCATATATTGGATAATTGAATCTTACAGACTAAAAAGACGGGAGGCAGAGGCGTGAAAACCCCCAAACGAAACGGCAGAATCAAACTGACAGCCGCGGCGCTTACATTAGCCGGGCTGTTGCTGCTTGCAGGATGCGGTAACTTTTACAGCGCAGATATTCAGGGATATGTTCAGGACGGCGAGTCAGGGGAAGGGATTAACGGCGTTACCATCTACCTCTTCGATAAGGAACCCGAACTTCCCGATGACGAATCATTCTTCACCAAAACATCCACGGCGAATTTCAACGGAGAAGCCGGCTACTACTCCAGCAAAGTGATTTGGCAAAGCCTGGTGGGGCGCTTCGGCCCGGAAGGGGATTCCGGAGAAATCTACATGGGAGTCACCCATCCCGACTATGCAGACATTATCCTGACTCAGCGCGGCATCTTCTCTGATACCAGCAATATTCTGGAAGATATCGAACTGGACCGCACCACCTTTTCCTCACCTCTGGTTTCAGGCCGGGTGGTGAACAGTTCCGGCGAAGGGGTCAACGGCGTACGCCTGGTTCTCGACCTGAACAGTACCCCGGATGAAGCGGAGGATTATGTGGCTGTGAGCGCCACAGTGGACGGCACAATCGGCGTGTTTGAATTCAATAATGTGACATGGACCGATGAGACTGCCGCCGAGGAAGGAACCTCCAGCACTGAGAGCGCCACGGTTTCTGTTGACGACAATGAGTGGGAAAACAGCGGGCAGCCCGTTGAAGTTTCTCTGGACTCTGATCAGGAATATGAGATCTCCTCATCCATTACAGTGAGCCGAATACCCCAGTCAGAATTCCAGGTTGAGCTTCAAGGAAGCATTGAAAACCGGGATCCCGCAAACGGCGGTGCTGACTATCCGTATCCCGGGGTTCTGGTGGAGATCACCTATGATGAGTTATCCTTCGGCGGCACAACCCGGACTCTTCAGACCTATACTGATGCGGCGGGTCAATACAGTTTTATTGTGCAATGGAGTGAATCTTCGGATCAAAGTGAATCTTCAATATTTATCCGAACTCTCAGCATGGACCTTGGCGGAGACGGGGATTTTGATGGGAGCGCTCCCGACGATCCCGCCGGAATAGACCGTCAGTTCGACTGGACAGGGGCATCAGGACGGGAAGTTACTTCCACCGACCCGGTGCATGATCTTCCCGTATATGATCCGTATCCATAAGGATATTTATCACAAGGATAATACATTGATGCGAACGCTTTACAGACCTTACTGCATATTCTTAATCAGCTCTCTCGTCTCTTTCTCCGTATTTCCCCAAACCCTGGAGGAGGTGATTCAGACAAGTCTGGAAACCAATCTCAGGGTGGAGAACCAGGTTCTTGCACGGGATTCAGCGCGGCTTGATCTGGAAAGCGCCGCAGCGGCAATGCGCCCCAGCATCAATATCCGGGGAAGCATGAGTTATCTGAGTAACCCGCCGGAAGGAGTGAGCATTGAAGAAGGTAGCCTTGGGTCAACCACGGTGCCCGGGAGCCAGTTTCCCGCACCGGTTCCAGACAGCGAAATAGAATTGGTTCCCGGGGCCGAAAACAGCTTCTTCCGTCTCACTGCGGGTATCAGCCAGCCGATTTATACATGGAATAAGCTGAAGAATGCCCGGAAAGCTGCGGAACTCCAGCTGCACAGCAGCTCACTTCAGGAACAGGAAACCCGACGGGAAATAATCCGGGATGTCCGCCAAAGCTGGTCGGCGGTGAAAATGCTCAGTGCAAGCAGCGGCATAGTGTCGGAGATGCAGGAGCTGGCCTCGGGTATGCTTGAGGACAACCGGGCTCGCTACGATCAGGGATTGGTTAACTGGCAGGCGGTACTGGATGCCAGAAGCAATGTATCATCCATCATCACCCGTCGGACCGAGATTGATCAGGCCCTTGCCTCAGCCCGCCTGGGCCTGGAAATCAGCAGCGGTATTCCCTCTTCCCGGCTTTCTCCCGTTTTCACACCCTCCCGACTGGAGAGAGCCGCAGAACCCGGAGACGACTCCGAAACCGCCGGAGAATATCATAACCGGATTCTTTCCAATCAGATTTCTGAAGAGCGGCGGAGACAGCTTCTCATTCAGCTCAGAGAAAACAACAGCGAACTGCAGAATATTGCAGTACAGCGGCAGCTGGCTGAAGTTCAAAAAGATATCCAGGCCGCCGGCAGACCCTTCCGTCCGGATATCGGACTGCAGGCGGATATTGAACTCAGCGGTCAGCGAATTCCGTTCAGTCCCAACTGGAGGGAAACCTGGGATCTGGGTATTACCCTCTCGATTGGTGTTGATATGCTTACACTGGACTGGGGGCAGGCCGACAATTCCTATGCCCAGGCCGGATATCAGCTGCAGCAGGCCCAAAACGGTGAAAGCCTGACTCTGGATGCATTGGAGGCCAGACTTTCCAATATTATCCAGCAGATAAACCTTGCAGTAGCCCGTTACCTTGAGGCCCGAAGCAAGCTGGCCCTGCAGGAGGAGCAGTTTAAAAATGCGGTGGTTAGCTTCGAAAATGAGCTGATAACCCGTGAAGAGCTGCAGGGCAGCCGGCTGCTGCTTCTGGGAGCCCGGTTGGAAGCATTAAGTTATAACTTTGAGTATGAGACGTCCATGGCGGAACTTGATTTTCTTACGGGCAAGGACGTAGAATGACACGGTGCAAGGAATACAGCGATTGGAAAAGCTGCGGCATGAGCTGCGGACATACCTGAACCATATCATCGGCTATGCGGAGATTCTGCGCACCGATGCTTTGGAATATGGAAGGGGCTCCTACATTGGAGGCCTGGAAAGCATAACCTCCAAGGCGGATAAAGTCCGTCGACTCATCAACTTTTTTCTGGACACAGATACAGATTATTCTGAGCTGTCGGGTTCCGAGGATATTAAAAAAGCCTTTTTTGTTCCTCTCATGCAGATTATCACCGATACCCGCAGACTGATTGTGCAGTTCAAACGTGAGGATCCCGGCTTCGTCCATGACGGGGAGCAGATTCTCTATGTGGCCAACCAGATGCTCCAGTTGGTGGAGGAAGAGGTAATTGATATTCAGCTGGAGGAGCTGTTCGCACAGGGCCGGGACGATCATTCCTTCCCTACGGTCACATCCTCCAGAGGGGACAGCCAGGAGACGCTGCCAGATTTCAGTGATTTTGATATTGACGAAGATTTTCAGGGCGAGAAATCCAAAAACCCCGGGAAAATTCTTCTGGTTGATGATTCTGCAGCCTCACGAAGATTAATCAACCGCCATCTTTCCGCACTGGGTCACAGCATTATAGAAGCCGAGTCCGGTGAACACGGACTGGAAATGCTGAAAACCCAGACTCCGGATATTATTATTCTGGACGTATTAATGCCGGACATGACAGGGTATCAGGTTCTCCGGGAACTGAAAAAGAATGACGACACAAGCGATATTCCGGTGATTATGCTGTCTGCGGTACAGAATTCAGACAGTATCGCCCAGTGCATCAAGATGGGGGCCGAGGATTATCTGCCGAAAGATTTTGAACCGTCAATTCTCAAAGCCCGCATCGATGCATGCATCGAAAAACGGAGTCTTCAGCTGGAGCGTCAGCAGTACACACGGGCCCTTCTGGAGAGTCAGGATAATCTAGCCAGAGAGTTGAATGAAGCTGCCAGCTATATAAAGAGCCAGCTCCCCTCCTCCCTTCAGGGTTCAATTCTCTCTTCCGTTTATTTTCAGCCTTCCGCCCAACTGGGGGGAGATTTTGTAAACCATTTCTGGCTGGATGAGAGCAGACTGTGCATGTTCATTCTTGATGCCAGCGGACACGGAATACGTTCGGCTCTTCTGGCCATCAGCATCTCCCAGTTGCTGAGCACCGGAAGTCTGCCGGGTGTTGATTTTTCCAACCCCGGGTCAGTGCTGGAAGGACTGAATGTACATTTTCAGATTGAAGATGAAAATCCCAACTTCTTTACCATCTGGTACGGAGTGTACAACATTCAGGAAAAAATGCTCCATTATGCCAGCGCCGGCGCACCGCCCGCCATCCTTTTGAACAACGGCAGCGGGGAGAGCAGCCAGAAAAATATTGAGCTTGCCAGCAGAGATATCATCATCGGAGCCTTGGAAGATAGCACGTATACCGTGCAGAGTCAGAAAATCGAAGCAGGGGACAGACTCTTTCTGTTCAGCGACGGTCTGTTTGAAATACGGAGAAACAACGGCCGCATCCTGGGTGTGGAGGAGTTCATTAAATTACTGACCCTCACCCGGGGAAACCCGGATGAGGATATCCAGCAGATCATTACCCAAATCGAAGCTCTTTCAAACACCGAATATTTCGAAGATGATATTACCCTCATGGAGCTGGTATTCTGAAGCTCCTCATACCTTTCCACACATGGCGTCCCGCAGATAGATAACCGGGCCGGGGTTACGTGCTCCCGGAGCCCTTTGAGGTTTTCCTGCTTTTTCCGGTATCAGTTTTTGACGTTTTCTGCGGTGTTTGTTTCGGTCCTTTTTTTGATGCTTTTTTTGATGCTTCATTTGGCGCCTTTTTCGACCCGTTATCGGACGAGGATTTCTGCGGCTTGGATGACTTCGCTTTCTGCGTCTTCTTCGGGGACTTGGGTGATGGCAGCAGATCTTTCAGCTTCTCCAGCTCATACCCGCTTTCCTCCATGGCCTTCAGCCATTTCTGTGATCGTGTATAGCTTTTCTTCATCAGCTCTTCGTCAGGACCCTCGCTGAGGATAATCTGATACACGGCGGACCACCACGCAAAATCTTCGAAGGATTCCCGGTTGAACCAGTGAACACCGTTAAAGTAATTGGTTCCGATTGCCCTGAGCACCACCTGGTAGTCCAGCGCTCTTTTCAGATCCGATGCGGCAATGGCATCGCCTTCGCCGCTCCACTGAGAATAGCTGCTGAGCCAGCTGAATGTTTTCTGAAGGTCCGGAGCGAAGCCCAGCACCTCATGAATTCTTCCTTCCAGCATCCATTCATCGTCATAGTCTCCGATACTGTGGAGAATTATGAATCCAAGAAGGAGCTTCTTCAATTCACGATTCTCTTTTACCGGTCCCAGTAGATATGCCATGGCTTTGTTGCCGGAGGATTCGGACCGGATTTCAAATGCCCTGTGAATGTTGTGGATAACCTGTGAAAATGTCCGTATGGAGTTGTCAGTAAAGTCTGGATCGACGGTGTATTCTTCAACGGTTTTCACAAAGCCGGTGAAAGATTTCACAAATTGTTCATGCAAACTCACAGCTGTTTTTCCGCTTGTCCCCAGGTAGTCCACAAATTTATCAACAAAATCCGGAGAAAATACGGAAATGAAGGCATCATACACCGGCTTGAGAAGGATCTGCCGGATGGCCGTTCCGATATCCTTTACACCTTCTCCCTGAAGTCTGTCGTGCAATTGCCGGTAATGTCCGTATTCGTTATCCCGGACCTCATGAATATCCAGATATACCCTGGTTTCATATCCGTTCAGATGGAGATGAAAGCCGTTTTCATGGATGTCCAGGGAATGCCTGATATACCAGAGACCGCTGCCGGATTCCCTGAAAAGGCACCAGGAATCTTCGTTCCTACTCAGACGCAATGCATCTCCCAGGGTTTTCTGCAGGGTTTCCTTTCGCCCACCAATGCTCTTCTCAACATAGGGTGATGTTTCATTGATATACCCTGAGCTGCTGCCGTATGCGTTGTTGTAAAACACCAGCGCACGTTCGAGATCGTTGGCATTGCTGTATGCGAAAACATTATCGTTAATATTACCGTGATCCTTGAAATCGAAAAGAAAAAAGTGTTCAACACCGGAAAACAGGTAGCGTTTTTTCATCAGGGGAAATATTTCCTGTTCATGACGCCGGAGAAGATCGTCCCTTGGCGTTTCATCGTAATATGCACGCTGATACTCCATACCGTATTTCTCGGTGAACCCTTCAACCTGTCCGTGTCCGAACATGGGAAGTCCCGGCATGGTCACCATCATGGTGCACACACCGAAGTATTTATCGCCGTCTCCGAACTGGGCGACTGCGGTATCTTCGTCCGGATTATTCATGAAGTTCACAAAGCGTTTGAGAATATCCTTATCGAATTCGATGGTGTTTTTAATGGTTTTCCGATACTTGTCGTTTTCTTCGTTTTTCAGCATGTTCATGAATGCGGAGTTGTACACCCGATGCATTCCCAGAGTACGGACAAAATATCCCTCCATCATCCAGAAGGCTTCTGCCAGAAGAAGGGTGTCGGGGACTTCCCGGTTTACCCTGTCAACAACATCCCGCCAGAATTCCCGGGGCATCAGTTCGTTGAACTGACTCCAGGTCATACCGAACTCGGCTCTGGTGGCGATATCCCCTCCGCTTCCCGGCTCGGGAAACCATAGGCGGTGAATATGCTTCTTTGCCAGAGTCATGGCGGCATCGAAGCGGATAATGGGGAAATTTCTTGCAACATGGAGAATTGTTTGGATTACCGCTTCCCGCACCTCTTCCTTGAGGTAATTGAGCTGGGCGGTATCGTTCCAGGGCATGTGGGTACCGTCATTCCCGTGATAAATGTAACGGGTATGACCAGTATTGAAGTCGATTCTCTTGAAGACCACGGCTGCGTCACTCTGATCGTAGTAATGGTCTTCCAGGTAAATTCCCACACCGTCACGGGATGACAGGTTCTCCCCGGTGAAGCTGTAACTGGGGTAGGGAGGATGATCAAGCTGAAGATACCAGTCCGGATGCTCCTGCATCCATTGGCTGTCAATACCCGTATGATTGGGCACCATATCCGAGGCAAGACGGATGCCCCTGCGTGCACATCGGTCCCGAAGCTGTTTCAGTGCATCCCAGCCTCCCACATTTCCGGCGATTTCAGAATTATACAGGGCGTAGGCCGATGCAGCCGCCTCGGGATTTCCGCATTGATGCTTTATTTTCCGGGACGCATCGCTCCGCTCCCACAGGCCGATAAGCCAAAGAGCGTTAAACCCCCGGGAAGCTATCCTGTCCAGTTCCTCATCGGGAATCTGATCCAGCCGGTTGATATCCCGGGAATAATAGCTGCTCAGCTGGCTCAGCCATACCAGGGTGCTCTTTGCCAGCAGAACCACCTTGGGCATCCACTCCGAATCGTCGGAGAACCGCTCATAGTCTTCCATTCCGTCAAAACTGTAGGGATCCATGAAACCGCCGGCTCCAGGCTGGAGACCCTGGTTGGTGAAAAAGCTGTTCACCTCTTTCAGAAAATCTATTCCCCTGAGCAGTTTCATAAACAGGTCACCCAGAAGATATCCCCATCGGTCCCGGATATACTCAAGCTGCTGCTGAAGCGATTGGGGAAATAGCTTTGCCGGAGAACGGAGCATGGTAAACAGGTCCTGGGCATCAGGGCCGTAGGCGGCCTCTTTTGAGAGAAAATTTCTGATTCCCTGGATAATTGCACTGTATGAGCTGTGCTCATTGAGATCATGGTCGTTTATGAGAAGCTCTCCGTCGGCATAGCCAGGGTTCGCATTGCTCAGATAGAGAAGAAACAGTTCTTCCAGAGCAATTTCCGTACCGGTTTCTCCATCATGCATTGAATTCAAATACTGGGTCGGGTTCGTTTCCCGGGTATATATGCTGCGGGTGGGAAACCGGGTAAGAAACATTTCCAGAGTGGTTTCCAGTCTGTTTCTGCCTATTTCACCGGAGAGATACTCATACATTCTGGACATCAGATTGGAGCTGATATCTTTCCGGTACTGAAAAAGAACCACATGAAAGGCTTCGTCAATCAGCCCCATGGCGTAGAGATCTTCCGCACGGAGACTTTCTCCGCTGTCAGAAAGATGCTCTATCAGCTTGCGGTGAAACCGTCTTGCGCCCTGAAGATTCGCAAACACAGCCGTACCTCTGGATGAATACAGTCCTTCATCGAAAGATAGCGTATCGCGAATTTCTTTTCTGATGTGAAATTCTCTAAGACCGGACATGAGCGCTCTCCTTTGCCGTGAAATCCACCGATCCGCATGAGACTCCGGCAGATGGTCACAGCCGCTGGAAAAATTTTATCTTATGGCTGAGGCTCGGCACAAGTTTGAATTGCTTCCCGCCTCATTCTTTATTGTATCCTAGATTTTTCAATCTTCGGGTACGGATTTGCCTTAAATCCGGCAAATCCCCGGCGGTATGCCGGGGACTTGTCGCTTTGGGGATGGGTGTGCTTATGCGCTTCCGGTGCGGAGTTATTCCGGCAGGGGTCTGCTCCGTCGTGAAGCCACCATATCGGAGACTTTTTTCAAAAACGCAGTATCTTTTCCCAGACTTTCCAGTTTCATGGGAATTCGGTAGGACCAGTTCCTCTCCTGTACCGTTCCGGGAATATTTATGCGCTCATTCCGGGAATCATCAGCCCGGTAATCATCGGAAATGGCGAACAGATCCTGGAGCTGGAACACCGCAATGGCGCTGGAGGTATCCAGAAGACGCCTGATAACCATTTCGGCAGTGTTGCTGCTGTAATCCTGGGGACAGGGACCTTCCAGTCCAAGACTCATCCAGAACTCTTCCTTGCCGTCTTCAAATTCCCACCACTCCCTCAGGGTTGATGTGTCATGTACGGAAGGCGCACACACCGAATTGAATGGATACTGGGTATGGGGGATGTACGGATCTCCCGGTTCACCCCAGCGGCGGGCCCAGCGGGGAACCTTCAGCCCAAGAATACTCAACCGTTCAAGAACTCTGGGCACACAATCGGGTACAACCCCCAGGTCCTCGGCACAGGTAAGCATTCCCACTGTATTCCGCATAAAACCCAGAAGTTTTTCTCCGTGTTTTTCCCACAGCTGTTCGCTTTCCCAGCCTTTTCTGCTGACCAGTTCTTCAAAGGCATGCTTTTCATTATCAAATAAATCCTGATATCTGCTGCATGATCGGAATGTCCAGGCCGGGGAGAACTCATCATCACCCACCTGAATTAATGCCCGGTCCCGGTACATTTCCAGAAGGAGATGAATAACATGGTTATCGAAGGGTTGGGATAAAATATCTTTTTCACCGGAAATATCATCCTTGAACAGATACAGATCTTCATTTCCCAGTTTGGTGAAACAGCGGGCGATCACCTCCAGTGACTTGGTGCCAAAGGCATTTTGAATCTGATGTCCCCGTATATGGGGCTGGGCAAGCCACTTAATCCGTCCGTCGTCGAACCCGATGCTGTGGAGGTCGTGACGGTGCATATGCCGTGAAGGGGAGAAATACCCAAGAATTCCTTCTTTCTGGCTGGCCGGCACGGTCCATATTCTGAAAAAGCCGAGAACATGGTCTATACGGTAGGCTTCATAAAACTTGTCCGCCTGCTTCAGCCTGATTTTCCACCAGTCGTAATCTCTCTGCTCAAGATTTTCCCAGTTATACACGGGAAATCCCCAGTTCTGCCCCAGTTCGGCAAACATATCCGGCGGGGCGCCGGCCCTGGATTCAAGCTGAAAAATATCCCGGTGGGCCCATACATCTGCACTGTCCTCGTTCATGAGAATGGGGATATCTCCCTTCAGGGTGATCCCCATTTTTTCAAGACCCCGGGCTGCTTCGAGAAACTGCTCCTCCAGACGGTATTGAACCCAGGCATAAAAGCGCGTTGAATCGAACAGATCGTCCGTAGACCAGAGCCTGGCGATCTGTTCCGGAGTCACTTCCTGATATTCCGGCCATTCCTGCCATGAACGGAATTCATTCCGCTGCTTAATGCTTCTGAATACGGCATATTCCTGCACCCAGGGATTATCCCCGATCCATTTCTGCAGTTCGCCGTCCTTGAGAATGGACTCCTTATGATCTGCAAACATCAGATGCAGCAGTTCAAGCTTTTTCTCCAGAACTTCGTGGTATGCCAGCCGCTCCTGCTTTTCGTAACTCTTGAGTTTCTTCAGTCCCTTATCGACCCCGGCTTTCGCAGTATCTCCCAGGGTATTGTACTCTGGAACCGTATTAAGTCTGATAAACACCGGATGGAGGGCATATGCACTCAATGCACTGTATGGAGAAGGATCTCCCCCGGTATCGTTCACCGGAAGAAGCTGGATGAGATCCAGATCACTTTTTTTACACCATTTCCCCAGTTCAAGAAGATCGAGAAAATCGCCGCTCCCCTGGGATTTGGCGGTTTTCAAGGAGAAAACTGGGACAAGTATCCCCGTTTTATAACGGGTAAAGCCGGAAAAATTCATATTTACCTCGGTAACATTTGTGAATCTGTATATTCTAACAGAAGGACCGGATTCTATCGAGGGCTAAAAGTGCTTCCGTTCTCGTATTAATTCTGCTAATCTTGACATAATGAAAGTACATCAATTTCTGCTGTTAATCCCGACGGTTCTGCTGCTTCAGGGCTGTCTGTTGAATACAAGTGCCTATGCCGATACGGCTGCACCCCCGACTTCCGGTTCAGAGCTTCGGGCAACCGGGGATTCCTCCGAACAGTCCGATCTTCCCGGATCCGGCGACAACGGAGATGACCCGGCGGATATCCCCCGTTTTCTGGCCTATCCCGGCAGGGAGTATCTGTATCTGAGCAGCGATTCCGGGCAAAGCTGGAGGCAGCTTGACCCCAGGGCACAATTTTCCGATGCGACCTACATCACCGCAGCCGCACAGAATCCGGCGGATCCCGAGCATATCGTAATCGGAACCAGCTATTACGGCCTGTATGAATCCAGGGACGGCGGTGAAACCTGGCAGGATATGGACCCACAGGCGGAAATGGACGGGCTGTACCAGGGAACAGGGTTTTACAACGAAATTTCCGGACTCGCCTTCCTCCCGGGAAATGATGAACTGCTCATTCAGGCAGGCTTCAACGGGAATCAGTATCTGCTGAACATGGACAGCGGATCTTTCGGTATCACTGAGAATTCATCAGTTGAAACCGGGTATCAGCCTGAATGGCCCATACCTTCCCGGGCCGAAGAAAACTCCCCACTCCCGGAGAACTTCGAACGGGACGAAGCCTGGGCGAAGCGCCGGGCGGCGGCGTCGGACAAATACGGATTTTACATCAGCGCCTATCAGGCGTCCTCACGGCTGGATGAATACGTGAACTACGCAGTGGAACACGGCTTCAACTCAGTGGTGGTGGATTTCAAAGACGACCTGGGGCTGGTTCGCTATAACAGTCAACTCCCGGTTGTCCGGGATGCGGGAACCGCCCGGCCCCTGTTCGATGCACAGGAGCTCATCCAGGCGTTTCACAGCAAAGGAATTTACGTTATCGCCAGACTTGTGGTGTTCAAGGACAAGGCACTCTATGCCTACAACAATAACGCCTACGCCCTGTGGGACTCCCGTCTTGATGAACCCTGGGGAGTGTACCGCCGCTATGAACAGGAAGCCACTGAGGAAAACCCCGATCCCGAACCCCGGATAGAACAGGTGGAGTACTGGGTGGACCCCTATTCCGAGTTTGTCCGCAGCTACAATATCCGGCTTGCCCGGGAACTTGAGTCCCTGGGTGTGGATGAAATTCAATTCGATTACATCCGCTTTCCCTCCGACGGATTGACCGGAGATATTGTAACCCGCTTTCTGAAAGACGATCAGGGCCGCCGCATGCATGTGGACAGAAACAGCCAGCGGGTGAGAATTCTTGCCCGCTTTCTTTCCGAAGCCCGTGATCAATTGACCATTCCCATCGGTACCGATGTATTCGGCTTTAATGCCTGGTCGAGAATGAGCTATTTAGGCCAGGATATCGAGGTGATGAGCCATTATGTAGATGTAATTTCGCCCATGTCGTATCCCAGCCATTATCCCCGGAGCTTCTTCCCGGAACTGAGCTATTTCGACCGCGCACAGCTGATCTATGAGGAAGGAACCCGGCGAGCCCGGGCCATCACCGGAGACAGGGCACTCATACGGCAGTATGTGCAGGCATTTCTCATCGGCGGTGAACTTCGCTATGAGGAAGAAGAGTATTTTGAATATATGGATCGTCAACTTCATGGTACAATCCAGGGCGGCGGAAACGGATTCACCCTTTGGAATAATTCGGGAAGATACTACATGGTAGACAGGGAGGCGGTACGCTCCAGGATTCAGCAGGCTGCCCGTATTTCCCTGGAAGACTCTGAATCCGGAGTATCAGCTGATTAATACCCGGCCAAAACCCTCTGAAAGGAATCGCTAATGAGAGAATCATCCGGAAACATCCACAGCGGAGAGATAAAGCAATGGGCGGATTCTGTACTTCAGGAAGTGCAGAAAGCCTTTATCGGCAAACCCGAAGTAATTCAGAAAATACTCGTGGCAGTGCTGTCAGGCGGGCATGTGCTTCTGGAAGATATTCCCGGTGTGGGAAAAACCATCCTGGCCCGGGCAATTTCAACTGCCCTGGGCGGAAAATTCTCCCGTATTCAGGCTACTCCGGATCTTCTCCCCAGCGATATTCTGGGCGTAACCGTGTATCAGCCTGAAAGCAAAACCTTCAAATATAAACGGGGACCTATTTTATCCAACATCGTTCTGGTGGATGAGATCAACCGGGCCACACCCCGGACCCAGAGCGCCCTTCTTGAAGCCATGGCTGAGTTTCAAATATCCATAGACGGTAAAACCATTCCCCTACCCGAACCCTTCATGCTCATCGCCACCGAGAATCCCATAGACTTTGAAGGAACCTTTCCCCTGCCGGAAGCCCAGAGGGACAGGTTTCTTATGAGCCTGGGGATCGGGTATCCGGACAGGAACAGTGAAAGCGCAATAATTCTCGGTCAGCGGCAGGCCCGTCATCCTGTGGAGCAGCTTCAAGCTGTGTCAGGAAACGAAGATGTACTGAAACACCGCATGAATATCCTGAATATTCACATGGAAAAGTCCATTCTGGATTACATTCTTGATCTCAGCGAGGCTACCCGAAACCATTCTGCCCTGAAAATGGGAGTAAGCCCCCGGGGAAGTCTCAGTCTGTCACGGTCTTCCCAGGCATTGGCCGCCATTAAAGGCAGGGACTACGTTATCCCCGACGATGTAAAATCCCTGTTTGCATCGGTGTTCTCCCAGAGAATCATCCTGAAACCTGAATCCCGGATGCGGAATCTTACCGCAGCCGGTGTTCTTGAGGAGATCCTGGAGAGCGTTGAAGCCCCCTCCTCGGAAAACAGCGGGAACTGATATGATCTCCTGGCTGCCTCCGGTGCTGGCCGGTTCATTCATTATTCTGTTCTTTCCCATAGCTGCGCTTCAATGGCTGGCGCTTACAATGATCATAACGATCATTTTCAGTTATCTCTATGTACGCCTGCTCAGAAAATCCCTGACGGTCCAGCGCCTGGATCTCAGTCCCCGAACCTTCCGCCTCACCCCCATGAGCATCAGGATCCGTATTTTCAACCCGCTGCCTTTCAGAGTGCCTTCGGTCCTCATTGCAGACGATGCAGGAGGAATGTCAGTTATCGGCGATCAGATTGGCGTGTACACCCTGCCGTCACAGGGTAGTGCGGAGTTGAGTTATCGCGTAAAATCCGAGCGCCGTGGACGCTACCGGATCGGTCCGGGTGAGATATTTTTCTGTGACCCCCTGGGCCTGTTTCCCACCAGAATGATCACAGGGAAGGAGCTGGACCTCCTGGTTCTCCCCAGAGTCTATCCCCTGGAATATCTTCTTCGACAGGGGCTTCCCCTGGGGGAAATCAGCATACAAAACCGCATGTATGAAGATCCCGGCCGCTACCGGAGTCTGCGGGAGTATGTTTCCGGAGACGACCCCCGGCGTATTCACTGGAAGGCCAGTGCGAAAACCGGTATTCTCCAGGTGATGGAGTACAGCTCCACCATGTCCGCTCCGGTTACCATCATTCTGAACATTTCCGCAGCTGCATTTCAGGGGAACTCCCAGTACAGAAATTTTGAACGGATTATTGAAGCAGGGGCAAGCGCCTGTCGGCATTGGGAGGAGCTCAACCAGGAATTTCGTCTGGTCATAAGCGGCAGCGGTATGCTCTTTCCCCGGGCCCGAAACCAGACAGCCGGTATCCTTGAGTACCTGGCGGGTCTTGATGGACCCGTAGACGGTGATGGTCCGGATGCTCAAATCCTTATCAGCAATCTCAGCTTCACCCAGGGGGAACGTGTAATCCTGATCTCACCTCCCATACCGGAAAAGGAATATGTGAGCATTGCCTCACTGCTTCCCCAGGGAAGCCCCTTCGATTACTGGTGTCTTGAGGACCGGGTGCACAGGGAGAATTTTGTCACCCCCCGCTACAAACCGGCATTTTCCCGGATGAGCATCTTCGGAATACGGGAATACGGGGAGGAAATGTTTGAGTAGCATTGCAGATGAATCGGTCCGAAGCAGCCGAATACGGATCAGCCTCCCCTTCCTGTTTATCACGTTCTGGTCAACGTCCTCAATGTATCTCCTGGCAGCAGGAATTCTGGCGGAATTTTCCGTCCTTTTCGATTTCCCCCTGCGGGTGAGCATGCCGTTGACCCTGCTTCTCGCTCTGTTACTGGGGCTGGAAGACTACAGCATCGCAGTGTTCAGCCGCGGTACAAGGAATTATTCATCGGGGAAAATCCGGGAAATCGGTCTGGTTCTCATATTCCTGTATCTTTTCTCAGTTGCAGCCAACCTGCTTTTTCTGCTGCTGCCGTCCCCCGGAGAGTTGTCGGGGGTCGATACCAGGGTGTTCACCGCTGCGGGAGTGATTCGCCGTCTTCTGGTACCAGACGGCAGTTCGGGGTTCCTCATAATTTGGGGTTTGATGTTCTGGTTCTCCCAGAGCTCTGCATTGCAGGGGTTGCTCAGCAGACTGGAGATAAGCAGACTGCTGGACGGGAAAACCGGAAAGGAAATTACCCGGCTTCTCCAGGATGACCAGCTCCTGGTTCAGGCATCCTACTCCCAAATGATGGCCAGCCGACGCTCCGCTTCTTTCCGCCTGGTGCTCACCGCCCTTCTCATGCTGATGTACTGGAGTGAAATTCCTCAAGCCTCATTGATGGTCGTCATCATTTCGATACTCAGCATTTCCGGACAGCTGTACCTTGCCGCAATCACCAGAATGTACGCCCAGGATCACAGTTATCTGGCCTACGGCGCGCTGCCCACAGATGCCCAAAGGCGGCTGCGGAGCACACTGATATTCGGCATTATTCTTTTTGCCGGCCTGATTGCCCTGCCCTTATCTGCAAACCGCAGCATTGTACCTCCTGCAGCGCTCTATCAGTTTCTTGTTAACATTTTTGAGATGTTCCAGATAGATAATCCTTCCAGTCAAGTGGAAAGCATCGAGTTCATCAAAAATCAGCTCATGCGAAGCGGTGCGGAAAGCTGGGAGGAATTCACCTCCCGGCCCGCCAACGCCAACGGACAATTTGCTGCCGCACTTCTGGATAACATTCTCATAGCTTTGGGGCTGGGACTGCTGTTCTACGTGGCAATACTTCCCCTTTTCAAAGATCCAGAAATACCCAGGCTGGTTAAGAAGCTTCTTCGCTCAAAAGGAGTAAAGAATTTTTTGTCCATCTTTCTCCGACTCGGAAGGCTGTGGCTGGGAGACTTCGGCAGGAACATCGTTTCTGTTTTTATCCTGCCGTTCCAGGCTCTGAAAAATATTTTTACCGGACTTGCTTCCCTTTTCAATAAACGTGAAGGACCTGGACGAAAGCAGTCTGAATCGGAACAGAAGAAACTTCTTCGGGAGTTGGTGGCAGAGCGGGAAGTCAGCGGAAGAAGCAAGGAAAAACGCAGAGAGATTTCCGGTTTTTCAGATCTCTTTCAGGAAATGGTCCTTGAATGCGGAGCTCTGGGGCTGGAGATACGGCCCAGTAATACAATCAGCGAGATAGCAGAAAATATTCAGACACTTTTTCTGACGCTGAGCCTCCAGCGACCGGATGACGGCAGTAACAGCAATCTGTTTTCGGCTGTACAATCCATCGCATCAGGATTTGAGGAATCCCTGTTCTCCCGGCATCTTCTGGAGGAAATACGTCTGACGGAAGCCAGGCAGTCCCTTGTTCATATCCGGAGGTTTATTCACGCCGCCGGTCAGGATCAGGAACGTCAGGATTAGACACGTCAGGATTAGACACGTCAGGCTTAGACACGTCAGGCTTAGACACGTCAGGATTCAATATCATCATCCTGTTCATTATCCGGATCATCCGATTCATCCGCATCATCTTCAGAATCTGCTTTCAGGGATGTTTCAGGGTCGATATCCGTTTCTGCTTCCAGTTCATCATCTATGAAATCTTCGGACTCCTCAAAAACATTGAACTCCACATCCTCATCCAGGGTGGGTTGGGGGGCAGACTTTTCTTCTGACGTGCCTTCCTGCTTTTCTTCCTCCACCTCCCGTATTCTGTCCCTGATTCGTGCAGCCTCCTCGTAATTTTCCTCTTCCACCGCAGAATCCAGTGCCCGCTGGAGCTCTTCAAGAACACTCTGATTCACTGATTGGGTCATCTGGTCGGCATCGCTGATCATGGATAAGGGTATGCTTGCTTCATCAATGATGTATTCGGCGATATACACAGGACATTTCACTCTGGTAGCAAGGGCCATGGCATCAGAAGGACGTGAGTCAAAAACAAACTTTTTCATACCCTGCTTCGCAATAATGCGGGAATAGAAGGTTGCATCTTTCAGATCGTTGATTTCTATCCGTTCCACGGACATATGCATTTTTTCCACAATGTTAAGCAGCAGATCATGGGTAAGAGGTCGGGGCATGGGTACCTTTCCCAATCCTATGAGAATAGATTGGGCTTCAAGCTGACCGATAAAAATGGGCACGGCCCGTTCGGCATCCAGAGGCTTAACAAGTACTGCATTGCCCTTTTCAGTTCTGGCTACTGTCCATATTTCCGCTTCAACAAGCATAATGTTTTTCATATACCTATAAAGTACACTTTAGAAGATGAAAATCCAATCGGGAATTCAGGCTATTTATCCGAAGAAACATAGGCTACTGCGTTTCTGAAAAGGGAGAGCCCGGCTCCCTGAGAGGTCTTCAGGCGGCGGGGATGCTGCTCTCCCCGGATGAATGCTTCGGGATGGGGCATCATTCCCAGTACCCGCCCGCTGGGGTCTGTTATTCCTGCAATATCATCCTGAGATCCGTTTGGATTATCCTGATACCGGAATGCCACCAGCTCCTTCGGCAGCTCTTTCAATTCGGCGTTCATTCCGGCATAGATGAATTTTCCTTCACCGTGACGGATTGGACAGTCAAAATCGGGCATATTTCGGATCCAGGGTGACGGATTCAAGGTATTGACGGTCAGCCCAACCCAGTCATCAATAAACAGCCCGCTTTCATTGGAAATCAGACTTGCTTCATTGCTCCAGTCTCCCTGTGTATTGGGCAAAAGCCCCATTTTCACCAGGGTTTGAAAGCCGTTGCATATTCCCAGAACAAGACCGTCCCGCTGTATCAGCTGATTAATGGCATCCTGCAGATGATTTTTCACCATATGCCCGAGTATTGTTCCCGAGCCGATATGATCCCCGAAACTGAAACCTCCGGGAAAAGCAAGAATCCGGAAAGATTCCAGCATTGAAGGGTCATCAATCAGATCACGGAGGTGTACAAATTCCACACTGCCTCCCGCTGCCGTAAATGCTTCTCCCAGCTCCTTATCGGCATTAATTCCATATCCGGTCAGTATTGCGATCACCTGCTCTGCTCCTTTTTCCCGCTTCACCGATTACCACGGGGTGGTGAATGATTCCACCAGCCGCTCCACCGGTACATTAATGGCTGCTTCTCCGCCGTCTCTGATTTCCAGGTTTTCCCCCCCGGTTACACCCAGAAAAATGCGCTCTGCTTCCGGAAAGAGGGATTTGAAGGTTTCTTTTCTGCCGGGGGGAACCGATACAACAAAGCGCCCGCCGCCTTCGGAAAACAGCAGGGCAGCTGCTGTCAGCCTTTCCGATCCGTCTGTAGTTTCCAAGGGGGATATGGCCCGCAGTCCGGAAATCTCTATTCGTGCGCCCATCCTGCCGCCGATGCAGCATTCAGACAATGCCACGGCCAGACCGCCGTCGGAAATATCGTGGATGGAAGAAAAGAGTTGGCTCTGAATTCCGGCATGAATCGCCTCGTACCGGGTTCTGTTGCCTTTGAGATCAATCTGCGGAGTTGCACCTAGCTGATTTCCTTCCAGCTTTTCAAAATAACTGCCTCCCAGGCGGTACTCCGCCGACCCCAGGAGATATACTTCATCCCCTTCACTGGCGAAGCTTTGGTCGGTTGCTTTTTCCACATCGCCATGAATGCCCAAGAGGCTCACCAGCAGAGTAGGCAGAACCGATACCTTTTTTCCTCCCAGAACCGCGTCGTTTTTCATGGAATCCTTACCGGAAATCAGGGGAAGATTATACTCCATGCAGGCATCTTTCAGCCCCTGATTTGCCCGTACCAGCTGTGCAAGTTTGTACTCTCCGTCAGGGGTGTAATCCGACTGCACCGGGTCAGGCCAGCAGAAATTATCCAGCGCGGATGCCCTGTCAGGATCTCCGCCCATGGCGATGTGCGCCCTGTATGCCTCATCCACTGCGTGAACGGCCATCTGGTACGTATCCGCCTCCGACATCCTTGGACACACCCCATGGGTAACCGTCAGCCCCTGGGATGACTCGGCAACCGGGCGGATCAGACCGCCGTCGGTGGGTGCATCGGATCGGACTCCGGTGAACGGCTTGATCACCGACTGCCCCTGAACTTCATGATCATACTGGCGAACCAGGTCTTCCTTTGAACGGATATTGGGCTCGGAAAGGAGTTCGAAAAGCCGGGCTGTCATAAACTCCTCGCTGTTCCAGTGTCCGGCCTGTACCCGGATGTAAGCCCGGGCCTGAGATTCCGGCCTTCTTTTTTCCGGTTCAATCCAGGAGGCCGAGAGCTCCATGACCGGCAGCCCGTTGTGAACAAATTCAAGGGGCAGCAGCCCGAGCGTCTCATTCCGGTATACCAGTTCCACAAATCCGGAAGAGGTGAACTCCCCAACAACCGTTGCCTCCACGCCCCGTCTCCGGGCAAGTTCGTGAAAGGCCTCCCATGTATCCGGAGCTACGCTCAGGCTCATACGCTCCTGGCTTTCTGAAACCCATATTTCCCAGGGCGCAAGGCCTGCATACTTAAGTGGTGCTTTATCCAAATCCACCCGAATACCGTTGGAGAATTCAGCCATCTCTCCCAGACTGGATGATAATCCTCCGGCTCCGTTATCAGTAATTCCCTTGTACAGACCTTTGTCCCGGGCTTCAAGGAGGAAATCCAGCATTTTCCGCTGGGTTATGGGGTCTCCGATTTGTACCGCCGATGTGGGTGAATCCTCGTCCAGGGCAAGGGAGCTGAAGGTTGCACCGTGAATTCCATCCTTACCGATGCGGCCGCCCAGCATTACCGCCAGATCGCCAGAGTCCACATGCTGAAGCCAGCTTTCTTCTCCCAGAACCTTCCGGGGCATTATGCCGCCGGTTCCGCAAAATACCAGCGGTTTTCCCAGGTAGGAATCATCAAAGAGAAATGCCCCGGCAACAGTGGGGATTCCGCTCTGGTTTCCCCCGTCGATTATTCCTTCATGAACTCCCGACATCACCTTTTTCGGATGAAGAAGTCCCCGGGGTATCTCCTCCGGGGCGGTATGGGGATGACCAAAGCAGAGCACATTTGTATTGAAGATCGGTTTTGCACCCTTGCCGGTTCCCATAATATCCCGGTTTACACCCACAATTCCCGTTATCGCTCCGCCGTAGGGGTCCAGGGCCGAGGGGCTGTTGTGGGTTTCCGCCTTGAAACACACAACATGTTCTTCATCAAAATCCACTACTCCGCTGTTATCATGGAAAACCGAGCGCAGATCCGGCCGGGACGCACTCAGGGCGTCGGTGGTAGCCTGGATGTAGGATTTAAATAATCCGTCAATGGTTGTGGATTTGCCGTTCTCATCCCGGTAGTCTATTCGGGCCTGGAAAATTTTATGTTTGCAGTGTTCGCTCCAGGTCTGAGCAAGCATTTCAAGTTCTATGTCGCTGATATCAGTGGAAATACCGCGCTTTTTCCGGGCGGCAATCTGCCCGGGGCGGGAAAATTCTTCCCGGATCACCCGCATCTCATCCAGACTGAGGGCAAGAAGCCGTTCCCTGCTCAGGGCCACCAGCTGCTCATCATTCATACGGGCAATGGGAAAATACTGTACCGCCGGCACTTCCGTATCAGCTACAAAGGGATACAGAAGGGGAAAGCGCGTTCCACGGGAATACTCATCTGAATACATGGAAAGCTGTTTCTGAATGAGAGGGTTGGACAGACCGGGGAGCAGGGTTTCCCCGATACGACGTTTGGTCTCTTCGTCCAGTTCCTTGGAAAAGGTGAACACCAACTGCCGGGCAGTCTGTACCCTCAGCGGGGCATCATCTGTATTATCCCGGGAAACCCCGGGTCGTTCACCGTCCAGTTCCAGCTCCAGAGCCTCCCAGGCCGTAACGGCGACCGGATCGGTAACTCCCGGCTTATAACTGATCTCAACCATAAGATCCCAGGAGGGTGCAGCCTTGCGTCCCCAATCGCCGTCAATCAGCCCTGGATCTTCCTGGGTCAGCCGGACTTCAGCCTGCTGGGAAACAGGATCAAGAAACAGACGGGTAATTTCCCCGGCCTGATTTTTCAGGCGTTCTTCCAGCAGATATACATCCACTATCCGTAAATCTGCAATTTGCTCTGAAAGTTCCGTCTCCAGACCTCTGAGGATCTTCCGGACCTTCCCGTCATCGAACTCCGGTCGGTACGAGATTTCTATGCGCATGTTCCTGTTTCCTATGAAATACGGCTGTTTTGCCTATGATTCTAACCCGGAGAAGTCCAGAGTTGCAAACAGGTCATCATAATTCTCAGCCCTTCTGATCTGTCTGGTGCTGCCGTCGGCCTTGAGAAGAATTTCAGCGCATCGCAGTTTTCCGTTGTAATTGAATCCCATGGAATGTCCGTGAGCTCCGCCATCATGGATTACCAGGAGGTCCCCCACCTCTATTTCCGGCAGTCTTCGGTCTATGGCAAATTTATCGTTATTTTCACAGAGAGATCCGGTAACATCATAGGTTTTTTCAGCAGCACCGTTTTTGCCCGGCACAGTAATTTCATGATGTGCCCCGTACATTCCCGGCCGCATGAGATTGGCCATGCTCGCATCGGTTCCCACATAATCCTTGTAGGTGTGTTTTTCATGGATCACCCGGGTAACAAGATACCCGTAGGGTCCGGTAACCACCCTACCGTTTTCGGTGACTATGTTCAGAGGATGTGCGTTTCCCGGAACGATAATTTCGTCGTAGTGCTTCTTTACGCCCCGGGATACCTTCTCCAGATCCACAGGGTTTTCGCCGGGATTGTAGGGTATGCCGATGCCGCCGCCCAGGTTCACAAACTCGATCTGTATATCCAGTTTTTCCCGCAACTCGACAACCAGTTCAAAGAGCATACGGGCAGTTTCAATGAAGTAATCCGGATCCAGTTCATTACTTGCAACCATGGTATGAAGACCAAACCGCTTTGCCCCAAGGGACCTCGCCTGTTCATAGGCTTCGAACAGCTGATCTCTGGTAAGACCGTACTTTGCTTCCTCGGGTTTGCCGATAATGGCATTTCCCTTCTTCAGCGGTCCGGGATTATACCTGAAACAGATAAGCTCGGGCATACCGCAGTGTTCGTTGAGATAATCAATGTGGGAAATATCATCCAGATTGATGATGGCACCCAGATCCATGGCCTTCTGATACTCTTCCGCGGGAGTATCATTGGAGGTGAACATAATTTCTTCACCCCGGACACCCAGCTTCTCCGCAAGGAGCAGCTCTGCTTTGGAACTGCAGTCAAAACCCATTCCCTCTTCGCGGATAAACTCCAATACGTAAGGATTGGGCAGGGCTTTCACTGCATAATAGTTTTTATATCCGCCGGGAACCCATTTGAAGCTTTCGTTCATATATGCGGCATTTTTCCTGATTGCCTTTTCATCGTAAAGATAAAACGGAGTTGGATACTTCTCTGTCAGGTTTTCCAGTTCATCCCTGTTCAGGGGAATATGTCGTTCGGGCATGTATGCTCCTTGTATGATAATTGACTTCTCTCAGATTGTATTACATGCCAGCCTTCCGGCGGAGTTCCGTAAAGCACCGAGGCTGAGTCATCTATCGTGTTTCTTCAGCTGAGCTGCGTCTTTCGTATGGTAGGTAAATTATGGAGTTTCCCCGGGATTGTCAATTGTAATGTCCGGCTCTGGTGACTGACAATTGTTTCCGGCTGCCATATCCAGTTGTTAATTCGGGCTGGTATGCCCGGCCGGCATTCAGTATCGACCGGGATTAACATCCACGCTTGAGCGAAAACCGCGGAAGGCAAAAGTGAAACCCGCAGCATTCCATGTACAACATGAAATTATACCCGGGGATTTTAAGAAACTTTTTAAAAATAGTTGACGCTTAGACTCAGGTATTATATATTCTTGTTTGTAAGTCTCCTAAAGTGACTATGGATACACAAGATTCTTTGTGATCCTCGTCAATTTCGTGGTTTCTGGTATGGCGCAGACGGCTTGGTACACCGTCTGCGTTTTTTTTTGCCCAATTCACATCTTGCACCTGGCATACAAGACGGGCGGCAGTTCAACCTGCCGCCCGGATCAATTATTCAGATCAAGCTTATACAACTATTTCTCTTTTTCTCTTTGGTTCAGAGTTTGTGGTGAAGAACTGGTTTGCGGTTCGCGGCTACCTCATCCAGGCGGCCCAGCCGGGTCGTTTCCGGTGCCCGGTGGGCAGCTTCAGGATCCTTTTCCGCTGTATCGAGAATTTCCATAAGGGCCTGAGCAAAGGCCTCAATCTCCTCGAAACTTTCGCTTTCGGTGGGTTCAATCATCAACGCCTCCTTCACCGTAAGGGGGAAGTAGACTGTGGGGGCATGAAATCCTCTGTCCAGAAGCATTTTCGCAATATCCATGGTGCTCACCCCGTTCTTCAACGGATTGGAAGCAACAAATTCATGCATGCTTGGGGTGCCGTGGTGCGCAGGAAGATATTTTGCCAGCAAATTCCGCAGATAGTTTGCCTTCAGAACGGCCATCTCGCTGTTGGTGGTAATACCGTCGATGCCGTGTCCCGTGATATATGCATAGGACCTCAGAAGAATCCCGAAATTTCCAAATCCTGTTTTCAGCTTTCCGATGCTTTTCCCGGGTGTATAGGCTGCATATCGGTCTTTGTCTTTCCGGATAAGAGGTCCGGGTAAAAACTCCTGCAATTCCCAAGTGCAGCCCACCGGTCCCGCTCCCGGTCCTCCCCCGCCGTGGGGGGTTCCAAAGGTTTTATGAAGGTTGAAGTGCATCACATCAAATCCCAGGGCGGCAGGACGGACTATCCCTGCAATGGCGTTAAAATTGGCTCCGTCGCCGTACATCAGTCCCCCGGCTTTATGAACTCTGGAGCAGATTTCCACAACATCCTTCTCGAAAATTCCCAGCGTATTGGGATTGGTAAGCATCATTCCTGCAATGCTTTCATCCAGAAGACCGTCAAGCTCAGCAAGGTCCACCTGCCCGGCCTCATTGCTTGGAATGGTTCGTACATTCATCCCGCACATGGCCACCGTAGCAGGGTTTGTCCCGTGGGCGGTATCAGGTACCAGAACCGTGGTTCGACCGAAGTCCCCCCGGGACTCATGATACTTTCTGATCATCATTACCCCGGTAAGTTCACCCTGAGCTCCAGCTGCAGGGGAGAGGGCAACCGCATCAAATCCGCTTAGCTGGGCAAGCTGGTGTTGAAGATTAAACAGCACTTCCATGCTTCCCTGGGCTTTTTCGGCATCCGCAGGATGCACTGAGGCAAAGCCTGCAGCAGAGGCAACTGCATCGTTCACCCTGGGGTTGTATTTCATGGTACAGGAACCCAGGGGATACATGTTTGAATCTATGCTGAAATTTGAGGCTGCCAGCCTGGTGAAATGCCTGACAATATACAGTTCGTTGTGTTGGGGAAGACGGAGGGATGGCGTGTTTCCCCCTGCACCTTTCCTGGCCATAGCCTTAAAGGCTTCCGGCATCCTTTCATTCTCAACAGGTTTGATATACTGGTTTTTCCTGCTGGTATCTATGTTTTCCCACAAAAGAGGTATATGTCCCGGATCGGCAGCGGGCTGTGTGTTTTGGTCATTGTTCATATCATACTTCCTGTTGATCGAAGGTTTTAAATAGTTCGATCAGTCTGTCCAGCTCGTCTTCTCCGTGAATCTCTGTGGTGGAAACAAGTATGGAATTTTCATCCACAGGAATTCCGGGAGTTATCCCCTGGCTTTCAGCATATTTCATCAATTTATCCACAGAATAATCACACGTAACACGCAACTCCCGGAAATGAAGGGCGTCCGGTTGGTCAATCTCTATTCCTGTCAGCTTTCTGAGACCTGATATTAGGTAATGGGCGTTATGTATGCATTTTCTTGCCACGGTCTGGAGACCGTCTCTGCCCATGGCTGACATGTACACCAGCGCTCTCAAGGCCATGAGGCCCTGGTTGGTGCAGATATTGCTGCTGGCCCGTTCTCTGCGGATATGCTGCTCACGGGTGCTGAGAGCCAGAACAAATCCCCGTTTACCGTTACTATCAACTGTTTCCCCGGCAATCCTGCCGGGTATTTTTCTGAGTAATTTTCCGGATACGGCGAAAATACCCAGATGGGGTCCTCCCAGATTCACCGGGATTCCCAGAACCTGCCCTTCGCCGGTATATACATCCGCTCCCAGCTGGCCAGGTGGGGTGATAACGCTCAGGAGAAGCGGATCCCCATGGATGTGAAGCAAAATTCCCGCTTCTTTGCAGCGATCTGCAAGATTCCGGATATCAGCAACCCTTCCATGAAAATCCGGAAGAGACACGCTTAGCGCTGCGCAGTCTTCCGGTAATTGTATTTCAGCCGCGTTCGCATCCGACTCAAACAGATCACGGTATTCGATAACGGCGTCGGTAAATTGGAGATAGGTATCCAGAATTTCACGGTACTCCCGGGATATCTGTGAATAGACCAGAATTCGTCCGCCTTTCCGTTTATTCGCTTCGTACATCATCCGGAATGCTTCGGCATAGGCTGTGGCTCCGTCATAGTGGGATGCATTCACATTCTCCATACCGGTTATTTCCGAAATGTATGTCTGATATTCGAAAAGAGACTGGAGCGTACCCTGACTTACTTCTGCCTGATACGGAGTGTACGCCGTTGTGAAGCTTCCCATGGAGCTGACATAATCAACAACCGAAGGAATGTAATGGGTGTAGAATCCACCGCCCTGAAACCGGATTCCTCCCAGAGCAGAGGCATTGGCATCGGATAAATCCTGAAAATGTCTGCGCAGGGAATGCTCATCCAATCCCGTATTCAGCGGGATTTCAGGATATAACAGTTTATTCGGAATCTGGGCAAACAAATCCGATATTTTTACATGCCCGAGATGAGACAAAATCTCATCTCTTCGGGCTTCATTTCCACTGAAATTCATTAGTCATCCAAATCTTTGGTGTATTCCTCGTATGCATCCGCATCCATTAAACCATCAAGTTCTGAAACATCCGATGCCTGAATCTTAATAATCCAACCTTTTCCGAACGGATCTTCATTGATCAGTTCAGGATTGTCCGAGAGTTCCTCGTTTACTTCAGTAATTTCTCCGCTCACCGGAACAAATACATCACTTGCAGCCTTTACACTTTCAACCACACCGAACGCATCACCCTGGCTCATGCTCGAACCGACCTCAGGAAGCTCAACGAATACCACATCTCCCAGACTGTCCTGGGCATAATCGGAAATTCCTACAACAACCGTATTTCCGTCTTTTCTGGCCCACTCGTGGGACTTCTGATACATCACTGCTTTATCGTATTTCATGATTCCTCCAAAGAAACATTAGCATGCTCTGCACGACTCTAAAAGTGGCAGATGCGGAATTTATCGGCTACAGACAGTATCCGTTCCGTATGTGAAGTCACTTTCTACAGAACCCGGTAAAGAGGCCGCTTTACGATTTCAGCCTCTTTTCGGGATCCGCGTATTTCAATATATACCCGATTTCCGGTTTGCGAAGCACTCTTTCGGATAAAGATATTCGCATAAAATCCGTCCAGGCTTGGACTGGCTATTCCGCTGGCTACCCAGCCGATATCGTTTCCCTGTGCATCCACAACCTTCATATCCTGCCGGGGCATACCCCGGTCCAGCATTTTCACGGTCCGGAGCCGGTGAAAGTCATCGTTTTCAGCATACCGCTGCCTGATGGCTTCCTTGCCGATAAAATCGGGATCCCCGTCATCGAGTTTACAGGTCCATTTCATGGTTGCTTCCCTGGGGGTGATCTCCTCGGTCAGTTCATGACCGTACAGGGGGTACCCCGGCTCAAATCTCAGACTGTCTCTGGCCGCAAGACCACAGGGCGGACATTCGATTTTTTCTTTTTCTGCCGCTTGAAGCAATGCATCGGCAATCTGTTCGATCTTTTCCGTTGGAGCATATATTTCCACTCCATCCTCTCCGGTATATCCGGTTCTGGTGAAAATTCCGTCTTCGAATAAATTCCCCCGGGACACCTGATTTCTCTGGGGAATGGATTTCACCTTTTCCTCATATCCGGCACGGGAAAGAATTTTCAGACTTTCAGGTCCCTGGAGTGCCAGCATGCCTATTTTTCCGGTTATGTCTTCAACCTGTAATTCGGGAGCTTCTGTTCGTATCCAATCAAGATCCTTCTGATGATTCGCAGCATTCACTACCAGCAGCCAGCTGTCCTCTTCCAGCCGGAAATGGAATATATCATCCAGAATTCCGCCATCGTGACGGCAAAGGAGACCATAGCTTCCTGTGGAAGTTTCCATGGAGGAAACATGCGAGGAGATAAGCCGCTCATATGCTTTAATGTCCTCATTGTCGCGACAGCGCACATACAGCCGGCCCATATGGCTGATATCGAATAATCCCGCACTTCGCCTCACCGCAAGATGTTCCTGCCTGGAACCGGCAGCGTACTGGACAGGCATTTCATATCCGGCGAAGTCCACCATCTTTCCGCCATGAGCCTTGTGCCAGGAGTGTAAAACCGTTGTTTTCTGTTTCATATATTAAACTATACACCCAAATCGTCATGCAGGAAAATTATTCCTTTGTGAGCAATGTATCCACAAGTTATCCACAATTGCTGCGATACATTCCCAATCTGCGTATGTTAGATTCTTCTATCTACCGGAAATTATCAGGTTGTTTTCAGAAAATAATCAGGTTCAAATTGGAGTTATATAATATATTTGGTTTATATTTGATTAGATATCTATCTATTCATCAGAATTCTGATCCTGTGTTTCTTTTTCCGGCATTTCACTGAAAAATATAAAGAGTTTATCCACAGGCTGTCCACATAAAAAGGCCCCGGGAGTGTTCCCGAGGCCTTTTCAGCTTTCTTCAGCAAAGTAATTTTCCGACTGGAAGTCGGTGATTATCTGTAGCCTTTGTACACAACCCTCACCTGTTTGATCAGGCCTTCACCTTCACTCACCGTTTCGATGTTCTCAATATCGTTTAAAGTGGTATGGATGAGGCGTCGCTCGAAAGGATTCATGGGTTCCAGAAGCTTTGATTTTTTTGTACGCAGAACCTGATCGCCGACTTTTTGTGCCAGCCGTATAAGCGCTTCCTCTCTGCGGCTTCGATAGTTTTCCGCATCTACAATCACCTTCACATTCTCATCACTGAGACGGGTGGCAATCACATTGGCGAGCAACTGCAGTGCATCAAGATTCTTTCCTTTCCGTCCGATGAGAATACCGCTGTGTTCCGAATCCAGTTTCAGGGCAATCTTGTCATCTTCCCGGTACAAAATGCTGACCTCGACCTCATATCCCATCTTTTCAACCATAGACCGGACAAAATCCACCAGTGCGTGTTCAAAATCATTCTCGGGTTCCGGATTGGGATTATAGCGTGATGAAGCCCGTT
Source organism: Salinispira pacifica (assembly GCF_000507245.1). Lineage (GTDB taxonomy): Bacteria > Spirochaetota > Spirochaetia > DSM-27196 > Salinispiraceae > Salinispira > Salinispira pacifica. The sequence continues at coordinate 7,258 of NC_023035.1, read as the reverse complement.
TGCGCTGGGGAACGCTCTGATCCCGCTGATCCCCGGAAGAGTCATCATGGGTATGAACCCTGATCACCACTTTTTTCTGCAGGTTCAGAAACCCGCTTTTCTGCGTCTCAAGAATTTCAACATCGAACTGATCCCGTTCCAGTCCCAGTTCACCGATTGCTAAATCCATGGCTTCTTTTTCTGTTTTTCCTTCAAATTCATATACCATATAGGATTCTCCTAAACCGGAAGCTTATGCCTTCCGGGTGTTTTTCTTATGTGTGAAATAGTTATAGGCGAACTGCTGTCCGGTGGTGATAATGTTCTGGAAAATCCAGTACACAAGAAGTCCGGAAGGCATGTTGTACATAATGAAGAAAAACATAATAGGCATACCCATTGTCATCATCTTCATCTGTCCGCTGCTTTGACCTGTATCTGCGGGCTGAGTGAATTTTACGCTCAGGAGCTGGGTTCCCAGGAATATCAGAGGCAGAAGCCGCAGGGCATCCCAGTTCAGCAGGGGAATGGAAAAACCGAAACTGAGAATTGCTTCGGGGCTGGAAAGGTCGGTTATCCAGCCGGGAATAAACGTTGCACCCCGCAGGTCGAAATGATTATTAAAAAGACTGAACATGGCGATGAAAAAAGGAAACTGCAGCAAAATCGGCAGACATCCCCCGAGAGGATTAACTTTTTCCTTCTGGTAAAGCTCCATTGTTGCCTGGTTCTGCTTCTGCTGATCATCAGGATATTTTTCTTTAATCGCAGCGATTTTCGGTGAGAGCTCTTTCATTTTCGCAGTGGATTCGTAACTTTTTCTGGTCAGCGGGTAGAGGAGAACCTTCACCAGGATGGTCAGAAGGATAATGGATACACCCCAGTTGGGTATAAGACCGTAAAAGAAGTTCATAATCCCTTTAAGGATCTTTTCCAGCCAGCCTATCCATGATGATTCCATGAGTACATCAATGTTCAGTTCCCGGATTCCGAAGCCGTTGTCATCGGCATTCTGATACGATCGAAGTACGTCGGTGGATTTCGGACCGAAGTAAAACCGGAATGTGTCAGTAACCCGGCTGCTCTCCACTGCAGGCCGCAGAAGATGAAGCTGGCTTCCCTGAATTCCGTCATCGGTGGGTTCTGCTCCGAACACAATATCCGATCCGGTGTTTCCCGGCACCGCAACTGCCACGAAATATTTTCCGTTCACCGCAGCCCAGGGGGAATATGTGTCAAGGTTTCTTCGTTCCCCGTCGGAAATATTCCGGATATCCTTTCGCTTCTCCCCGTCTAGATAGCTGTATTTCCGAAAATCCGTTCGGCTCGTATTGGACAGGGTCTGGAATTCCGGTCCGATCTGAGGACCGATGGAGAGAGTGTAGGAAGTACCGTTGTAATCCAGGGGTACGATCCGGTTCACCGAGTTTCTCAGCTCCACTTCCATCTCAAACATATATTCATCGGGAAGAAAGGTGTAGCGCTTAATTATCTCAAAAGGGGCGTCTTCCTGTCCGGGTACAATTATTTGCCGGTAGAACTCATAACTGTTATCTGCACTTCCCTGCCGGAAGTAAAACACAGGATCCAGAACCGGCCCGTCTATACCGCCCAGTCGAAGATTGAGTCCTTTATGCCGGGCTTCTCCGAAAAAGAACTCCAGGGGCTCGCCCTGGTCTTCATGGCTGAGAAGATACACTTCGGAAATATTTCCACCCCGGGTATCCATTACAATCCGGATAAAATCTTCCTGTACATATTCAACCGTCCGTTCCACTGGTTCCCGGTCATCTTCAACCAGAGCAATGAATTCCCGTCCGTTCAGGTTAAATCCTTCGCCGGATATTTCCGATCCTGTTGAAGTTTCATCCCCGAAGTCGGGATCTTCTGCTTCGTCTGCATTTTGCTGATTCGTATCCTGTGAAGGATCATCTGCCGATGTTTCAGTTTCTGCAGGAAGATTCTCAGCAGTTTCTGCTGCTTCAAGCGGCTCTTCAGGGGCAAACAGTGCCGTTTGAAGATAGAAACCTATTGCCAGGACGATGGTTGATAATATTACCGCCACCAGGGTATTACGATCCATATGTTAGTTCCTTTATTCTGTACATGTATTCCATGAACTGATATTTAGGACACCGGGAACCTGCACGTCGCACGCAGATTCATATGCTTGGTATATTTGCGTTCCCAACGGGAAAAACCGGTGTTTTTGAAAGCAGCCTGATCACCTGATTAACACGATCGTCGTATGTATAACTGCCGGGGTAAAAAAGAAACAGAACGTCATATCCGGATTTCATCCGGCTTTTTTGAGCCCTGAATATTTCCTTTCCCACCCTCTTAATATAATTGCGCTGTACGGCATTCCCGTATTTACGCCCGGGAGTAACCAGGATTCGTGTTATATCCTGGTCATTTTCCCGAAAAAAAATTTTCAACCCCCGGGTTGAAACGGAAGAAGACGCAAAGAGCATTTTAATGTCTCCGCGCCTTCTTATCCTTTCACCTTTAGTAAGGTTTTTTCTCATCTGAAACAGAGAGTTTTTTCCGGCCCTTCGCCCGTCTTCTCTTGAGAACTGTGCGACCGGCTTTGGTCTTCATCCGCTCTCTGAAGCCGAACTTTCTATTCCGCTTGGTGCGGCTTGGCTGATACGTTCGTTTCATGAATTGTCTCCTATACTGATCCCGCCCTCAGGGCAAAACCGTTAATTGCATATATCATTTTTTGAGATACATATTCGGGTAGCGTAGTATAGATTTATCGGTCTGCTGTGTCAATTCCTGCAAATATCTGTGAGCTAGACAATTACTTCTTCGGTGCTTTTTTACTGAGTTGTGCGAATCTCCGAAGGGTATCTGCGAAGCGGGGATCATACTTTTCTGCTGCTGCCCCTTCATTGCCGGTATCCTGTTCTTCCTTCTGCTCTGCATCCTGCCTGCTTTGTCCGGTATTTTCCGGTTGGCGGGGAGCTGGATTTTCCCGGGTTCCGGATGCCGGTGGAGATGCAGATGCCGCTGAATTTCCCATCATTCTGGCTTCCCTGCGTTCAAGAAAGCGCTCATTGCTCACTTTTTGAATAAACACCGAGTGAATTCCCAGTTCAGGATACTTTTTTTTGAGAATTCTCAGCAGTCTGGATTTCCGGAACTCCAGTTTCTGCATCCAGCCGGGATGATCCACATAGAGAATTAATGCCCCGTTTTTTATATCAACGGGTTCTGTATGAGCCGCAATATCCTCCAGACCTTCTCCCAGAATACTGGACCATGAGGAAAAAAGATCCAGATAATCAGCTCCTTCCCGTGAATTGATCATCGGGATAAATGCTTTGATTATTTCGTCAGCTTTTTTCATATTTTCTATTCCGATCCCGTAATTTCAGTATACTCTCCCGAATCCACTCTGTATACGATTCCCCTTCCTCTGCGATATTTTTCAATATGTTCATCCGGAAGAAAGGTAAAAAAAACCTGATCATATTCCGGCAGCTCCGACATGAATTTCCCCCGTTTTTCTCCATCCAGCTCCAGGAGAACATCGTCTATGAGCAGGATCGGTTTTCTTCCGCTCATTCTGGCGAAAAGCCGTGCCTGGGCCGCTCGCAGCAGCAGGCTCATGAGTCTTACCTGACCGGTGCTGGCTTCCTGGAGAAAATCCCTGCCTCCCAGACGAAACATGAACCGGTCACGGTGGGGACCCGAGGTGGTGGTCTTCATCTGGATATCCGTCTCCAGCCGGGATTCCAGGATCGAAATCACCTCCCGGGAAACCTTTTCCAGGCCCTGATCCTCTTCGATTTTCCATGAGGGCCGATATTCGATCTCGAGCGGTGTGGAGATTCCGCTCACAGATGCGAAGAGGGGGCTGAACAGGGTATTAAACTCCAGAATGAGGTCTTTCCTGGCCTGAAGGATTTCAAGGCCGCTGAGAGAGATCTGCTGGTTAAACACATCCAGAAGTTCGAGGTTTCCATCGCGAATAATCTGGTTTCGGTTTCGAAGCAGCTTTGAATACGCTCTGAGGCTGTCAATGAACCCCACCCGGTAGGTGCTCAGGCATTGATTAAAAAACCATCTCTGATTATCCGGGCTGCCTTTCACAAATGCAATATCATCATGGGCGAAGATAATCACCGGCAGCAGTTCAACCAGCTGCTTCCGGTCCTTCACGGCGGATCCGTTAAACCGGATCTCTTTCTGGCGGTCCACGTATTTCACCGAAATTTCATCCTGAACCGGACTTTCCAGATCAGCGCTGAAGGATCCGCTGAGAGACATTTCCTTCTCACCTCTGCGGACCAGCGGTTCATCCCTGTTGCTTCGAAAGCTTTTTCCGTAGGCCAGCATGTAGAGAGCTTCAAGAAAGTTGGTTTTTCCCTGGCCGTTGGGCCCGACAAAAAAACCTGTTCGTAATGAACAGGCACTTTTTGATTGCGTATGTTTCTGAATTGAAAAAAGCGGATCTCTCTGAAGGGCATGCCGTGCCGTTATTCGTTGAGATTCATGGGCATGACTATGTGAAAATAATCTTCTTCAGGCACCGCATTGATACTGATTGCTCTGGTTGTTTCGGTAAACTGAACAAGAATTTCTTCAGCGGAAATCACTCTCAGGGGATCCGAAAGGTAGGTGAAATTCAGGGCTATAACCGTTTCCGGTCCGCTGAAATCGCAGGGAATTTCCTCTCTGGCTGTTCCCAAATCACTTTCATCAGAACGAAGCACCATCAGATTTTCCGATAGTTCAACATAGACCCTTCTTGAACGCTCAACCATCAATGAAACACGGCGAAGAGCTTCATTCAGCTCATTGCGGTTCACCGTGAGACTGTGCTCCTGGTTTTCCGGAATAACCCGCTGATAATTGGGAAAGGTTCCTTCGATGAGAGCAGAACTGATTTTCTGATTATCGAATTCCATGAAGACGTGCTTTTCGGTTAGAGCCATGGAAAGCATTCCTTCGCCGGAAGAAAGTTTTTTTACCAGGGATAAAATCTTGGGAGGAATAATCACCGGTGAAAAATCCGGGAGTTCGGTTCCGGTATCCTTGCGGATGTACGCAAGCCGTTTTCCGTCTGTGGCCACCATGAGCAGATTTCCTTCGCTGTTTTCCAGATACACCCCGTTCATGAAATACCGGGTTTCATCATCTGAGACGGCAAAGATTGTCTGACTGATCATCTGGTTGAATTCCTTCTGGGGGACCTCAAAAAACGCATCTTCATCGGCACGCTGAACTTCAGGGTATTTATCCGCAGCCATGGTTTTCAGACGAAAGTCGATTTTCTTGAACCTTGGAGCTATGATGAACCGCTCCCCTTCCTGTTCGGAAAATTCGATTTCTCCGCTGGGAAGGGTTTTCAGAATTCCTGAAAGCTTTTCGCAGAACGTTGTCGTTTTCCCGGCTTCATGAACTTCAACGGGGATCCGTGTTTCAAAGCTCACCTTCAGATCCGTGGCTCTGATGAGAAGAATGTCGCCCTCCGCTTCAAGCAGCACATTGGATAATATGGATAGTGCGTTGCGGGAAGATATTATTTCCTGGGCTATTGATATTTCCTTCAGAATGCTGTCCCGCTCACATGAAAATCTCATCATTAAGCTCCTTATTTGTATCAAGCTCTAGAAATACTTATTAATAAATTCTAGTAGTAATAGTAGTAGGGCCTGTAGAAATGTGAATTTACCACATAGCTCTTTATCCCGGCACCTTTTAGCATTGTGGATAAGCTATGGGCAATATTGCCGGAGCATCCACATTTGCACATATACTGTAGTTTTTCCACAGATACTGTCAATAAATTCACATTGTAACAGCAGTTTATTTTTTATGCTCTATTACTTGCCTCACGAATTGCTTTTTTTAAACTGTCGATCTGTCCCACCAAATATGGATCGCTTTTCATCCGTTCCTTGATCCTGTCGCAGGCATGCATAACGGTTGTGTGGTCTCTTCCGCCGAATTCCAGCCCCACTTCCGTTGTTGAGTATTCGGTAATATCCCGGGCAATATACATGGCCACCTGCCGCGGAAAAGCGATGGTTTTGGTTTTTCGTTTACTCTTCAGTTCCTGAACCGAAACTCCGAAATACTCGGCCACATTTCTCTGAATTACTGCAATGGTGATGTTTTTCTGAATGGGGGAAGAGAAGAAATCCTTGAGCTGCTGCTTTGTTATTTCCACGGTGATGCTTTTGTTTACAAGCTCGGCGTAGGCGATCAACTTGGTGAGAGCCGCCTCCAGATCCCGTACATTGGTGGTTACATTTTCGCAGATCAGATTGATGGATTCTTCAGGGATCTGTACTCCCGCAGCCTCGATTTTCTTCTTCAGAATTGCGTAGCGTGTCTCATAACTTGGAGGCTGAAGATCCACGTTCAAACCCCGTTCAAAGCGGCTTCTCAGGCGGTCGGTTATTTCCTTCAGTTCGGATACCGGCCGGTCACAGGTGAACACCATTTGCTTGTTTGAATCGTACAGGGCATTAAAGGTGTGAAACAGCTCCTCCTGTGTTTCAGGTTTCTTCTGAAGAAAATGAATATCATCTATAAGAAGAACGTCAGCATGACGGTACTTGTTTTTGAACATATGCTGTTTTTTTTCACGGATTGCCTGAATGAATTCGTTGGTGAAGTTTTCCATGGTCACATAGATAATTTTGGAATCGCCGAAGTCCTGGTACACTGAGTTCCCGATTGACTGAAGAAGATGGGTTTTACCCAGACCGACACCGCCGTATACCAGACAGGGGTTGTATCCGGTTCCGGGGTTCTTGGCTATTGCCATGGCGGCATTAGCAGCAAACGCATTATTTTCCCCGATGATAAAATTGTCGAATGTGTATTCCCTTTTAAGAGAGGGGTGATGGGAGCTGCGGTTGCGGTATGCCGGCTCCTGTCTGGCCACCGGAGCTGAAGGATTCTGAGTTCCGGACCGGGGCTGGGATCCGGATGTTCCCCGGGGGGATGAGGAAGGGGAAACGCTCCGGGTCTGGTTTTTTTCCGGTGCAGAATTTGATGGTACCGCCTGCACCTGAAATTCAATGGCAATGCGGCTGCCGGATAATTCGTAGAGTTTATTTTCAATCAGACTCAGATAACGGGATTTCACCTGATCTCGATAAAAAGAAGAGGGAACAGATACAATAATGGTGTCCTGTCGGGAACTGGCGTATGACATCCTGTTGAACCAGAGGCTGAATTCCTGTTCCGTCAGTTCCTCCTGTATCTGTTTTACCGCTTCTTCCCAGAACAAGCGATAATCATCCCATTCACTCAT